>NZ_CP150290.1:3400909-3711136 GCF_038051995.1 Paenibacillus sp. FSL H8-0537 | reverse complement strand
CTTAGCAAACTGCCATATGAAGTTCAAACGGAGCCAGTTACACCATTGTCCGTCTTGTCGCTTGATGGTGAAGTTGTTAACCCGGATGAAATGCCGGAGCTTACGGACGACCAATTAAAAGAAATTATGTACCGTATGGTATTTACCCGTACATGGGATGATCGTGCCGTGAACTTGGGTCGTCAAGGCCGTCTGGGCTTCTACGCTCCAGTATCCGGTCAAGAGGCTGCTATGATTGGTAGCGAATACGCTTTGAATAAAGATGACTTCATCTGTCCGGGCTACCGCGATATTCCGCAGCTCGTATGGCATGGTCTTCCGCTGTACCAAGCGTTCCTGTATTCCAGAGGACATCAGCATGGCGGACAAATCCCTGAGGATGTTCACGTTCTAATGCCGCAAATCATCATTGGCGCGCAAATTTTGCACGCAACTGGTGTTGCCATGGCTTTCAAGAAAAAGAATGAAAAACGCGTTGCAATTACGTACACAGGCGATGGCGGTTCTTCCGAAGGCGATTTCTACGAAGGCATGAACTTCGCAGGCGCGTTCAAGCTTCCGGTTATTTATGTTGTACAAAACAATGGCTATGCGATTACAACTCCTTATGCTAAACAAACAGCTGCACTTTCTGTTGCGCACAAAGCGCTTGCTGCTGGTATCAAAGGCGTACAGGTTGATGGCATGGACGTACTTGCTGTTATTAAAGCAGTTAGAGATGCTGCTGAGCGTGGCCGCAATGGCGAAGGCGCTACGCTGATCGAACTTCTTACTTACCGTTATCGTGCGCATTCCATGGCAGATGATACGACAAAATATCGCACCAAAGATGAGGAAGCGGAATGGGCTCCTAAAGATCCACTCATTCGTTTCGGCAAATATTTGGAAAGCAAAGGTCTCTGGTCGGAAGAGGATACAGCTCGCGTGAAGGAAGAAGCGAAAGCTACAGTTAACGAGCAAATCAAGAAAGCGGAAGCTGTTGAGAAAATGACGGTTGAAGGCTTGATCGACTCGATGTTTGAAACAACGCCGCAGCACCTCGAAGAGCAAAAAGCTGATTTCCAATAATAGCCTTTAACGAAGGAGGAACTATAGATCATGGCTCAAATGAACATGAAAGAAGCGATCCGTGACGCAATGCGCGTTGAACTTAAACGGGATACCAATGTATTACTTTTTGGCGAGGATGTTGGTAAAGTCGGCGGCGTGTTCCGTGCGACCGAAGGCCTTCAAGCTGAATTTGGCGAAGACCGCGTATTTGATACGCCGCTTGCGGAGTCCGCTATCGGCGGTTTGGCAGTGGGTATGGGTATTCAAGGCTTCCGCCCAATTGCTGAAATCCAATTCGTAGGTTTCATCTATGAAGCGATGGACCAAATGTTTATTCAAGCGGCTCGTATGCGCTACCGTTCCGGCGGACGCTACAACTCGCCAATCGTATTCCGTACGCCTTTCGGCGGCGGCGTGAAAGCAGCTGAGCTGCACACAGATTCCCTGGAAGGTCTTGCTGTACAGACACCGGGTATCAAAGTTGTTATTCCATCCAATCCTTACGATGCAAAAGGTCTGCTTATCTCGGCTATTCGCGATAATGACCCTGTATTTTTCATGGAGCATTTGAACCTTTATCATGCTTTCCGTGCAGAAGTGCCAGAAGGCGAATATACAGTTGAAATCGGTAAAGCAAATGTCGTTCGTGAAGGCAGCGACGTTACAATTATTGCTTACGGGTTGATGGTTCACACGGCTGTTAAAGCGGCTGACGAGCTTGAGAAACAAGGAATCAAGGCTGAAGTTATCGACCTTCGTTCCCTTGTGCCTCTCGATATCGATACCATTGTCGCTTCTATCCAAAAAACGAACCGTGCAATTGTCGTTCAAGAAGCACAAAAAACTTCCGGCGTTGCCGCTGAAGTAATCGCTCAAATCAATGAAAAAGCAATTCTGCACTTGGAAGCTCCTGTGCTTCGGGTAGCAGGTCCGGATACCGTTTATCCGTTTGCGCAAGTTGAGGATGCATGGCTTCCATCGGTAGCCCGCATTTCTGCAGCTGTCCAAAAAGTACTTGATTTCTAAAGGAGGATACACGCGGTGGCTAAATTCGAATATCGTTTCCCTGAGCTTGGCGAAGGCTTGCACGAAGGCGAAATCATTAAAGTGCACATTAAAGCCGGCGACAAAGTAACAGATGATGACATTATTATGGAAGTGCAAAACGACAAGGCGATTGTTGAAGTGCCTTGTCCAGTTAACGGTACGGTGCTTGAAGTTTTGGTTAAAGACGGCCAAGTTTGCCATGTAGGTGAAGTAGTCGCTTTGATCGATGCTGAAGGCGAAGTGCCTGAGCAAGCAGCTCCAGCAGCTGAAGAGCCTAAGAAGGAAGAAGCAGCTCCGGCCCCTGCTCCAGAAGTGGCAAAAGCTGCTCCGGCAGTAGAAGCAGCTAAAGAAGCTCCTAAAGCTACAAATGCTTCTGTGCTTGCTACACCAAGCGTTCGCAAGTTCGCTCGCGAGCAAAATGTTGATTTGACACAAGTAAGCGGCACTGGCAAAAACGGCCGTATTACGCGTGAAGATGTTACAGGCTTTGACGGTTCTGCTCCTGCAGCGTCCGAGCAAGCGTCGGCTCCTGCTGAGCAGCAAGACAACGCAGCTGTAGCTGCGAAAGGTGCTGGCGAAGCGAAAGCAGCTCCAGTTGCTGCTGGTACAGCTTATCGTCCGGAAGAGCGCTTGCCATTCAAAGGCATTCGCAAAATTATTGCGGGCGCCATGTCCAAATCCGTTTATACAGCTCCGCATGTAACGATCATGGATGAAGTGGACGTTACTGAGCTTGTTGCACTTCGTGCGAAATACAAGCCTTATGCAGAGAAGAAAGGTGCTAAGCTTACGTACTTGCCATTCATCGTGAAGGCGCTCGTAGCTGCTGCCCGTGAATTCCCAATTATGAATGCGACGCTTGATGAAGCTAATCAAGAAATCGTTTTGCGCAAATATTACAACATCGGTATTGCTACAGATACAGACAACGGCTTGATCGTTCCTGTTATTGAAGATGCGGATCGCAAAAACATTTGGAAAGTGGCTGACTCGATTCGTGATCTGGCTGTTCGTGGACGCGACGGCAAGCTTTCGGCTAACGAGCTGAGAGGCAGCACGATTACCATTTCCAATATCGGTTCGGCAGGCGGTATGTTCTTTACACCGGTTATCAACTTCCCTGAAGTTGCAATCCTCGGTACTGGACGTATTTCCGAAAAAGCAATCGTACGCAACGGCGAGATCGTGGCTGCTCCTGTAATGGCTCTGTCACTGAGCTTTGACCACCGTCTAATCGATGGCGCAACCGCTCAAAACTTTATGAACTACATTAAACAGTTGCTGGGCAACCCAGAACTGTTCATTATGGAGGTATAAACGATGGTTGTTGGAGATGCTTCATTAGATATCGATACTTTAGTCATTGGTGCAGGTCCTGGTGGTTACGTAGCGGCAATCCGCGCTGCGCAATTGGGACAAAGCGTGCTTTGTGTAGATAAGGAATATGTAGGCGGTGTGTGCTTGAACGTGGGCTGTATCCCGTCCAAAGCTTTGATTTCCGCATCCCATCAGTATGAGTCCATCAGCCACGCAGACGCTTTCGGTATTACAGCTAGCGATGTGAAGGTTGACTGGAGTAAAGTACAGGAGTTCAAAAGCGGCATTGTCAAGAAATTGACTGGCGGCGTAGGCTCCTTGCTTAAAGCGAACAAAGTACAGTTTTTCAGTGGTGAAGTGATGTTCATCAATGATAACGAAGCGCGTGTATTCAACGATCAAGAAGCTCCGCGCTACCGTTTCAAAAACTGTATTATTGCTACAGGCTCCCGTCCAATTGAGCTGAAAGCATTCCCGTATGGCAAGCGTATTATCTCCTCTACAGGAGCTTTGTCGCTGCCTGAGCTGCCGAAAAGCGTTATCGTAATCGGTGGCGGCTATATCGGTATTGAGCTTGGTCAAATGTTCTCGAAATTCGGTACGAAAGTAACGGTTATCGAGGGCGGAGACAGCATCCTGCCAGGCTTTGATAAAGACATGTCTTCTCTTGTCGTTAAGAAGCTTAAAGGTACGAAAGTGGATATCGTAACAGGAGCTCTTGCACAAAGTGCTGAGCAAACGGATAACGATGTAACACTGACTTACAAAGTTGGCGACAAAGAAGAAAAAGTAACGGCGGACTACTTGCTGGTTACTGTTGGCCGTCGTCCTAACACAGATGGCGATCTTGGTCTTGAGCTGGCTAATATTACAGTTGGCGAGCGCGGTCTGATTGAAGTTGACGATCAATGCCGTACTAGCAACAAAAACGTCTATGCAATCGGCGATATTATTGCTGGTCCTGCACTTGCTCACAAAGCAATGTATGAGGGACGCGTAGCGGCAGAGGCGATTTCCGGCCTGCCTAGCGTGATTGATTATAAATGTGTTCCTGCTGTCTGCTTCTCCGATCCAGAATGCGCAAGCGTTGGCTACACGGAGAAGGATGCAAAAGACAAAGGGCATAATGTTAAAGTGGGTAAATTCCCATTTGCTATCAACGGGCGCGCAATGTCGCTTAATGCGGCTGAAGGCTTCGTTAAGCTCGTTGCGGATGCAGACAGCGGTCTTGTGCTCGGCGCACATATCGTTGGTATGGAAGCTTCCAATATGATTGCTGAGCTTGGTCTTGCAATTGAAATGGGCGCTACGCTTGAGGATATCGCTCTTACTATCCATGCGCATCCAACGCTAGGTGAGATCGTGCTTGACGCTGCAGAAGTAGCGCTTGGTCACCCGATCCACACGGTTCTTAAGTAATTAATTGCTTTGCTTCAATAAAATAGCAGCTGCCGTATTTGCGGCGGCTAGAGAAGAGGTCCCGCGGCTGCTGAAGCCTGCGGGCCTTTTTTAATGAAAAGTTAATAATTATGTGCTTGGGTGAGAATTTATACAGAATTAGCATAGGCAACTATTTTAAATGATTGATTATAATGATATAATACAAATCTATATGTCCAAAATAGGAGTTGTAAGTGAATGAGTGTTCATACTAGTGAGAACGAATACTTGCAGCTGCTGCGCAGCGTTCTGGAACGCGGCACGGTCAAAGAAGATCGTACCGGAACGGGAACGATTTCCACGTTTGGTTACCAGATGCGCTTCAACTTAAACGAAGGCTTTCCGCTCATTACGACGAAGCGCGTGCCGTTTAAGCTGGTTGTCAGCGAGCTGTTGTGGTTTATAAAAGGCGATACGAATATTCGTTACCTGCTCCAGCACAATAATAATATATGGAATGAATGGGCTTTTAAGAAGTGGATTGAGAGCTCTGATTATACAGGCCCAGACATGACGGGCTTTGGCCTGCGCTCGCAAAGTGATGAAGCTTTTAATGTGCTTTATTTGGAACAAATGGAGCTGTTCAAGCAGCAAATTTTGCGCAATGATGCTTTTGCGGAAAAGTACGGAGAGCTGGGTAATGTATATGGCAAACAGTGGCGCGACTGGAAAACCTCGCAAGGCGAATCCATTGATCAACTGAAGGATGTTATTCATACGATTAAGACCAATCCCGATTCCCGCAGAATGATTGTTTCCGCATGGAACCCAGAGGATGTTCCTAGAAATATGGCTCTACCGCCTTGCCATACGATGTTTCAATTTTACGTATCAGAGGGCAAGCTTTCTTGCCAGCTGTATCAGCGCAGTGGAGATATATTTCTCGGAATTCCTTTTAATATTGCCAGCTATGCCTTGCTCACACTGCTTATTGCCCATGAATGCGGCTTGCAGCCAGGAGAATTTGTGCATACGCTTGGTGATGCGCATATTTATTCTAACCATATGGAGCAGATTAAGACGCAGCTTGCCCGTGAGCCTCGCGAGCTTCCACAAGTACGGATTAATCCAGCCGTAAGCTCATTATTTGATGTGGAAGTGGATGATATTGTACTGGAAGACTACCAGCCTCATCCTTCAATCAAAGCGCCTGTAGCCGTATAGAAGGGATGGATACACGATGTCGATTACATTAATAGCAGCGATGGACCGAAACAGAACGATTGGAATTGGCAATAAGCTGCCATGGCGGCTTCCAGCGGAGATGGCGCTGTTCACGAAGCACACGCTTGGCAAAACCGTTGTAATGGGCCGTAAAACGTTTGAATCGCTGCCTAAGCCGCTGAAGGACCGCCATAACGTCGTCTTAACAAGGCAGTCTGATTTTGTCTCTGAAGGCTGTGAGACGGTTCATTCGATTGAGGAGGTTTTGTCGCGTTTCGGTGCGGAGGAGCTTATGGTTATAGGCGGAACGGAAATTTATACGCAGTTTTTACCGATTGCAGACAAGCTTCACCTGACAGCTGTGGATGTGGAAGTAGCGGGAGGCGACGCTTTTTTTCCTGCGTTCAATGAAGCGGACTGGGAATTGGTGGAATCCATCCCTCATCGCAAGGATGAACGCAATTTGCATGATTTTACATGGCAAACTTTTACACGTAAAAACCGTTAATCGGCTTTTTTCGCGAGGGCACAGAGGGCAAATATGACATCTGAAGCGCATTTATTTGAGTCGACTGGTAGAAACGTACGAACATTATGTTATAAAGTGCAAATGATTGTACGGATAATCCATTAACGATGGCAGGTAAGAGTGTTAGGATTTTGTAAAATGGCTCGCGAAAATTGAAAATGTTTGTTATTGAATAATTGCTGAATTCCCGATATAGTTTGTTAGAGAAGCCTTACAACGGTTGACGGGAATAACGGATGGAGGAAAAGCGATCATGTCTACACCTACTGGTTTTATGGAATATCAACGAGAACTCCCAGCCGATCGCGATCCGATTGAGCGGATTAAAGATTGGGAAGAATTTCATAAGCATTTGTCCGATGAACAGCTTCGTACCCAAGGTTCGCGCTGTATGGACTGTGGAACGCCTTACTGTCATTCGGGAATGGAGTTAGCTGGCTCAACGTCGGGTTGTCCGATTAACAACCTCATTCCCGAGTGGAACAATTTGATTTATCGCGGTTTATGGCGTGAAGCGCTTGATCGTTTGCACAAAACGAACAATTTTCCTGAATTTACGGGACGGATTTGCCCGGCTCCATGTGAAGGCTCCTGTACGGTTGGCCTGATTGGTGATGCGGTTACGATTAAGACGATTGAGCAAGCGATTATTGACCGCGGCTTTGACGAAGGCTGGGTTGTTCCACAGCCTCCGAAAGTGCGTACAGGCAAACGTGTAGCGGTTGTCGGTTCAGGCCCAGCGGGTCTTGCGTGCGCAGCGCAGCTTAACAAAGCGGGACATCTTGTAACGGTGTACGAGCGTGCGGATCGCATTGGCGGACTTCTCACTTACGGTATTCCTACAGTCAAGCTTGACAAGAAGGTTGTTCAGCGTCGTGTAGACTTGATGGCGGAGGAAGGCATAAACTTCGTTGTAAACACAGAGATCGGTAAAGATGTATCGGCTGATGAGCTGCAAGGTCAGTTCGATGCAATCGTATTGTGCGGCGGCGCTACGAAAGCGCGCCCGGTAGATATTGAAGGCCATGAGCTTGAAGGCGTTCATATGGCGATGGATTATTTGAACGGTACAATTAAAAGCTACCTGGATTCCAATCTGGAAGATGGCAACTACATTTCAGCGAAAGACAAAAATGTCATTGTTATCGGCGGCGGCGATACTGGAACAGACTGCGTGGCAACCGCGCTTCGTCATGGCTGTAAATCAGTTACGCAATTCGGTACGCATGCTAAGGCTCCACTGGTACGCGATAGTATCAACAATCCTTGGCCGCAGTTCCCGAACGTCTATACGCTTGATTATGCACACGAAGAGGCAAAAGCGCTGTTCGGCGAAGACCCGCGTGCTTTCTCCGTACTGACGAAGAAATTTGTTGGCGAGAATGGCAAGCTTACTGAGCTTCATACGGTACAGATTGAGCGTACGGTTGATCCGGAAACGGGACGCAGAATTTATACAGAAATCGAAGGCTCCGAGCAAGTATGGCCAGCTGATCTTGTATTTATCGCAGTCGGCTTTGAAGGCCCTGAAAATACACTGATTGATGCTTTTGGCCTAGAGCAGGACCGTCGTACGAATGTGAAGGCGCCTTATGGCAAATATACGACGAATGCAGAGAAAATATTCGCAGCTGGCGATATGCGTCGTGGTCAAAGCTTGGTTGTATGGGCGATTAACGAAGGTCGCGAAGCGGCTCGTGAAGTGGATAAGTTCCTGATGGGAGCTTCCTTGCTTCCCTAAATTAATGGTATGATGAATGGAATAGCAGCTTATGAGGAGCGCCTTCGGGCGCTTTTCTTGTCGATAGGAGGGAAATGAAGCGTTATGATTAAATATGGGCTGGATGCGGTAACAGAGCTAAAGTTTGAGAAAATCGTGGCGAGCATGGAGCGGCGCAATGATCAATGGGTGGATATTGAGCTGTTGTTTGAGCTTGCGGAGGAAACTCCTGCGCCTGACGATCTCATTGACTTCAGCGGACTGGTCATATGTACGCCGGAGGGCAGTATTGCTCAAATGGTGCCGCTGGACGAAGACTGTGACTGTGAATATCAATTTACTGCATCTGAGAAGGAACAAATTACAGCCTTTATTTTGCAGGAGCAAAATCAGCTGAGAATTAGGCAGCTCCCCTCCCCAATATAAGGAAAGTTGTGGTAAAATCAGTGTGAGATGACGTGAAGGAGCGATTCGTCATGCATGCTGAAGAAGCTTATGTGTTATCCCCGGCAGATGTCAGCAATATTCGAAAATATGTCCAGCATAAATATGGAGCGCTACCGCAGGAAAAGAAAACCGAAATGATTGCCGATGCGGTGAATCGCATTATACATAAGCAGCTTCCGTCTTTTGACGAGTCGATTAAGCGCCAGGTGACGGCGCAGCTTATTCGAACGGCAGTACTGGAGCAGAAGCGCCCCGTACGTGCAGATGATATTTTTGCAGCTTGTTTATTATTGCTTGACGACCGAGAGCAGGATATGGAGCAGCCGATGCATCAATGGGTGGAGAAGCAGTTGCAAAGCGTCGTCGAGATCGAGCGCTACCGGCAGGCGATGGACAAGCTGCGTAGTTCTATAGAGCACACGGACACGAGCGCGCTCTCTTTGCCAAGTGCAAGTCTAACGGTGAACGAGAGCTGGCTTCAGTTGAAAAATCATTTGCAGCCGGCTGACGATGAGCCACTGGCTGAAGATCTGCTTAGAACGGGGGCGGCCGGATCCCCCGGCTTGGCTGACGTCATACCACTGCCATTGCCGCTTGCAGCACCTCAGAACGCGCCAGTCCCTCATAAACGGCGCAATCACGTTATTGTGTACGGATTGCTCAGTATGCTGCTTGTGAGCGTTACGCTGCTGTATGGAGAGTCTCTGACTCGTACGTTAAGAGGGGCGCAGCCGGAATCTTTAATCTTTGCTCCCATTGAACCTGTGGAGATTGTAGAACTGGATGGTTTGCCGCAAGAGCTGCGTTATGTAGAAATTGATAAGAAGAGGCTGACGGAGTATTTGAATGGAAAGACGTCCATACTTGCCAGGAAACCTTATTTAGAAGCAATTATTGCCCAGGCGAAATCATTTGATATACATCCGCTGCTGCTTTTTGCTATAACTGGACAGGAGCAGGCTTTTGTTCCTACTACGAACAAACAGGCGAAGGAAATTGCGAATAATCCATTCAATGTGTTTCACAGCTGGAAGGAATATAATACGACGATTAGCGATTCCGCTGAAATTGCGTCGCGAACGATTGTGAATTTAAGCAAGGGACGTCCAGAAGGAATGGATCCCTTCACATGGATTAACCGAAAATATGCCGAAGACCCTAACTGGTCGAACGGCGTTCGGTCGATATTTGCTTCCATGAAGCAATATGTGGAGACAACAAGCAAGAAGTAAAGAGGCGATTTGTTGAAGACATTAATTATTGCGGAGAAACCGGATATGGGCAGGACGATTGCTGCCGTGCTTGAGCCAAAGGCAGCGAATCGCCGAACGTATCTGGAAGGCGACCGTTATATTATTACATGGGCGATTGGGCATCTGGTATCACTCGCTGAGCCTGACCAATACGACGCGCGCTACAAACGGTGGAATGATCAAGACTTGCCGATCATTCCGCAGGTGTTCAAGCTATGGCCGAATCCGCGAACGAAGGATCAGCTTAAGACGATTGGCGAGCTTGCCAAGCGATGCGGCAGACTTGTTAACGCATGCGATGCCGGGCGCGAAGGCCAGCTTATTTTTCACCTAATCAGACAATATTTGAAGCTGGCGCAGCCCACGGACCGGTTATGGATATCGGATTTGACAGCGGAGACAATTCGCCGCGGTTTTGACTCGCTGCGCAGTGATGACGAATATGAGCCGCTTACAAAAGCAGCACGTGCCCGCAGCGAAGCCGATTGGCTGATCGGCATGAATGCTTCTCGCGCTTTTACGATTCGCCATAAAGCCTTGCTTTCTGTGGGCCGTGTACAAACGCCGGTTTTGGCACTGCTGTATGATCGCCATAAGGAAATTACGGCGTTTCAGTCGGAAACTTATTTTGTCGTTAAGGCGGCGTTTGACCAGTCCGGATTTGGCTATTCTGGCATTTGGCAGGGGGAGCGTCTGACCGATAAAGCGAAGGCGGAGGCGTTGGCTGCAAAGACAGCAAATAAGCCTGCGAAAGTGGAAGATTACCAGGTGGCGGAAAGCAAAGAGTATCCGTTCAGGCTTTATGACCTGACGCTGCTGCAGCGGGAAGCCAATGGCAAGCATGGCTATTCGGCCAAGAAGACGCTCGATATTGCCCAAGCGCTCTACGAGAAGCATAAGGTCATTACGTACCCGCGGACCAACTCCAACTATGTAACCGAGGAGAACATTCCGGTCATGGGCAATGTATTAACGATGCTACAGGGCACTAGCGGCTATGGCGAGCTTGCGAAGGGAGCGGACCGTTCTCGTGTTCACAAAGGGAACAAAGCGGTGTGTAATCCATCCAAAGTCGAAGATCACCATGCCATTATGCCTACACCGAAGCGTGCTTCTGGCCTCAGCCAGGAGGAGCAAAACGTCTACGACATGATTGTCAGACGTTTTCTATCGCATTATTATCCGCCGGCGGTATACAAAAACCACACGGTGCTGACGGTCGTCGAAGGCGAAACCTTCCGCACAAAGGCGAAGGAACAGCTGGAGCCTGGCTGGAAAGTAGTGCTGCCCCAGCAGGATTCCACTGCGGCTAAGCCAGCTAAGCGAGGCAAAGCCAAGGATGATAAGGAAGCCGATGATGAGGAAATGCTGACCGATAAGCCATTTAAGCTGGACCCGCATGGAGCGGTTCATTGCAGCAGCGTTGAGGCGATGGAAAAAATGACTCAGCCGCCCAAGTCCTTTACAGAGGGCACGCTGCTCAAAGCTATGGAAGGCGCAGGAAAGTCCATGGAGGATGATGAGCTGAGGGAAGCGATGAAGGACACCGGTCTTGGCACGCCTGCAACACGGGCAGCGACAATCGAGCGGCTGAAGCATGTTGGCTATATCCAACTGGCAGGTAAGAAGCTGGATATTACGTCCAAAGGGCTCGCTGCGATTGAGCTTATCCGGAATGCAGGCGTTGAGCTGCTCGCTTCGCCAGAAATGACGGGACGCTGGGAGCAGCGGCTGCACCAAATTTCCAAAGGCGAAGCTTCGGATGATCGTTTTATTGCACAGGTGAAGCAATTCGCAGCAGTCATCGTCGATAAGGTTCGTCAGCAGCGTCCTGCCGCGCCTGGGACGTTCGAGGATACCTCTGCGAAAGGGAAGAAGGCAGCAGGCTCGACGAAAGGCGGAGGCCGTACAAGCAGCTCACGCTCGTCAGAAGCGAAAGCAGGCACGAAGTCGCCTGCCGGGGTTAGCAAGAGCAGGAGCTCCACACGGTCAGTCGGTAGCGAAGCGGCGAAGCCGTCCAAGCAAGCAGCGGCTTCTGCTGCTTCAAGAGGGCCGCTAGCTGCCTGCCCGAGGCAGGGCTGCAATGGCAGTATTATTGAAGGCAAGCGTGGTTATGGCTGCAGCAGCTTTCGCGAGGGCTGTTCTTTTGTTATTTGGAAGGAGCAGCAGGGGAAGAAGATTACGCTGCCGATGCTGCAATCCCTGCTGGAGAAAGGGGCAACCAGCCAACTCACCTTTAAGCAGTCTGATGGAAACAGCTTGAAGGGCAGGCTTGTATTGACCGACCGTGACAAAGGGACGCTCACGATTCGGCCTGCTGACTAGATATCTAACTTTCGTACCATAGTTGCTTGAGCATTTTTCGATTTGTTCAAGCGCTACCGAACATCGCAGCAAAATAAGCCGCCGAACCAACAAATCTGCTGGTAGGGCGGCTTATTTCATCTCGAAACGGTATCTTTGCCGCTAGAGGACGGCGACAGCCGTTTACGCTTGAGATTAATCTTGTATTTCTTTAACTAGCGATTAATATATCCATAGATGGCTTCCGGCACTTCAACTAAATCATTCAAAGTGAAAAAGGCCCCTTTAGGCTCAACTTCAATATTGACGACATTATATTGCCATTCGGTATCCTTGCGCATATGAATGGCGTGGATGCCGGCAGTCAAGGCAGGCACAACATCCGTACGAATGGAGTTGCCAATCATCCAAGTGCGAGCGCGATCCAGCGCGGTTTCTGCTAAAATATGCTCTAATGCCTCATTGGTTTTATGTTGGCGGATATAGATGCGGTTATTAAAATATTTGCTCAGATTGAGCTGATCGATTTTGCGGGTTTGAATCAACTGCTCGCCACCTGTATAGAGATGCAGCTCATGCCCCTGATTTGCTAAGGAGTACAGCGTCTCCTCCATATTTGGATAGGGCTCAGTATCATGCTCATATACGCTAAGCCCAAGCTTCCATAGAAAGTCCTGCTCAACAGTAGAGCGCTTCCGACCTGTAACGTCGGAGAAATAGGCGTAGCTGTCAACGAAGGATTGGGGGAAATGCTCGCTCTTGAAACCAAGCACAGCAATTCCGGCGATATCAATTTCTGTTTGTTTATCCCTTACAGCGTTTGCAGTAACGTCTTCATATCCGGCAAACCAGGTCGTCATCGCATCTACAAATTGACTAATGACCAAATAGAAATATTTATTACAATGAATTAATGTATCGTCGAGGTCAAACATAATGTGTTGCTTCATAAAAAGCACGGCTCCTTTAGCGCAAAATAGACGGTGTATGAAATCAATCTACAGTATCGGGAGCCTTACGTCAACGCAGCAAACCCGTTTTCACAACAGTAAATTAGGAAAATTAAGGATGAACAGTAGGACAGCCGGACATTTTTATGAAAAATCAAGCATATTTAAGCTGCGACACCAGCAGCGTTGTCTTAATAAAAGCGATGCGGCGGCGGATATAGAAATCCAAGCTGTCGCCCCGCAGGTCATTCGGAGAGATCACCTCCTCAGAGCTGTTATCAATAATCGTCAACTCTCCGTTTGCATAAAACTTAAAAGTTAAATCCCGACGTGGCCAATTTTTCTCAACGTAACGAAAATTTTCGCAAGTGCTCTTCATGGTGATCCTGCCTCCCTTATTAGATGTTTGAAAAATAGTCAATAGGAACCTTTGTTCTTGTTTTTATTATAGCAAACATTTGTTCGTGTGGAAACTGTTTTTTGTTTCCCGTAAACTAGATTTATATAAATGAGCATTTTGCATAAATCCCCTCAGCAACTTTCAATTTACAATATTTTGAGCGAAGCGGTTTTATCGGTCTAAATATTGCACCTGGGAGCGACCCGAATCGAATTATACAAAATGCTGAAAATATGATGCGTGAAACAAAGGGGCGCGGAAAATGATAAGAATTTCGAATTTGACGAAGGTAATTCCAGGAGGGCCGAAAGTGCTCGACGATATACATTTGGATGTGGAAGATGGCGAATTTATCGCCATTAAGGGCGCGAGCGGAAGCGGCAAGTCGATGCTGCTTAAATGCTTGGCGCTGCAGGAAAAATGGACGCGGGGAACTTACAAGCTGGATGGAACGGACGTACTAAAGCAAGGTCTAACCGGTAGATTTAAAGTTCGCCGTGAGGTGGCTTATTTGGAGGAGAAGCCTGCTTTGTATCCGAGCAAGACGGGACTGAAAAATGTGGTTATCGGATCGGTGACCCAGACGCCGGCTTGGCGGCGATGGACCGGCATGGTACGCGGCGACGATTATATGGGCGCCATGGATACGATAGAGAAGCTTGGCCTTCTCGATAAAGCACATCTGAAGGCGGAGAAGATGAGCGGGGGAGAACGCCAGCGCATCGCCGTTGCCCGTGCGCTCGTGCACGGCGCGAAAATCATTTTGGCGGACGAACCGGTATCCGGACTTGACCCGCACACGGCTGATCAGGTGCTCGGGGATTTAAAACGGCTTTGCACAGAGCAGCGCGTTACGGTTATTGCCGTGCTGCATCAAGGGGATTATGCGGAACGTTTCGCGGACCGCATTATTGGGCTCAATAATGGCAAGCTTGTCATTGACATTAGAGGCAGGCGCTTGACCGAACGGGAGAAAATGCTGCTATGAGCGAAGTAAAGCTGAGATTGATTCAGCAGCATGAGCTTTTACAGGCGCTGGAGCTTGAGCAGCGCTGTTACTCACCTGAGGCCGCGGCGACTGGAGCGGGATTTCAGTACCGTTTTCAAGAGTATCCTTCGTATTTCTGGTCCGCCTGGTCAGAGGATGGAGAACTGCTTGGCATAGCCAATGGGATTCGAACGGAGCAGGAAAGCTGCGGTGATGAGATGAAGGGAAGTCACCAAGGCGAATACGCGGGAGACAACTTTTGCATACTGACTATTGCTGTAGCTCCGGCGTTCAGGCGCAGGGGAATTGCTGCAAAACTGCTGGACAAGCTGATCCAAGCATGCGAAAATGAAAGGCTGAAAGCGATTATACTAATGTGCGAGCAGCCTCTTATTTCTTTTTATGAGCAGGCGAAATTTACATACGTAGGCAAGGCTTCTTCCACACATGGAGGAATTGAGTGGCATGAGATGAGGCGTAATCTGCATACAATGGAACATTCTAGCGAATAGGCAGGTGTAGCCCCATATGGCGTTCCAATCTCCTGTAATCGTTCAGTCTGTCCGCAGTACGTCTCCAAAGGCCGAACTGTGGCTGCCTCATATTAGCGGGGGATCCAATGAGGCAGCGGATAGTCAAATCAATGGGATCATTCACTCAGCAGCGCAGCATCTCATAGCCGAGCAAGGTACGCTTGAAGACCCGCATGCGGAGATGCAAGGATATTTTGAGCTCAAAAACAACCAGAAGGATGTGCTCAGCCTGTCTTTGTTCAACTATGCTTATACAGGAGGAGCGCATGGACTGACGCTGCAGCAGTCGCTTACCTTCAAGCTGACAACGGGACGTTCTTATGCGCTTGCTGAGCTGTTTAAGCCTGGCAGCAATTATATCGTCAAGCTGTCTGCGCTGGTCACCGCTCAAATCAGGTCACGAGATATTAGCACGCTGTCGCCGTTCAAAGCCATAAGGCCAGATCAGGACTTTTATATTGCGGACCGGACGCTGGTGCTTTATTTTGCCCTCTATGAGCTGACGCCTTACGCTTTTGGTTTTCCGTATTTCCCTATCTCCGTCTATGACATTGAGGATATGATTAATGAAAATGGCCCGCTCGGACCAATGGTCGTCAATTATTGATTTGTGCAACTTTGCAGCAGGAGAGAAGACAGCATGATGTATATTATTTTATTATGCGCTGTATTTGTCACGACGATCGCTTTCGTTGTTTATTTGCAGTATGTGAAAAAGGACACGGGGCCGAGCCTTTCCGCGCCCCCCGTTCGGCGACAGTCTTTAAGCTTGCAACTGAGTCCAGTAAAGAAAAGCTTTCCTGGCAAGCAAGGCATCGGGCGCAGCCAGCAGGCGCTCAAAGCTTTGGCTGGCAGCGCGGATGCAGCAAAGATAGCGGAAGGTAAAAAGCTGCTTATAGTTGACGACCAGCCGCTCATTCGGCTGATGCTGGCAGAGCTGTTTCAGAAGGCGGGATTTACCGTGTATGAAGCTGCGGATGGGATGAGTGCGCTTGAGCAATTCGAGCGTCATGGTGCGGACTGCATTTTGCTTGATTTTATGCTGCCTGATATGGACGGATTGGACGTGCTGTGCGCGATTCGCAAAAGCGATGCGAGCGTTAAAGTATTGCTTATTACCGCCTACGGGGAGCCTGAAAAAATGGAGGCTGCGGCTGAGCTGGGCATTACCGAGTGGATAGAAAAACCGTTTGATACCGACCAATTGTTGAATCGGGTGCTCGCGCTAGTATAGGGTGCCTGCTTTTGCCTAATAGTTAATGTCATAAATAATTAATGTCATGATTTATTCTGCTTGATTGCTGGCATGAGCCCTTCAACCCTCACATATAATGCTTAACGATGGGGGTGGTGGGATGATTGCGCTCGTAATCGGGCTAGCTTTATTTTTCGCTGTATGTGCGGCTGCATTAGCTGGGGCTGTGAAGGCGCAGCAAAGTATCAAATCTTCAAGCCATCAGAGCATGACGGCTTATGCCACCTATATTCAAATGCAGCAGGATAAGCATGATTTGAATCTGTTTGGGCTTGCCCAGCAGCTTAGACGCAAATTTGGAGCGGCTGCTTCATTCGGACTTTCATTCAACACGATGGGGCTGTGTGCAGCAGCTTTGTTGTTTCTCGCGCCTGCCCTGCAGCAGGGTGGGCCCATTGTCGTCGGCATCGGCATTCCGCTTGCTGCGCTGTTTGCCTTAATGGTAAGTGCATCGCTTGCTGAGTTGTCATCTGCTATTCCGACCGCCGGTGGCGTCTATCACTGGTCCTCCGCATTAGGAGGACGTGTATGGGGCTGGCATGCGGGCTGGTTTCACATGGCTGGATACATGGGTCTCCTGCTGCTGACCAATCTGCTATGCGCCTCCTTGCTGGATGGACTGCTTGCGGGCTGGCTAGGTTATATGCCTTCCATATGGACGAAGGCCATTATTGCCTTGGCAATGGTGATCACGCAGGCCGCTTTACACAGCCGGGGCGTCCGCCTGCTGGCTGTTCTGCTGCGCAGCGGACTGTGGCTGCAGCTTATCGCTGCAATCGCTGCAATCGGCATTCTAATGGCGCTGTATTGGCCGGGCGCTTTTTCACCAGAGCTGTTATTTACGCTTCCTGCCTATAACGGAGAGGGGAAGGGGCAGTCCACCATTGGCCTGCTTGCAGGCTTTCTGCTTCTGCAAAAGCTGTTTCTCGGCATGGACAGCGCTGCCCAAGGTGCCGAGGAGACATCCGATCCCCGCATTCGCGTGCCATGGGCGATCTATTTATCGACGGCTTACACGTTTATTATTGGCTTTGTGCTGCTGGCTGTGCTGACTCTTGTATGGCCTGGCTTCTCAAATGGAGGCATACCGACTGGCGGGAGCGTGTGGTTTGCGGGCAGTTTGCTGGATGCTATAAGCCGATCCCCGCTCGTGTCACTGCTTCTAGTCGTACTGCTCTATTCAAGCAGCAGCAGCGTCCTGATCGCTTGCTCGCGATTGTTGTACAGCCTGACGCGCGATAAGGCGCTGCCTTTCAGCAAGCAGCTGTCGGGCGTTAACCCCGCAACTCAATCACCCAGGAAATGCGTCTGGCTCGCTGCCGTTTTGTTTTTCTTTATCCTCGTGACATCCTGTTTGTTCATTCCAGAGCAGCTGCTGACGGCTGTCGTCCCCAGCTTCACACTGATTTGCCTATACACGGCGTATGCAATACCGATAGCGTTAGCGCTGCGCGCAGGCAAGAAGCACAAACTGCTCATAGATGCGCCTTGGCATCTCGGAAGGTGGAGCCCTGCGGTGAATATAACGGCACTGGTCTGGCTGCTGCTTAGCGTTGTGCTGGCGGCAATCGTGCTTGGCAAGGAGGGCATCATGGGAGCGGGTGCGGTGCTGCTTGTGTCGGCAGTGCTGGATTTGCGGTACCGAAGACGTCATCTAGAGACGCTGCAAAGCCGCCTGAATAAAACTCACGGAGAAATTATTAGAATTGAGCGAAAATTCGAACTAACGGAATGAGGAGCGAGTATGGGAAATAGAGAGGTGGAAATGAGCCGTCTATTTCCCGGGGAAGCGCACAATCCAACATGTTTAAAATGATTTCGACAGCAGGCTAACGATTGCCTAATAAAGCTTAAAACACGAGATAGCGTGTCTGCCCACAACAGATGGAGGGGGCAAAATCAGTGGAAACTAGATATGGCAAAATGAAGGCGCTCAGAAGCGATAAAGCAGTATCTAGCTGTTACAAAATGTGTCGAAGCTTGCCTGTAAAAGGGCACTTCAATTAAGGGGAAATAGCGAATGTCATCGGCTGATTTCCGCTTTTTTGCCAACTTCTGCTCCCAGCAAGTATAATAAAGGCAGCAACTGGTAGCTTAGGGGAGGACAAAACCATTGAGTCAGCATGATTTTTCAATATTTTTGGACCAATATGAGCTTGGCGCACGATGGGAAATAGCTGCCGGAGACAGCGGCATGAACAATACAACACGGATCGTGCAGGCGGGAAATAACCGCTATGTGCTGCGAATTTACAACAATCATCAGAATAAGTCCACCGTTTTGCTGGAGCACGAGGTGTTATTTGGGCTGTTGGGGCAAAAAAATCGCCATTTTGACGTTCCGATGCCTGTAGCGAACCGCGCAGGGCAGACCGTAACAGAGGCGCAGGGCGGCAAGTTGGCGACATTATGCCATTTCATTGAAGGCAAGCGACCTTCCGTCGAAAATAATTCCCACATTAGGGGACTCGGAACCGCTGCGGCTGCCTTATGCAAAGGATTAAGTGTCATTAAGCCACAGGGGGAGCCTATTTATGATCCCTATTACAAGCTGGAGCAATCTTATGAGGCCATAAGCATCCCAGCAATGCGTGATATTACCGGCGAAGCTGGGCTGCTGCCGGAATTTGAGGAGCAAATCACTTGCTTGCAGCAGGAACGAGAAAGCTTGCGCAGCTACCTGAAAAGCATAGCCGAGCTTCCCCATCAATGGATTCATGGCGATTTGAATTTCAGCAATTCCGTTGCACGTGGGGATGCTGTAGTCGGCTTGCTGGATTTTGAATTTTGTACCGTCGATGTAAGGGCAATGGAGCTTGCAGTCGTTATTGTGGATTTGATTGACTGGGCAGATGAAGGGCAGCTTGAGCGTATCGCCTTGTTTTGTGAAGGCTTTGGGGCGGAATTGCGGTTGACAGAGGAAGAGGCACACGCCATTCCGCTGCTGCTTAAGCTGCGGATGCTTGATGTGACGCTGCATTTTATGACACGCTGGCGAGAGCAGCTTGACGAAGCGGCGGTTTTGCAGAAAATTGTAATCCAAGCGGCAAATATCGTTGAATGGACAGGCAGCAATGAACTGCGTTTGAAAGCGCTATTTCAGGAGCGGCTTGCTGGTGTTGGTCAACCACAATAATTTGGAGGAGTTGGGCTCATGAGTGTTGCAGCCGCATTAGGATACAGCAGCGATGAAAGACTGCTCATTGTTAATGCAGATGATTATGGCTTATGTGGTTCAGTCAATAAAGCGGTGGAGCAGCTGTTGGAAGAGCGTGCAGTAAGCTCGGCAACGATTATGATGCCGTGCCCCGCAGCACGGGAAGCGGCGAGGTGGAGCGCACTGCATCAGGAGCATGATGTTGGTGTTCATTTCACGTTTACAAGCGAGTGGGATAATTATCGCTGGGGGCCCATAAGCAAGCCCGACGATGTTCCTTCTTTGCTCATAGAGGGCGGATATTTCCCGAAAGATAGCCGCACGTTCGAGCTGCAGGCCGACTCCGAGCAGGTTGAGCGAGAGCTGGTTGCCCAGATAGAGCTTGCCCTGCAATTAGGGATCAAGCCGAGCCATGCCGACAATCATATGGGCAGCTTGTATGGGCTTGCGACAGGCAAGCATTTTTTACCTATTGTATTCGACGTGTGCGCCAAATATGGCTTGCCTTTTCGCCTTCCGCGTCATTTGCTTGGTGATCGTGCACAAACAGCCTCTCCAGAGCTTGCTGAGCAGGCGAAGCAGCTCGGAATGCTGGCGGATTCCAAAGGCGTCATCATACTGGACTACTTAGTCGCCTTGCCATTTCAACTGCAGGCTGGGGAGACGTATGTGTCGTTCAAAGAGGCGATGAAACAGCAGCTGCGCAGCCTTAAGCCGGGTTTGACAGAGCTTATTATTCATCCGTCGCTCGTAACCGATGAGCTGTTTTCCTTCCATGGCCAGCCTGAGAAACGCGGGCTTGAGTTCCAGCTGTTCCGTGATCGCGAGATCGTGCAGGTACTGCATGGCGAGGGCATTCGGCTCGTTCGCTGGTCGGAGCTGCAGCGTGTGCAGCGCGAGCGCTGTGGCTGGGGCCAATAGAACATCTTATTCTATAGTGAAAAAAAGGAGCTGCTAATATGTCTTACCAATCCATTGCTGCATTATCTGAACAGCTGAGAAGCAATATTGGCCGCGTTATCGTAGGGAAAGAGCATATTGCCGATTTATTGTTTATCGCATTAATTACCGGCGGCCATGTGCTGCTGGAGGATGTGCCCGGAACGGGCAAAACGCTGCTGGCCAAATCGCTGGCGAAGTCGCTCAGCCTGACCTTTCGGCGTGTGCAGTTTACACCGGATTTAATGCCGTCAGATTTGACGGGCATTCATTTTTACAATCAGAAGCAGGGCGATTTTGAGTTCCGTCCCGGCCCTTTGTTTACGAATATGCTGCTGGCTGATGAGATTAACCGCGCCACTCCGCGAACGCAGTCCAGCCTGCTCGAATGTATGGAGGAGCGGCAAATTAGTCTTGAGGGCGAGACGATGCCGCTTGCGCGGCCGTTCATGGTTATGGCGACGCAAAATCCCGTCGAGCATCAAGGAACGTTTCCGCTGCCAGAAGCGCAGCTGGACCGTTTTTTATTCAAGATTAAAATGGGCTATCCCACAACGGATGAGGCGCTGCAAATTTTGAAGCGCTTTAAAGAACACGACCCGCTGGAGCAGCTTGCACCTATTGCAGGGGCAGACGAAATTGCTGAAGCTCAAGCGCTGTATTCCTCCGTACGCGTATCGGATGATGTGCTGCTTTATATGTTGAAGCTTGTAGAGCAGACACGGAGCAGAGAAGAAGTGCAGACGGGCGTAAGCCCTCGCGGCAGCCAGGCGCTGCTGAGAGCCTCGCAGGTGCAGGCGATTTTGCGGGGAAGAGATTTTGTAACGCCGGATGATGTTAAAGCGATGGCGCAGCCCGTGCTGGCCCATCGTCTTGCGCTTCGTGGACTGCAGCGTACACAAGGCAGCGCAGATAAAATTATTGAAGATATTATTAGGCGAACCGAGGTTCCTGCCGAGGCAGGGCTTCTCGTTAAATAGGCTAGTTAATAGACGATGCTTGTCTTTTCTTTTATTATCGCTGCAATCATTATTGTTATGCTTCAGGCTAAAATTTTTCGCAGATTTGCTCTGCGGAGCATTAGCTACTCTAGGCGGTTTAGTCAATCAACCTGTTTTAGTGGTGATCGTATGGAATTGGTGGAGCAATTGTCAAATGGCAAGTGGCTGCCAGTTCCTTGGCTTCGCGTCGAATCTCAATTATCCTCTCAGCTCATCTTTCGCTCGCAGGACAATCTTGCGGTGAGCAGCGGGGAGCATTACCAGAATCATAAAAGCTTTTTCAGCCTTATGCCTTATACAAAAATTACTCGCACGCATTCGTTCGTCAGCGCCAGGCGGGGGGTGTACAAGCTTCGCTCGGTTGCCCTGACCGGCGGCGATTTGCTGGGCATTCAGCATGATATGAAGCAAATGATGATTGAAGGCGAGCTGCTTGTATATCCGCTCCCTGCACAGGTACCGTTGGATGAGCTGCCCTCCCATAGCTGGCAGGGCGAGACGTCGGTGCGGCGCTGGATTGTGGAAGATCCATTCGTTGTGGTAGGCGCAAGAGATTATCGCCCTAGCGACTCCTTCAAGGCGGTCAACTGGAAAGCGACTGCTCGGGCAGGAAAGCTGCAGGTTCATCAATATGATTATACAGCTGACCGGAAGCTGATGATTTATTTGAATGTTGAGGATCATGAGGGCATGTGGCGTACGATTTCGGATGAAGCATTAATCGAACGGGGCATTGAATGGGCAGCAGGAGCAGCGGAGGCTGTTACGGCGAGCGGTATGGAAGTCGGCTTTGCCGCTAACATGCCGCTGCAAGGCGAGCTTGAAAGTGCCATGCTGCTGCCCCGCAGCGGACATGACCAGTGGCTGGCGATACTGGAGCTGCTCGCCAAGCTGTCGCTGACCCGGACGGAGCTGTTCAGTGATCTGCTGCAAAGGGAGAGCGAGCGCGGTGTTAGCGGCTGCGATGTGCTCATTATTTCTGCGTATTGGAATGAAACGCTGGAGCTTGCTGCCCAGGAGCTGCGTTTTGGAGACAACTCCGTCTCGGTTTGGCTATTAGCAGGGCAGGCTAACGAACAGCTGCAGGCAGGTGGCGTATCATGAACAAATCGCTTTCGCTTAGCGGAAAAATCGCAGGAATAGCTGTAGGGAAAGGCTTGCTGGAGCTGTTGTTTTTTCTGCCTTTCGTTTTGCCGTTCGGTGCTTATGCGCTCTCAGGCAGCCTCCTTATCGTATGGCTGATCAGCTTGCCATTATGCTATGGCGCTGGCTCGCTGCTGCTTGCCATTTCAGAGAAGCTGATTAACAGCAATCGGGCAACAAGACTATGCCTTGCTTTGTTGATTGGCATTTTACTTTCTGATGGCTTGCTTGCTATATGCGGGGCAATGGCTTCAGCATCAGGAGCAAGCTGGGAAGCTTGGTGGCCCGTGCTGGCTGTTTTCAGCAGCATCGCTGCTTACCGGGGAATGAATGAACGGCTGCACGGCTGGTCTTTTATATTTACAGGAAGTACGATGATGATAGGCATTTTCGGCTATTTAGCACTGCAATTGGCCCAATTTTGGCTCATCCCGCTGCAGCAATACTCGATTTTGATGACAGCGGGCGGAATCATAGCGTTGATTGTTTATTTTTTCATAATAAATGAGCGTCTTATGCAGCGCGAGACGAATCAGACGGGGCAGCATCGTCCAATCTCAGCTTCTATAGAAGCCTTCAAGCGTCAAAATAGATGGATGCTTGCATTGCTGCTGCTGCCTATTATTGCAATTGGCTTCATCAGGCAAATTACGCAGGGGATAGAATGGGCAGTGCGTTCCCTCGTTCAGCTGCTTCTGTCATTAATGACGGGACGCGAGGCAGAGACACCTGCCTCACAGCAGCCGGAAGCATCGCCGCCGCCCGCTTTTCCGCCTGTGGAGCAAAAAGATCCTGCCCCTTGGCTCGTTTGGATAGAAAACGTATTGAAAGTCGTTATTATAATTATCGTGCTTGCTGCGATAGGATTGACCCTATATTGGCTGCTGCGAACCGCCTATCGACTCTCGAAAAAATTTCTCGCCAAGATGGCAGAGCGCTCTGCTGAAAGGCTGGGAGCCGAACAGGGCTACACGGATGAGGTTGAAAGTTTAATGACCTTAAATAAATGGCAGAACGGCTGGCGGCTGCGCAGAAAAAGCAAAAGGGGAGAGCCTGCTGTTAAGTGGGAGGAGCTCACAGGAACGAGGGAGCGTATTCGCTATTTATACAGCCGCTGGGTGAAGCGCAGCATAAGCAAGGGTTATGTGTATCAGGCTCATTTGACGCCTAGGGAAACGGCCGAAGAACTGGTCAAATGGCAGGCGGCTGCAAAAACAGCGGATAGCTATAGCGAAGCAGAACAAAAGCAGCTAATCAAGCTTTATGAGGAGGCGCGCTATAAGGAGGAGGAGCCGCAGGAGGAAGCGGTAAATGCCTTGTATGCACGCCAGCAGAAACGCGGTAAATAGTTCAAAATAGCCTGGTCGGAGAATGGTCCGGTCAGGCTGTTTTGAATGGGTGTTCAAGGAAATGATATATACTTGTAGTTGGAGGTTTTGCGGTTTTTTCGTGTGGAAGTTCATACGCTAAAAGGTGTCGGACGTAAGAAATTCACCGTTGCGAACAGCGGACAGCAAGACATACTTTTTTGGAATTGGAGGGTTATAAATGAAGTACTTTTACGGAATATTATCTTTTTTGGGACTCGTCTTGCCCTATTCGCAATTCATCCCTTGGGTCGTGCACAACGGCCTCGATTTGTCTCTCCTATTTGCAGCCATAACCAATACGCGTATCGGAGCTTTTGCATGGATGGATGTTTTAGTTACCGCGATTGTGCTTATGGGATTCATTCTGTTAGAAGGCAACAGAAAGAGAATGAAATATTTATGGCTGCCGATTGCAGGTACGCTACTGGTAGGTCCTTCACTGGGTCTTCCCTTGTTTTTGTTTCTTCGACAATTACACTTGGAGAAAAACATTCTAAAATAAAATCAAAGGTGGGAACGGAAATATGGTTAAATGAATCAGTTTAAAAATATTCGGCATTTCTTGAACGTCATGATGCCACGATCGTTTGCTTGCTCAGATTGAGGCATCTTCCCTTACTCTTTTTCCCGAGTCATCAACAGAATTAAAGCCGCGGTTAGAAGAGTGGGAAACAAACGTCCGACAATAGAACTTATTGGTTCTTTAGTAGTGTACATCGTAAACGAGAGGTCTGATGTTGAAGTCGAAGTAACAGCTTTAGTTTGAAAACTTGCCGTTACTGACGGTGATGAATAATTTGTCACAAGTACCGGCAAGCCTTTATATGTAATTTTCTTCAAATGTAGGAATCGGAATGCTCATACGCCGACTTTTACGGGTTGAGCTCTTGTCGTTAAGTAAATTAACGATCAGGTTGCTTGGATAAATAAAAAAGAGCCGCGCATTATGCGGCTCTCAATCTGATTTTATCGACCAATCGTGTTCGAAGCCCAGACAGGAATCCAACTACTGGGATAATTGCTATTTGTCAGGGTTGAGTTATAGAGAACTAAATTCCCATCATTTTGCATGATTAGCGTGTCACCAGTTGTGTTAGTTGGCAAACCTCTTCCGTGCTTAGAAATCCAAGAGGCGGTATCGGTAAACCAAGCGTCTTGAATTTTAGTAGTGTCAATTACCCAAACCGTATCATACCCCCACCCATAGTGATATTCGAATTTACCTGTGGCGTGGTTGAATCCAAAACGATAAGCATATTGGTATACATTTATAGGTTTTGATCCATATTGGTACATTACCAGTTTCCCAGTGGGTTCAAATTTAAACGAAAAGGCCCCAATTTTATTAGTACGGCTGCTCCAAAGAGAAGAACCATTCTGATAGATGACAAAATTTCCGTCACTCTGCCAAATGGCTGAAAACCTACCATCCTGCGAGGTGAGATAGTCGCCCATTGCAAAGCTGCCACCTATAGTAAGCCTATCTCCAAGATTGCCTGCGGAAGCCGTCGCTGGTAAGGCAAATACCAAAAGCAACAAGTAAGGTATCAAAATACGAAAAAAACGGGAAAAAAGTGGTTTACTCATATGACACACTCCTAATCTTTATATTGGTTAAAGCTAAATGCATAGAATTACAAACTGTTTCAGTTAGTGCATGTTTCTGTACAGCATTCTGTCAGGGGTGGCAAAGGAGAAATTAACCCGCCCCAATTGGTATGAAACTGGAATTAAGAATGGAAGCCTCTGATTTTATTTATATTGCTGCATGAGGGGACCAAGCGATTTGGAGAACTGAGGCGAATGCTTCCGGTAATTACGCAGGGTATGCTTACCAATCAACTGCGGGAGCTCGAACGGGATGGGCTTGTCGAACGTCGTGTATATCAGGAGATTCCTCCTAAAGTTGAGTACAAATTAACCGTTCATGGACAAACGCATAGAATAGCATGCGGAAAGCAGGAATAGATTAACGAGACTTGCCGTTACAGAAAGCGCACTGAACCGTATCATAAATAAAGGCAGGTTTTTGTGAAGGACTCCATGCGGGGCATGGATTTGTATATATGTGTGTAGGATTAGGGCTATGGTTCATGAAAATGATAGATGTAAGAGAAATTACTTTTTTTGAAATCGAATTAATTCCATTTTTTTGTAGATATGGCATAGAATAAAGGTAGGCATTCAAGGACAGCAACGGTCTGCCCAAATACATAGCAGTTTTGGCTTAAAATTGTAGGAATTGGACCAGGCGGAGCTGTTTTATGTAAAGGTTTACAAAAAATAGCCTGAATGATTGCAACAAGAAGTCCGGGGAGGGTGGGACTTCTTCGATGTCAAATCTTAATAGTCTAGCCGGTCTGTGATATACCCGGATACATGCCATGTATTCGTGCTGTTATAAAATTTAAAATAATTTCCGACCGGTTGGCTTAAACCGTATACACTGCCAGGAATCGCCGAAGCGACCTTCACATTATTTTTGTAAATATCGAATTTGCCATTGATCTGATCGACGGTAGTCGATCCAAGACTGACTAGTCGGAATTCAAAACGGTCGGTTCCGACTATCGAGATTGCATTGAAAAATGCCTGATTTCCTGAGGCCAGCGGGGCTTCTGTCCAACTCGCTATCGCATTGCCGCTTGTCGAGGTCAGCCAATTGCCTGTCGTTCCATCCAATACATACAACGGTTTTTGTGAAAAAACACCGTGGACATATGTGGATGGTGCTGCCGAACTGCTTAAACTAAAACCCATTACAAAGATGGAAAACAATAGAACAATAGAAGTGACTAGCCTTTTTTTCATTATTCCACTCCTTTAAATTAATAATTGCCTCCCCACAAATGGAGCATATGATAATAAAACTAATATATACATAAATATGAAAATAAGGGTAATTTACCGCCGTTTTGTTCTCGATTAAATCGATCTCTATTTTCAACACAGAGTCAATCCTAAAGTTAGAATTGAAGTGATGATAGGCACAATGGCTGATCTCGTCAACGGTCCAGAACAAAAATGTCTTAAATTGCTTGAACCGGTTTTAACGGGCAGGAGAGTTGAATAACGAACTGAAGTTTAAGGCAGGTGTTGTAGATGTCAAATAACAGTCGACTTACGATATCACAAAATAGGGCGATTCAGCATATCAAGCAGTATGCTTCTTCGAGAAGGGTAGCTGCGCAGGCATCAATTCGAGAAATTCTCCATTTGTCGAATATCCCTTTGAGTAGTTTTGAAGATGCTGTCTCGAAACTTCGATCGCATGCCAGAGTAGCGTTGCATTTCCATCCTGATCGTCCACTTGCTGACAAGAAAAGCGTGGCACAAGCATTACTTGAGCAAGGGATATATAAGAGTCAGTTTGAGACGCAGATTTCTAATGGCAGCGTGTCCGCCTACCCGGGAGGCGCTCGGGATCTCTGGGAGATGAAGTTGTTTGGAGGCGCTTATCAGTTGGAAGGCATCACCAACAGTGAAAGGCCAAAATACGGCGCGTTAGATTTAATGTTGCATTCTGATGGTCCGTCTCCGAGGTTTGGTTCGTGTTATTTCCTTCTTGCTTCACAGGCATCCTATCGTTGCACATATACTTACGGTGGTTCTCAGGATGATCCTCTAGAAAAAGGAACCTATGAAGAATTCGATGACATTTTAGCCGCCGTTCTTAAAGATGCATTCTTCCGAGAATATGCTCTTGGAGAAAAGAATCTGTCGCCCCGAAAAGTGGTCGATTGGCTTTTGTTCTGCTTAAATCTCCCTATCACTGAACGTATAAAACAGATGCCTAGTCGAAATCTTAATCACTTCATTGAGGCCCAAATTCACGGTGATATTTTTCTGCAAGATGACGTGGAAATACTGGTGGCCGATCCTTCATTTCAAGGAACAGACATAGAGGGAACTTTTGAGAAGCTATGCTTAAAATATTCAATAGAGCTTCATTGGCATAAGGGATTTGCTATCCAGGCCGATAAAGTACCACCGGATTTTAGGGGGTCAACCATGCCATTACTCGCCAAACGTATAGCCATCGACAATCTAATTGACGTTAGAGCAGTCGGAACTGCGGTCAATGATTTGATATGCACTCCGGATCTTTGGAGTGATAGAGGAAATTTAGATGGGGTGCTTCAGGAATTAAAATACATGTGGCACGTGCTGGTGCGATTCGGAGAACCGTACCATAAGTAGCGGCAATTTTTTTTGTTGAAACGTAAAGAAGATGATTTAAACTACTTAGGAAAGATGGTATCTTGGATACAGATTATGGTGAGAGCGAGTCATTTTTGATGATAATTAAATTGTACAGGGAAAGGGTGAGTGAATAACAATAGAGGAGGTAAGCCTTTGTACAACCATTTAGAACTAATGAGCATTCAAGCAGAAGTTCTCTATATTCATGATCATGCTGGACGTATCACAACGATTAATGAGCCAACGAACCAGCCTGCTCCTCGATTTTTTTTGGGACAGACCGTTGCTGGTCGCATTGTAAGATTCCGTCGCGACGTACCAAATCGCCTAGTCCATGACATTCTGCAATTCATGGATCAGGGTGATTCAACCGAGCAACTTGCTAATGTTATTCGCACGTTGGAGAAGGACAGAGAAATTAGAGGCTTATGGATGGGCCCGGCTTTTACATTTCATGAAACTGTAAAGGATTACACAGGCGCCACCTTGGTTACTGAAGACAATAAATACTACTTGGAACCAGGGTTTCCTACTCTGTTATCGGAACTGAAGTTTCGAGGACCTTGTTTTATGGTGACGGAAAACAACATGGCTGTATCTGTCTGTTTTAGCGCAAGAAGTAGCAATAAGGCTGCAGAGGCCGGAGTCGAGACATTGAAAGATTATCGAGGAAAAGGATATGCGATGCGCGTAACATCCTCATGGGCCCAAGCGATAAGATGGTCTCAGAGGATCCCTTTATATAGTACATCATGGGATAATTATTCTTCGCTGTCCATTGCAAAACGCCTCCGTCTTCACCTTTATGGAACGGATATTTCAATACATTAAGATTTACATCTAAAAGAAAGGCCATCCCGAAAAGGATGGTCTTAAAACTTGCCGTTACGAGCAGCGCGGAGAGAGGAAATATTATCCCGTTATTCCGAGTATTTGGTACGAACCATGAGGTAGTGTGCCCCCCTTGTTCGGCAGCATATTCTTCACTTAACCATACCAGACCTGCCGGCAAAAAATAAAGCTTGAATTACAGATTTACTTTGTCTATAATAATATTTGCAGCTCAATAGTGGATATTAAGTATCTTTAATAGGTGGTTTTAAAAAGATATTTTATACAAAAAAAGGTGTGATATTTTTCCAATCTCTAAATAATCGTAGCACAATAGAAAACGATGAGAATTAGAATGGTTTTTTTTATTTTTCAATTAAAGACATTAAAACTCTCGGAAGGTGGTTAATATGGAACAATTGATGGATGTTGCGATTATTGGTGGAGGGCCGGCAGGGCTTAGTGCCGCGCTAGTATTAGGCAGAGCGAGGAAGAGTGTTATCGTCATTGATGAAGAGCGTCCGCGCAATCGGGTGACACAGGAGTCGCATGGCTTTTTAACGAGAGATGGAATTAAGCCTGGCGAGTTTCGTCAAATCGCGCGCGAGCAGATCAGTGTCTACCCATCCGTTCATTTTGAAAATGATTCAGCCGTGGCGATAACGGGAGTCGATGGGGCATTTATGATTACGACCGCAAAAGGATCAGCCTTCGGGGCCAAAAAGCTGCTTTTTGCCGTAGGGATGAAGGATCTTCCACTTGATATTGAAGGATTAAATGACGTTTATGGAAAAAGCGCATTTGTGTGCCCATATTGTGATGGCTGGGAAATGAGGGATAGGAAGCTAGTTATAATATCCAAGGGGGATCATGCGCTGCACTTTGCCAAAATAATAGCAGCCTGGACAAGCCAATATACCATTTGCACCGATGGTCCAGACGAAATGACTGCTGAGCAGCGCGAGGAATTGCAGCAGCATGATGTGCCCATATTTGACTCGAAAATTCAGCGAATTGAAGCAGCTAACGGCAGCGTTCAGCAAGTTGTGCTGGAGGATGGATCGATCCTATCGTGCGAAGGTATCTTCTTTGTGCCAAAGCTGGCGATTGGATCGGATCTTCCGCAGACAATAGGCTGTGCAATGACAGAAGCAGGGGCTGTTATAGTCGATGAGTTTGGCAAGACGAATGTGCCGGGCATCTATAGTGCCGGAGATGCTGCTTCCCAAAAGTATCAGGTCGTTGCGGCGGCTTCAATGGGATCAATGGCGGCTGTAAGCATCAATAGTGAATTATTGGGAAAAGCATGGAGCGAGCGGGGCTAACCGTTTCATGACAGATTTATAAAAGAGGCTGCCCATACTCAGGTGCACAGCGCATTATATTGCGCTCTCTGGGCATGGGCAGCCTATAATCGTTATGGTTCCTGCATTTTATTTGTCGGCTGTGGTGCTTTGAGCGATATGCGCGGCAATTTTTCTGCCGTGGAAACGTCCGGTTTCGATGAAAATTTCATTCGCTTCATGGCGTGAAGCAACAACACCGGCCAAAAACAAGTTTGGCACATTCGTCTCCATCGTCGCTTCGTTGAAAAATGGATAACCTTCCTCGGCCATCACGACGCCTGTGTCCGTCAGAAAATCCCGATCCGGATGAAAGCCAGTCAGCGCAAGCACAAAATCATTTGCAATCGTATGTTTGTCCTCGGGGTCTTCAAGCGTGACGCTGCGGTCGTCGATGCTCGTAACGCGAGAGCGGAAGCGCATCGTAATTTGCCCCTTGGCTACTTTGCTTTCAAAGCCTGGTTTCACCCATGGCTTAATGCTTGATGAATAATGCTCACCGCGATAAATGACGGTCACCTTCGCCCCGATCCGTTCAAGCTCAAGCGCTGCATCTATAGCAGAATTGCTGCCCCCAATAATCGCGACCTCCATTCCAGTATACGGATGGGCCTCGCGGAAAAAATGCGTCACCTTCTCCAGCTCTTCCCCAGGAATGCCCAAATAATTTGGATGGTCAAAATAACCGGTCGCAATAATAACATAGCGGCTGGAATAGGTCAGCGATTCGCCAAAGCGATTGGTGCTGGAGAGCGTGAAGCGGCCATTATCACCAACGACTCTCGTTACCGTCTCATAAGGATTAATCCGAAGCTCATGGCGCAGCGCCGCTGTGCGATAATAATTCATCGCTTCAAGCCGCGAAGGCTTGTCATTGGGCGTCGTGAAGGGAATATCGCCAATCTCAAGCAGCTCGGGCGTACTGAAAAAGTGCATATAGGTCGGATACTGCGAGATCGAATGGACCAGATGGCTTTTTTCTATGATAAGGGGCTGGATTCCGATGCGCTGCAGCTCAATTGCCGCAGCAAGGCCGCATGGACCAGCGCCAATAATGATAGCTTCTTCTCTAATCATGTATGTACCTCCGATAATGATTTCCCCACCATTGTACTGCGGCGCGTGGAATTAATGCAAATTTGGCGAATGGCTATCTTGTACACCAGTTGGATTATTGTATAATAATGTGGAAACGTTGTTTTATAGAAGGAGGTCAAACATGCCGCGACGGTTTGTTATAGAGGCAGTGATGGTGGCAACTTATGGTCACCTTCTCGTTCCAAGCAGTGCCATTGATTATGTTGTTCCTTATTCATCCATTTTAGAGCTTTATGATATGAGAGACGGATCGGATCCCGTAATGGAAGATCCGGATGATGATGCTCATGTCAAAAATAAAATTGGCGAGCTGATTGCTTTTTTTGAAGATCCGCTCAACCGTAAAAAAATCGAACGTACGATGCAGGTACCTTGGCGGGAAAGCTCGCCGCTGCTGCTAAACGAGCGGATACAGTTTACAATTGTACATGCTGTAGATAGCGCACAATACGGCGAGGCATTTGATCCGATCGAAACGGAGCTGCTGCTGACCGCATTGAAATTTAATTTGCCGCTGCTTTCCGACCAGTTTGAGTTTCAAGATAAGCTGATTCAAGCAGAAATCCCTGTACAAATTTACGATATTGAAGATTTTGAGTTTGCGGTGGAAGAGGGCATTTCCGCTACAGATATGGAGCTGTCCAAAGATTTTTGAGCATATTATATAGCACAAAACGAAAAGCCTTCTTGCATAAGCTGAACGCCAGCTGCAGCCGAGAAGGCTATTTGACTTTAGTTGGCTTGACTAGCCTAGGCCAGTTGGCTTCGCCAAATATCCAGAGTTATTCCCGATCAATTGCTTCCGCCATCGTCTTATCGGTCAAATGGGCGTAAATTTGCGTCGTCTCCGGAGATGCATGCCCAAGCTGCTCCTGCGTTTTGTACAAGTCATTGCGCAAATAATAATCAGTTGCGAACGAATGGCGCAGCTTATGTACGGATAAATAGGGCTTGCCGAAACGCTTCGCGTATTTCATAACCATGGCCTGCACCGCCCGTTTCGTCATCCGCGAGCCTTCTTTTTTGCCGTTAGCAATGGCAAGGAACAGCGCTTTTTCACGCTTTGGCGCTTTATAATGCGTATCGCGCATTTGGAGGTACACCTGAAGGTCATCTACCGCCTCTTGGCGAAAATAGACCGGGGTTTTAAACGAATCGTCGTTTTTACCTTTGCGGTAAACATGCGCGAGCTTTTTTTTCATATCAATGTCGTCGACGTTGAGATTGATTAGCTCAGATACGCGCAGGCCGGAATGCAAAATAAAGCTGATGATGCACGTATCCCGTATTTTGTTCAGCTCATAGGAATACAGCGCCTGCTTGTTGCTGGCAAGATCGCTTTCGTAGCCGCTGGCAATATAAGCAAGAAACTCCCCAATTTCCTCCTCCTGCAGCAGCTTGCCTTCCAGCTTCGCCGCTGTATCCTTAGGCTTGCTTGTGCGCTTAATAGCAACCTTCGCCATGACATTGCGCTTCAATAGCGGATAGAACTGCTCATCCTCAGCGATCTGACTCAAATAATGAAAGAGCGAGCGCAGCGAGGACAACTTGCGAGTTATCGTCGTTTTACGATTATTATGGCTCGGATGGGTGGCGAGAAACATGCGGAAGCTGTCAATGCTGTCCATATGAAGCTGCTCCAGCTCCGTTAGCTGAACATCCTTGATTACCGCAGCCTCAGAGAGGCCTTCTGTAATAAGCCAATTTAGAAAAAGCTCATAATCCCTTACATACTCAAGCAGCGACGAAGGAGAGAGGTCTGGCAGCTTATAATTAATAAATTTCTCAATATACCAAGGCATGGATGGAACCCGTTTGTCGAGCTCCTGCCGATCCTTCACTTTAATAATGTTCATCCTTTATCACCTCTGCCGATCATCTAACCCTCATTATAGCAGTTCCCTGGAGAAAACTCCCGTACAGCGTATAAATGAGCCGAGTACAGCTGTTCAAACATTAGTAAATTCATGTAATTAAGCAAATACGGTTACTTTCATATTAATACTATGCTAAACTCATACGAGTGCTGAAATTAATAAAAAATATATTTTCAAAAAATAAGTTTTAACTTGTTTTGTAAAGGAGGAATATTAGAATTATGAAAAATAAACGAATATTTCGCAATTGCTTATCATATATATTTGCAATTGTTATGGTCGTCAGCTTGCCGCTTCAAATCGTTGGAGCCGCGGCACCAGCTACACTGAGCTATGGCAGCAAAGGGGTAGATGTTCCCGACGTTCAGTATCGATTAAAGGTTTTAGGGTATTTTATGAATGACGAGGTAACGGACTTCTACGGTAAAATGACGGAGGATGCCGTGAGACGGTTTCAAAAAGATTATGGCCTTCAATCCGACGGCATTGCTGGCAAACAAACCTGGAAGACGCTGAAAAAAGTATCCGTCAGCGAGCATGAGCTTAATCTGCTGGCTCGTATTATTTTTGCCGAATCGCGTGGCGAGCCGTTTAAGGGGCAGGTCGCTGTAGGCGCTGTTGTTATGAATCGGTTAGCTTCCTCGCAGTTCCCTGATACGCTTAAAGGCATTATCGAGCAGCCAGGTGCGTTTACAGCAGTTGATGATGGACAATACCAGCTTAAGCCGGATTCTACAGCATACAAGGCCGCAGTCGAAGCCGTTGCCGGGAACGATCCGACGCATGGCGCGCTGTATTATTTTAACCCGAAGACGGCAACCTCATCCTGGATTTGGACGAGGGAACAAATCGTACAAATTGGCAATCATATTTTTGCTATTTAAAAGTATTATATCCAGCACGCAGCAGCAAAAACTCGCTCGCTTCCTGAACAAGGAAAGCTTGGCGAGTTTTTTTAAAATATAAGCATGTATAAGTTTCCCCCTTATACTCCGCTTATATTTCACCGCGAAACGTCAGCTTTACCGCCAGAGGACGGCGAGAGCCGTTTACGCTTGTAGGCTTTAACTTGTTTAATTGGTATAATATTCATAATCAAAGGAGAGGAGCAGGCAAATGAAGCGTAATAAGAAATGGCGAAATATGATGATTAGCGGGCTGGCATTGCTAGTGCTGCTTGGCGTTTTAGAATATAAAGGAGTCATTTCGCATAATTCCATATTTGCGAATGCCTATGAGGTGAAAGGGCTGGATGTATCGCATTATCAAGGTGAAATAAACTGGCAGCAAATAAAGGCGACGGGGAAATATGAATTCATGTTTGTGAAAGCGACGGAGGGCAAGGATTATACCGATAAGTGGTTCGAAGCAAATTGGCAGGGAGCGAGGGAGCAGCGCTTTTTGACGGGAGCGTATCATTTTTTCACAACGATGAGTACGGGGGAGGAGCAGGCGGCCCATTTTATAAAAACAGTTCCTTATGAGTCGGATAGTCTACCCCCAGTCATCGATTTGGAAATCAGCCTGGACCATGACCAAGCTAAAATACATAAGGAACTGCAGGCGCTAGCGGACGGTATGGAGGCGGGTTATGGCAAAAAGCCTATATTGTATGTGACGTACGATACTTATCATACTTATATAGAAAATGTATCCGCGTTTGCCGCCTATGAAATCTGGATTCGCGACATTGTAAAACATCCGAAGCTTGAAGAGCGCGGCTGGCAGTTCTGGCAATATCATAACCGTGGACATGTGGCAGGTATTGACATGTACGTCGATATCAATGTGTTTAAAGGAAGCCGTGGTGCTTTTATGAAGCAGTTTGCGGTTTCTAATTTAACTAATACGGAACAAAAAGGGTGAAAAGCTTAAACAAATTCGTAACAGTATAACTATATTGTTTAAGATGTGTATGGCAACCGGAGTAGGCTTTCTGCGCCTTGCTTAGCGTATATTCGAGTTCAACCTCATCTGGCGATTAGACCTCGCAGTTCGGGACGTTCCTAGCATTCTGACGCTCCTTCCTTGCTTTTGGAGGACTGAGGCTCCGCTATTCTGGTTTTAAATGCGATCTCAGGCTGTACGCGGACAGGAAATCCGCTATTGACTTCATTATCTCGTCAAAATGACGATTGACCGCACATTAGCGGCTCCTGAGTCCGCCACCTTGCTATAATCTATGATTTTGTTAAAATAGCGGCTGCTGTGTCCAGCAAGTCTATCTTTGTGCAGAATGTCAGCGCTGAAACGAAGCGCATGAAGCCGCCATTCGGTACGTAAATTCATCAGGATCTGGTTGGCTATGTTAATTTTGTTAGACTGCCCAGGCTGTAGCCGCATAAAAAACGGCTGACAGCAGCAGGCAAAGCGGCGTAAACAAATACAAGTCAAATCTGGCAAAGCGGGTATTGCGGACTTTGCGGAACACGCCAACATAGTTGAAATCACCAATCGTCCGCAGCATAAAGGCAGCTGCACATGCCCAGCAGCTCCACTTGATGAAAGCTGCATCTAAGAAAGCGGGGAGCAGCTTTCCCAGCATAAGCAGCAGCATCGCTGCGGAAAACAGCAGGCAGGCTACGATTATCGTACCTGCTGCTCCCGGTACAAATAGTGTTTGCTGCGATCCTGCCTTCTTAGGCAATGCGGCGCTTGCGCCCCATTTTCCGCCAAAAGCCCAATAAACATGAATGGCGCTAAGCAGCAGTAAAATAAACCCGCTTATTGCAATCCACAGCATCATGCGAATTCACCTCTTATTTTTAAGCCTTCCCAGATAACTTCAAAACGGCGTTCAAAGCCGGCCTGCATATGTGACATATCCTTATGGGAGGCTGCCCAATCAAGCAAAGCATGAAAGTACATCCCCGACAGCACCGCAGCTATATCTGCGGAAGCTAATTGGGACGGCAATTTCTTGAGCTTCTCGGCCTCATCCAAAAGGGTGCAGAGCAGCTCTTCAAATTTATTAATGACGTTAAATTCTTCTTGCAGCAGCAGAGGAGAGCGCAGCATTTCCAAAATGGTGAGCTTTGCAAGCTCAGCATTGACAGCATATTTTTGAAACAAGTCGCGAAACAGGGTCAGGAATTTTTCTTTAACGTCGTTAATTAAGTGGTATCGCTCAAGGTTTGTTTGAGTGACTTCCATCTGTGTCTGGCCCAAATCCAGCAGAATCGCTTCCTTGCGAGGAAAGTAATTATAAAAGGTTCCTTTTGCAATGCCGCAGCTTTGCGTAATCTCATCAATTGTGACGTTTGCAAACCCTTTTTCCCGAAATAGTTGCAGTGCCTGCTCAAAAATACGCTCCTTGAGCTCTTGTTTGCGTTGTTGTCTCAGTACCATAAAGCACACCGCCTTCGCTGAATAATGACTTTGGTCACTAAATGACCGCAGTCATTATTTTAGTATGTATTCGATTTTTTTTCAAGTTTTTGTAAGCGCTATAAAAAGTCCACCATTCACGGTATTGCTATTATCGCTAACACTCGTTGTGGCAGGATGCAGCGGCACAGGCAGCGGGGGAAACACGCCCACAAGTGAAGGAGCCAGCAGCCAGCAGCCTGCGGAAACGCCGAAGGGAGAGGCGACATCAACGCCTGAGGAGAAAGAGCCTGTAACGCTCAAGTTTACGTTTTGGGGAAGCCCGCAGGAGAAGGCGGCGATGGAGCAGGCGACCAAAACCTTTACGGAAAAATACCCGTGGATTAAAGTAAACGCCATTCATATCCCGGAAGCTGACTATGATGCGAAAATTACGGCGATGGTTGCAGGCAACGACTCACCGGATCTCGGCTATATGCATGGGGAGCTTGCAGACCCTTGGCAGAAGGAAGGCAAATTCGTCAATCTGTTTGAGCTGCTCGATAATGACGGCGAGCTGAAGCGCGAGGATTTCCTCGACTATATTTGGTTCAAATCTTCCGAGGATTTTGCTTACGGCATTAGCACAGCGGGCGAGACGTTCGGTTTATTTTACAACAAGGATTTGTTCGATCAGGCGAATGCAGCGTACCCGCCCTCGAAGGCGGAGGATGCTTGGACTTGGGATGAGTTCGTCGATGTTGCCAAGAAATTGACGATTGACAAAAATGGCAAAAACGCCTCTGAAGCGGATTTTGATCCGAAAAACATCCGTCAATACGGTGTATCCTTTGAAACCTGGCATGGCCCTGTGCATGCGACGGTGATTAACAAAGAAGGCGAATGGATTACGAAGGATGGGAAATTCGGCTTTAGCCAGCCGGAAGCGACTGAAGCGATCCAGCGTTTAGCGGACTTAATTAATGTGCATCATGTTGCGCCGTCTCCGGTACAAATGAAGTCGATTCCTTCACAGGCTGTGGCGCTGCAATCGAAGCTGGTTGCCATGTCGATGCATGGGCAGTGGAGTAATCTCGATCTCGGGGCGGCTGGAGTCAACTACGATATCGGCGTCCTGCTGAAAATGAAGCGCAGCGTGCCAATGGGCATTAGCGGGGCGTCGGTCATTTACCAATCGACGAAGCATTTGGAGGAAGCGTGGCTGCTTACGAAATTCCTGGAAAATCCGGAAGGCTCGATCGACCTCTACAAAGGCGGCCTTTGGATGCCAACGATGACGAAATGGTACACCGATCCCGAGCTTGTAGCGAAGTGGGCTGAAAATAACCCGGCGCTTCCTGCGGGCTTCAAGGATGCGATGATGAATAATCTTTTGCATAACGGCGTTCCGAATGGCTCTTATTATATTAAAAATTTCTCGAAGGTGAATGCGATTACCTTCTCCGGCATGGATGAGGTATGGCTCGGCCGCAAAACAGCGGCAGAAGCGATGAAGGAGCTCGAAGCGAAGGTACAGCCTGAAATTCAAGGCCGCTATGATGTGAGCGAATAAACGATAAAACGAGTTTGGAGAGAGCTGTTATGAAACCACTGGCAAGCGTTCATGAGCGTGAATTAAAGGCGGAGCGCGGAGTCAGGCAAAAACGGAAATTCGGAGAGCTGGGCTTCGGCCTGCTCTTCGCTTCTCCAGTGCTGCACGGCTACGTCATTTTCGTCATCGTGCCGATTGCGGCAACCTTCTATTTGGGCTTCACTTCCTACAGCGTCGGCATTGTGCCGAAATGGCTCGGCGATACGACCTCCGTGGTGCCGACGCTCCTTTTATTCAGCTTATGGACGCTGGGCAATACGATCGTTATTTTTCTAGCAGGCTTGCAGGGCATTCCGGGTCATTTATACGAGGCGATCGAGCTGGATGGTGGTAATCGGCTGCATAAGCTGATTTATATTACCATTCCGATGAGCTCGTCGATTATTTTTTTCAATACAGTCATTGCTTTCATTAATGGGTTTCAGACATTTGTGCAGCCAGCAGTTATGACACAGGGCGGGCCTAACAATGCGAGCTTGCTCTATGTGCTGTATTTGTTCACCTAAGGCTTCAAGTCTTCGCGAATGGGCAGCGCCAGCGCGATTTCCGTGTTGCTGTTTCTCGTCATTATGCTGTTCACCGCAGCGATTTTCTACTTCTCCAAGTCTTTGGTCTATTATGAGGGCAAGGAGGAGCGCAGATGAAAAAGCAATCATTGGGCAATCGAATCGTTATTTACACACTGCTTATAGCAGGCAGCCTGTTTTTCCTGTTTCCGATTTTTTGGATGCTGCGCACCTCGCTCATTAATATGAGCGATCTGTATCAAATGCCGCCGAAGCTGCTGCCAGACGATTTAAGCTGGGATAATTTCGAGCAGGCGCTGGGTGCCTATCCGTTCGGGCGATTTTTTCTCAATAGCACCGTCATTACTCATCTGCGATGCTAGGCGTGTTATTTTCAAGCTCCGTCTGTGCCTACAGCTTTTCGCGCATTCATTGGAAGGGCCGCGACAAGGTGTTTGGATTTATATTAACGGGGTTAATGATTCCGTTTTTTGTCGTTATGATTCCGCAATATGTGCTCTGGAATGCGCTGCATTTGACCGATACGTTCGTACCGCTCATTGCGCCCGCGTGGTTTGGGGGAGGCGTGTTCAACATTTTTCTGCTGCGGCAGTTTTTCCTCAGCATCCCGGCAGAGCTGGATGAAGCCGCCAAGGTGGACGGTGCCGGACATTTCCGCATCTACTTGCAAATTATTTTGCCGATTGGCAAGCAGGCGATGATTGTGGTTGGCCTGCTCACGTTTCTCGCCAATTGGAACGATTATTTAGGACCGCTGGCATTCATTACCTCAGAAAGCAATTACACGCTCATGCAGGGGCTGACCCTGTTCCAAGGCTCCTATTCGGCACAGTGGCATCTGATGATGGCGGCAACCTCCGTTATTGTTATTCCTTCGTTGATTGTTTTTCTCGTTGCGCAGCGGCATTTTATTGAAGGCATCACCATGACGGGCATAAAGGGGGAGCAGGGGAAGATAAACGTGGGAAAACGAACATGTCCATGAAAAACAAAAAGGGAAAGCGCCTGCTTGTTCGAGCAGGCGCTTTCCCTTTGCTGCAAATATAAGGGTAGTATAAGTTTCCCCCTTATCCTCCGCTTATATTTCTCGGACTGAAACGCGCCGCACCGCCAAAGGACGGCGACAGCCGTTTCACCTTGAAATATAAGAATTTATAAGTTTTACACGTATAAATGGGCTTATATTTCTCCGGCAAAGCTCTTCGGTCGTCCCAGAAGGACGACGAAGTCGTTTTTGCTTGGTGCATTTATCCGCTAGCCAGCTTACTCAGCAGCACGGACTCCACCTTGGAAATATGCGCCTCCATAAGCAGGGAGGCGTCCGTGGGCTGCTGTGCAGCAATGGCATCATAGATTGCCTGGTGCTCGCCTTGCAGACGCTCTGCAGTTGAGCGTTCGGCATAAAACCATAGAGCCCGCGTATCCTTCATGCTTTCATGCAGCTTGGTGGACAAGGATTCCATCATCTCCAGCAGCACGGGGTTATGCGTCGCCTTCGCAAGCTCCTGATGGAAGCGGATATCTGCCTGCTCGCTGAAGGCTTCATCGCCAAGGCGTTCATGCATGCTCTTCAAAATGGAGGCCAGCGCTTCAAGATCGGCTTCGGTCCGATTGCGGGCAGCAAGCGCAGCGCAGCCCGTTTCCAGCACTTTGCGCACCTCCAAAATATGGCGCAGCGTCTCCGCACGGTCCATCCACGCTTTGTCATAGAGAAAGCTTGGAGCCGATAGGGGTGCAGGCTCAGGAGGAGCTGTAACAAACGTTCCGCTGCCTTGGCGAATGTTCAGCCTGCCCATAGCCCGCAGCGCGCTCAATGCTTCGCGGATTGTAGACTGCCCAACGCCATAGGAGGCGGCAAGATCGGCAACAGAGGAGAGCTTATCTCCTGGGGCGAGAGAGCCTCCGTCCATTTTTTGCTTAATATCGTTCATGACCCACTCGTAGCTTTTGAGCGGCCGGTTTGGGTTAATCTCCATATTAACTCCCTTCAAACAACGAATTAGCATGCTCCAAAATAACGCTTTCGCTTTTATCTATTTTATTGTATACTTTTTTCAATTCAAAGTCATCAGATGACCTGATTAATTGATTGATTAATGGATGGAAGCTTTATTTTATGGAAGGGGACATCAATATGCTGCAGGAAACGATTCGACAACAACTGATCGCTATAGTGGGAAGCGATTTTTATAAAGATGATCCGCAGTCGCTAGTGACTCATTCTTATGACGGGACACCGATGCTGCAAGCGCTGCCAGATGGCGTTATCTATCCCGCGAGCACGGAGCAGGTGAGCGCGATTATGAAGGTGCTGAATACGCATCGCATTCCCGTCATCGGCCGAGGCTCAGGCACGAACTTATGCGGTGGTACTGTTCCTGTAGAGGGCGGTGTTGTGATGGTCATGCACCGGATGAATCGCATTTTGGAGGTCGATCTTGAAAATTTGGTTGCAATCGTCCAGCCTGGCCTCATTACAAAATCTTTTATCGCCCATGTGGAGTCGCTCGGCTTATTTTACCCGCCCGATCCGAGCAGCATGGCGATTTCAACCATTGGCGGCAACATTGCCGAATGCTCCGGCGGGCTGCGCGGACTCAAGTACGGCACGACCAAAGATTATGTCCTCGGCCTGGAGGCGGTGCTGGCCAGTGGCGAAATTATTCGTACCGGCGGCAAGCTGATGAAGGATGTAGCAGGCTATGACTTGACCAAGCTGCTCGTCGGCTCGGAAGGGACGCTTGCGATTATTACCGAAGCGACACTCAAGCTAGTGCCGCCGCCAAAGTACAAGAAGACGATGCTGGCGATGTATAAGGACTTGTATGGCGCGGCGCGAACCGTGTCTAAAATCATTGAAAACCGCATCATCCCTTCAACGCTCGAATTTCTCGATAATGCGACGGTGCGGGTGGTCGACGATTTTGCCAAGCTTGGCTTGCCGCTCGATATGGAGGCGATTCTGCTCATCGAGCAGGACGGAGAAACTGAAATGGTAGAACGAGACATTGCCCGGATTGAGGAAATTTGCCGAAGCGAGCAGGCGCACAGCGTCAGCGTCGCTGAAAGTCCAGAGGAAGCGCTCAAGCTGCTGACGGCAAGGCGCAGTGCTTTTACCGCACTTGCACGCTTGCGGCCAACGACGATTCTTGAGGATGCGACGGTGCCTCGCTCCAAAATTGCCGAAATGGTGCTGGAAATTAATCGAATTGCCCACAAGCATCAAGTGACGATCTGTACCTTCGGCCATGCGGGCGACGGCAATCTGCATCCTACAGCAACGACTGATGCACGGGATAAGGAAGAAATTCACCGCGTTGAGGCGGCGTTTGAGGAAATTTTCGAGGCAGCGATTCGGCTCGGCGGGACGATTACAGGCGAGCATGGCGTTGGCCTTGTGAAATCCCCTTATCTCGAATGGAAGGTCGGCTCCGCAGGCATCGAAGTGATGAAGGCCGTTAAACAGGCGTTCGATCCGCATCATTTGCTCAATCCCGGCAAAATATTTGCCAAACAGTCGCGCAAGAGGGTGGTGCTACAGCATGGTTAAAACGGAAGACAGGCTAACTGTTGGAATTACATCAGCAACAGCCGCAAACGTAAATACGCATGGAACGGAACCAGCGTGCAGTTCGCCGCGCTCCCCGCAGCTTCAGCTTGCTGGAAAGCTCAAGCTGCGGCTCGATGAGGATCAATTGACGAATTGCATGCGCTGCGGCTTCTGTCTGCCTGCATGCCCAACGTTTCGTGAAACGGGTATTGAAGCGGAATCGCCACGCGGCCGCATCGCATTGATGAAAGCGGTTACTGATGGTTTGATGATGCCCGACCAGTCCTTTGAGGAGCAGATGAGCCATTGTCTCGGCTGCCGTGCCTGCGAGCCGGCTTGTCCGGCAGATGTGAAATATGGACAGCTCATTGAGCAGACGAGGGAGGCGATTGAAGAGCATACGGAAAGCCACCGGTGGTGGGTGAAGCCGCTGCGGCAGGTGGTGTTCAAGCAGCTTTTCCCTCACCAGAAGCGGGTGCGGCTGCTCGGCGGAGCTATGCAGCTGTATCAGCAATCCGGGCTTAGGAAGCTGGCGCGCAGCGCTGGCGTTATGAAGCTGCTGCCAGCTCATTTGAGCGAGATGGAGCAGGTGCTGCCGAATGCCTCAAGCAAAGGCATTGTCCAGAAAATCGGCAGCCATCATCCGGCCAAAGGGATGAAAATAGCTACAGTGGGCATGTTTCGCGGCTGCCTCATGGATATGCTGTTCACGGAAACGAACATCAAGACGGTGGAGCTGTTGACGGAAGCTGGCTTTGAGGTCGTTATACCGGATACACAGGCTTGCTGTGGAGCGCTTCACGCACATAGCGGGGAGACGGAGGATGCCCGGTCACTAGCGAGGAAGAACATTGCTGCTTTTCAGGCAGCTGGTGTGGATTACATCGTATCCAATGCGGGCGGCTGCGGCGCCATCTTATCGGAATACGATCATTTGCTGCATGAGGATGAGCAGTGGAGGGAAGGCGCAGTGTGGCTGGCGAAGCGTGTGGTGGATATTAGTGATTTGCTGATCCGTTCCGGCAAGCTTGCTACTGCCCAGACAAAGGAACAGCCGATTCGGATTACGTATCAGGATTCCTGTCATTTGCGCAATGTGATGCGCTCTGCCGATGCTCCCCGGAAGCTGCTGAGAGAGGTAAGTGGAGCTGAGTTTGTAGAAATGTTTGAGGCTGATCGCTGCTGCGGCTCGGCGGGCACTTACAATATTGTTCAGCCGGAAATGGCGGGCGGGCTGCTGGAGCGCAAAATGGAGCATGCCAATGCGACAAAGGCGCATTATTTGCTTACGAGCAACCCGGGCTGCCTGCTCCAAATGAAGCTTGGAGCAGCCAAGCATGGAGACGGTCAAATGCAGGTCCAGCATATTGTTGATTTTCTGCATGAGCGTTTGGTTCATAACAGCTCCGAGAAGGCCAAGGAGCAAGCATAGGAGAAAGCATACAGACAAACAGAAGAGGCCAGAAGAAGGAAACATGTGAAGCGATAAAATTTCAGGAGGCTGAAGTTTAATGGCATTAACCATTGAAGATTGCAAAACGGAGTATATGACGAATCCGCTTGGTATTGAAGCGGCTAAGCCGCGCTTGTTCTGGAAGCTCCGCTCAGAGGAGCGTTCTGTTCGCCAAATGGCGTATCAGGTGCTGGTCGCTTCTTCAATAGAACGGCTGGCCGCAGATGATGGCGATCGCTGGGATAGTGGGAAAACAGAATCGAGCGAGTCGATCCAAGTGGAATATGGCGGCAGCCCGCTTGAAGCGGAAGCCGAATGTTTTTGGAAGGTGCGCGTCTGGGACAATTATGGGCGCGTATCGGAATGGAGCGAGCCTGCCCTCTGGACGATAGGACTGCTTCATAGGGCAGCATATCGGGGGAAATGGATTGGCCGCAAGCATGATGAGGGGGCAGCAGGCAGACAGCCTTCACCCCACTTGCGCAAGCCATTCACCTTGGGCGGCAAGGTGCGCCGCGCCATGGCCTATGCGACAGCGCTCGGCTTGTTTGAGCTGTACGTTAACGGGCAGCGGGTAGGGGATTATTTTGCCCCAGGCTTTACGGACTACAATGTCCGCTCACAGGTGCAGGCTTATGATATTACGCCGCTGCTGCATGAAGGCGACAACGCCTTTGGCGCCATTATTGGAGAAGGCTGGTATGCGGGAACGGTTGGATTTCTTGGCGACAAGGTGTACGGAGAGCGTCCGTTTTTTATGATGCAGGCTTACGTGGAATATGAGGATGGCACGAAGCAAAGTATCACAACCGATCATACGTGGAAGGTGAGCAAGGGGCCAATTTTATATTCCGATTTTATTATGGGTGAAGCTTATGACGCGCGGCTTGAAATGACGGGCTGGTCGGAAGCAGGCTTTGATGACAACCAATGGGAGGAGCCTGATGTGCGGCCTGGCTATAACGGCATGCTGGTGGCGTCTAACGAACCGCCGATTAAGGTAATGAAGACGATTAGGCCAATCCGAATGGAGCGGACACCAAGCGGCAGCTATATTTTTGATATGGGACAAAATATGGTCGGCTGGACGGAGCTTCGCGTTAGCGGGGAACGCGGCACGACGGTCACGATCAGCCATGCGGAAATGCTGAGTCCTGATGGCTCGCTGTATTTGGAAAATTTGCGCATTGCTGTTCAGCAGGAGCATTATACGCTTAAAGGCGAGGGGCTGGAGCGCTATGAGCCGCATTTTACATTCCATGGCTTTCGTTATGTGGAGCTGATTGGATATCCCGGCGAGCCTGATTTGGATACAATTGTGGGCAAGGTTGTGTATTCCGACACACCGGAGACTGGGCATTTGGAAACGTCGAATGCGATGATAAATCAGTTGTTTTCCAACATTACTTGGGGGCAGCGCGGCAACTTCTTGTCGGTACCAACCGATTGCCCTCAGCGGGATGAGCGTCTCGGCTGGACGGGGGATGCGCAGATTTTTGCGCGTACAGCCTCGTACAATATGGATGTGGCAAGGTTTTTCAATAAATTTATGTGGGATATGATTGATTGCCAGCAGCCTTCGGGCGCTTTCACCGATGTGGCGCCGGATGCAGGCTGGATTCGCTATAAAAACTGGAGCACGCGACTGAACTGGTATGCGCCAGATAATGCAGGCTGGGGCGATGCTGGCGTCATTATCCCTTGGACGCTGTATTTAATGTATGGCGATGTGCGGATTTTGGAAACGCATTACGAGGCGATGAGCAGATGGGTCGATTACTTGCACGCAACGACCGAAGAGCTAGTAAGGCCGAACTATGCCAACTATGGCGACTGGCTGTCCATTGATGCCGATACGCCAAACGAGGTGCTGGCAACCGCTTATTTTGCCTACAGCACGAAGGTGCTTGGATTAATTGCCGGCGTGCTGGGCAAGGAGGAGGATGTTCGCCGGCTGGAGCAGCTGTTTCAGGGCATTGCCGCAGCATTCCGCCTTGCTTTTGTAACGGAGGAGGGCCGCATACATGGGGAGACGCAAACGGTATATGTGCTTGCGCTGCAATTTGGCCTGCTGACAGACGAGCTGCGGTTAAAGGCAGTCGACCATCTCACAGCGGATATTGCCAGCCGCGGCAACCGCTTGACGACAGGCTTCCTTGGCGTTGGTTATTTGCTGCCCGCGCTATCTGATAACGGCCGGCTCGACGTAGCTTATCAGCTGCTGACGCAGGAGGCTTTTCCATCGTGGATGTATTCCATCAAGCATGGAGCGACGACCATTTGGGAGCGCTGGGATGGTTGGACAGAGGAAAATGGCTTTCAGACGCCGCAGATGAATTCTTTCAATCACTATTCACTAGGCTCCGTTGGCGAGTGGATGTTCCGCTATATGGCAGGCATTGAAGCAGACAAGGGAGCACCTGCCTTCCGTCATGCGATTATCCGTCCTCAGCCGGGCGGCGGCCTTAATTATGTGAAATCTCATTTCTCTTCGTTATATGGGAAAATCGAAGTAGACTGGCAAATCGATAAGTCCGGAGAGTTCCAGTTAAACGTAATCATTCCCGCTAATACGACGGCAACGCTATACATTCCTGGGACGGTCAAGGCAATCGATGGAGCAGCCATTCATACGCTTGAGGATGCAATAACTTCTACAGAGCTGCTTCCAGCTAGTCCATCTGGCAGCGAGGATATTAAGGTGATTAAAGCCATTGGCAGTCAAACGGTGCTGGAAATCGGCTCCGGCTCCTACCGCTTTGCCAGTCAAGTTAAAGACTAGTCAAGCCAAGCCTGCTATGCATGCAAGTCTTCGGAAAAGACCCGTTTTTCCGATTCGTTTTTCAGTTTCATAATGAAAGGAAGCAAATGTAATCGCCCAAAGCTGTCTCGTATGAGAGAATCGGCTTTGGGCTTTTTAAGCTAGTCATTTTTTGTTATAGGTTCGCTTCTCCCGATTCGTTATAATGAAAATAAAACAGGATGTGCCTGAGGGGGAATTATTATCCGGCTGCGCAATGAGCTGTTGCTGAGCTACTTTATTATTATTTTGGTGTGCATTACATTAGTCGGTTCGGTCTCCTTCTATATTTCCTACAAAACGATGGCAACTCAAGCGGAGGCTGCCAGCCTGCTGCTCGTCCAGCAAATTGAAAAAAATATGGATAATGATTTTCATAGCAAGCGCAATCTGCTGCTGGCCTCCTACAATGAGCAGAGCTATATTGACGGCGTTAATCGTTACCCCGAGCTTAGCGATCGCGAACGGTTCCTGTTTCGGCAGAAAATCAGCGATTTGTATTTGAAAAGCTTCAATGTAACGCCAATTCGTGATTTTTTGCGTTTTCAAATTTATTATAGCAACGGCGAGCTGCTTAGCTCCTCTGACGAAAGCGGACAGCATAACCCGGCGAAGGTGCGGGGCTCCGAATGGTTCCGCCAAACGGTAGCGAAGGATGGCGAGGTGTTTTACAGCGGCTTCATCCCGGCGGCAGACCGGACAGTGGATGGGGAAACGGCCTATTTTTCCTCCATTATGATCCGCGATTTTTCCAATCCCGAGCAGTTTATTTTAGTGCGTGCCGAATACCGTGCCGAGCTGTTCAACAGCATTGGCCGCAACGACGGACTTTCGGCAAACAGCAGCATTGTCATACTTGACGAAGGCAACAGGCTTGTTTATGCGCCTGGTGAAGCGCAGCGTTATGCAGGCGGGAAGGAGCTGACAAGCCGTATTAACGGCAGTCAAGGCAAGTTTTGGCTCAATCTGGATGGAGAGGATCGACTAGTGTCGTATACGAATTCCGCTTATTCGAACTGGAAGGCTGTGCTTATCGTGCCGAAGCATGATATTTTTGGCGCATTAGATATTATTAAGACGACGGTTATTGTGACCGCTTTCATTGCTTTTGCAATTACGCTGATTATTTCGATCCTGTTCGGGCAGCGGATTACGAAGCCGATTCTAGACTTGTACAAGACGGTTAACCGCATTAAACGCGGCGATTTTTCGGTGCGTGTCGAGGTGCGGCGCAATGATGAAATCGGCAGAATCGGCATGAACTTCAATGCGATGCAGGATGAGCTGCAAAATTTGATTGAGACGCGGTATGTAAACCAGATTAAGCTGCAGGAGGCGCAGCTCGCCATGCTTTATTCGCAGATCAATCCGCATTTTCTGTACAATACGCTCGACAGCATCCGAGCGATGTCGGACTATTATCAAGTGCAGGAAATTAGTGAAATGGCGCAGTCGCTCGCTGATATTTTTCGCTACAATACGAAAAACAAGGATGAAATCGTCACGCTGCAGGAGGAGCTTGTGCAAATCGAAGCATATATGAACATTCAGCGCATTCGCTTTGAAGACAAAATTTCCTTTGAGCAGCAAATTGATGACGACCTCTACAGCTTTCCTATGCTTAAAATGACGCTTCAACCGCTCGTTGAAAATGCGGTATTCCATGGCATTGAGCGCAAGCGCGGCAAAGGAACGATCGCTGTAATCGTCAGCAGAGAGGGCGGCAGCATAACGCTCACCGTCAAAGACGACGGAGTGGGCATATCCGACAAGCATTTGGCCGATATCAGAAGCAGCTTGAAGCCTCCGCTTCAACAGGGCGAAGGGTTGAGCTCGGACACGCGCAGCGGCATCGGGGTGCAAAATGTGTATTCGCGTTATCGGATTCGTTATGGCGACCGCTTCGAGTTTCATATTAACAGCCGCAAAGGTGCAGGGACCGAAATTAAGCTCCTTATTCCTGAATATTTTGAAGCGCATTCATAAAAGTCGGAATATTCAACATTAGAAGTCAAAATCATAGACAGAATTAAGGAAGCGCTTTCAATACAATAAAGAGGCAGATCATTATGAATGAGAGGGTGTCTTATCATGAGAAAGATGAAAGCGGTTCACCTCACAATGGCGCTAATGCTGGGAGCATTTTCACTAACCGCTTGCGGCAGCAACAATGGCAGCTCGCAAGGGACGAATGCCCCGGAGGGAACAGCAGCAGCTGAAGCATCCGCAAAGCCGTCAGCAAAGCCCGTTACGCTGACCTTTCTAATTCCGAATACGGAGGATGTCACGCCTTACAATCTTATTTTCAAAGAATTTGAAGCGAAGACGGGCAATAAAGTCGAGGTACAGGCGCTGCCGGGAGGCGACTATGACAATATGCTGAAAACTCGCTTCTCTACAGGTGATTTCCCTGACGTATTCCTCATGCAGCCGGGCACGAAGCAATATGTAAAGCTCAGAGCGGATGAGACGCTGTATGAATGGTCCGGCGAGGCTGGCGTTTGGGACAATGTCATCGATACAATTGTGGATTTCCAGAAGGATGCGGCTGGCAAAGCTTATGGCGTGCCATTTGGCAAAACGGGCATGATGGGCGTCTTTTACAATAAGGATGTATTTGAAAAAGCCGGCGTTGCCGCTCCAACAAATTATGCGAATTTAATTGAAATTGCTAAAAAGCTGAAGGGCGACGGCGTAACGCCGTTTTATGAGGGGGTAAAAGATGGCTGGCCGACGCAAGTCTTTTATTTGACCGGCTGGGTTAGCCAGGTAGATCAGGAGATCGGCGACGAAGGCGTGCAGAAGCTGAACGTCAATCAGTTGAAGCTGTCGGACATCGCGGCGCTGAAGGATCTTTTTGTAAAATCGAAGGAAATCAAGGATCTCGGCTTGTTCCAAAAAAATACGCTGTCCGGCACATTCGACGAGCTGCAAAACGAGCTGGGCGAAGGCAAGGTAGCAATGGCCTTTATGCTGGACGGCATTTTGCCACAGCTTGAGAAGAAATTTGGCAAAGATTTTGTAACGAATAAAATCGGCTTCTTCCCATTCCCAACTGCAACAGACACCGGCACGGCCATGATTACGCCTCCGAACCAGCTGATGGTGCCATCGAAGGCGAAAAATCTGGATGCTGCTAAAGAATTGGTTAAATTTATGATTTCGAAAGAAAGCGTCAATACCTTCTACCAAAGCCAGCCGGGCATCCCGGTGTTCAAGGATGCGACCAGCGAGCTGTATCCGATGCAGCAGACGGTTAAAGACTATATTGATGAAGGCAAATCGAAGGTCAATGTGCAAAATCGCTTGACGGCATCGTTCCTGGACTTGGGCAAAATTCTGCAAAACTTCCATATCACAGGCGACGTGGACACCGCGATCAAAGAAATGGATGCGAACTATGTGAAGGACGGCAACTCTAAGCGTCTTGAAGGCTTTGAATAAATGAACGGGGCAAAAATAAAACACAGAGACGGCAGCAGAGCAAGCCGAAGCTGTTAATTACCGGACGGGATAGGTACTGCGGGCGATGCGATCAAGGTGATCGAGACGATTAAGGTCACCCAAGGCGTCGCCCCTCGCCATCCCGGCCAAACAAGGCAGGAGCAGGAGGGCAGGCCCTATGGAGAGAAGCAAATATCCGCTATATTTTTCATTTCCGGCAGTTATCGTATTTTTATTGTTTTTCATTACGCCAACCATTATCGGAATCTATTACAGCTTTACCGACTGGAATATTAACGCCGATGCGATTAAATTTATTGGACTTGAAAATTACAAGGAGCTGTTTAACGAGCCTCGCCTGAAGCAGGCTTTTATAAACACCCTTATTTTCGCCGCCGCCGTTACGCTGCTGCAAAATGCAGTCGGCCTTGCCTTGGCGCTATTATTGAATGAAAAGCTGAAGCTGCGCAATCTGCTTCGGATGATCTTTTTTATGCCGTATGTCATTGCTCCGCTTGTTATCGGTTACATCTTCCGAGCGATCTATCATCCGGAGCATGGCATCGTCAATCAGTTTTTCGGGATGCTCGGCATCGATTTTATGGTCCAGGATTGGCTGAATGATCCGCGCTTCGCGCTGTTTACCGTCATTATGACCGACATTTGGCGGGTGGCTGGCTTTTCGATGGTCGTGTATTTGGCGGGCTTGCAGTTCATCCCGAAGGATTTGACGGAGAGCGCATCCATTGATGGGGCGAACTATTGGACGCGGTTCAAGCATGTTGTTTTTCCGCTGCTCGCACCGGCGTTTACGGTTAACGTGCTGCTGGCGATGATTGGCTCGATGAAGGTGTTCGAAATCGTAATGGTGCTGACCGAAGGCGGCCCAGGCTACACGACGGAAGTATTTTATACGTACATCCGCAATACGTTCAGCTCCGGTGAAATGGGCTATGCGACGGCGATTAACATGCTGCTGTTCGTACTCGTCACGCTTGTGGGCATTCCGGTATTGCTGGCCATGAAGAAGAGGGAGGTGGAAATGTGAGAAGCCGAAAATATTCTCCTCTGCTGCTGGAGCTGCTCGCGATCTGCCTGGCTATGCTCATTCTCATTCCGTTTTTTATGATATTCATTAACTCCTTTAAGGATATCCGGGAGTCGGCGCTGTTCGGGCTGTCGCTGCCGAGCAATTGGGTGTTCAGCAATTATGAAGAGGTATTTAATCAGGATAATCTGCTGCGTGGTTTCAAAAATAGCTTCCTGCTGTCGGCGCTCGTCGTCGTCAGCGTTAATTTTTTCGCTTCGATGGCTGCATTCGTCATCCAGCGGCGCGGCGGGAAGTTTTTGCAAGGCGTCTATCTTGCCTTCATTATGGGGCTGATCGTCCCCGTGTCGATCATTCCGACGATTCGGCTGATGGATTTGCTGCATATTAAAGGAAGCTACTTAAGCATCATTATGTATTATACGGCGGTGCTGCTGCCGTTTGCGGTGTTTCTGCTCGTTGGATTTATTAAATCGGTGCCGCGCGAGCTGGATGAGGCTGCGATTTTGGAAGGCTGCGGCTACTTCCGGCTATACTTTAAAATCATTTTGCCGCTCATCAGCACGGTGCTGGTGACCGTCTCAATCGTCGTCATTGTATCGGTATGGAATGACTTTTTCGGCCCGTTTTATTTGGTCACAGACAGTACCAAATGGACGATTGTGCTTCAAGTATTTAACTTTGTTACGCTGTACAGTACGAATTGGGGCGTCGTATTTGCCTTTATGATTGTTGTCATTACACCGGTGCTGATCATTTATTTGTTCCTGCAGCGCTACATTATTGACGGCTTGACCGCAGGCTCTGTGAAAGGCTAAACGAATAAAAAGAAGGCAGCAGGAAGGGGGCGCGGGCCATGCGCAAGGTCATGGTTGTAGACGATGAACGCTGGATACGGCGAGGACTTATTCAAATGATTCCATGGGAGGAGCTAGGGCTTGAGCTTGCCTGTGAAGCGGTTGATGGCGAAGAAGGCTACGAGCTTGCGCTGCTGCATAAACCCGATCTGCTCTTTCTCGATATGCGTATGCCGGGCTTCGACGGCAAGGAGCTGCTCGGCCTGCTGGCGGAATCTTTGCCAGACGTTGTGACGATTGTCGTCAGCGGCTACTCGGATTTTGAATATACGAAGGAAGCCATCCGCCATAAGGCGTTTGATTATTTGCTCAAGCCGCTTAAGCGGGAGGAACTGATTACGGTGCTGGGCAAGGTGCTCGCGCTGCTGGAGGAACGCGACCTACGGCAAGAGCAGCAGCAGCGGGACAGCCGGAGAAAATGGCTGCTCGACGTTTTACAGCGAGGCATGCGCTCTACACAGGATCAGACCCAAGCTTCTGCTCAGTCGTCCGCGATATCAGAGATAAAGACAGCGTCATTGACGCAGAGCTTAACTGAGCTTCCGGGCGGAGACTCAGACCAAAAAGCGCTGCTGCTGCTCGCACATCCGGACTATTATACGGAGCAGTCCAGCATTCAAGAGGCAGTTGGGAAAATAGAGCGCAGGCTGCAGCAGTGCCAGTCCTTTTATTTTGAAGGCTGCTGGACGTTTATCGCAGCCGCTTCCCCGGTTAACCTCGGCGAAATAGCCATCTGCTTGTTTGGCAGCCGCTTCGAGCATATGGAAATACAGCGGCTTGCCACTTTGCTTCAAGGCACGCTGCATGAGGAGACGGGGACAAGCTACAGCATTACCGCTGGGAGTAAGCCCTGTCTTGCTAATCAGCTTCCAGCTGTCTACAGCAAGCTTCAGCGGCGTCTGGACGGGAGGCAGCTGGGAGAAATGGCGATTATGGGATTCGTGGAGTGTGAGTTGGAGCCGGTGGAGAAGCCGGGTAAGCAACAACCGCATTTGCCTACAGGTGCTGGAAATGGCGATTTTTACCCGGCGGAGCTGGAACAAGCGTTCCTCGTGCAGCTGCAGCTTGGCAATGTGGAGCAGCTGCGCGCGGAATTCAATCGTTTTTTCACGGCGCTTGCGGCTCCTTCGCAGACGGTGGATGGTTTGCGGCGCAGCGCCACCATGCTGGTGCATGCGCTGGAGCGGCAGCTTCAAGCGGCGCACACAAGTCTAGAGCAGCTGAGCGGGAAAAGCGCACTCGCCTATATGGAGCTGATCCGGCTGCGCAAAGATCATGTTTCGGTTAAGCGGCTGTTTGAGGAGCAAATATTGCCGGCCCTTGCTGCCCAGCGCGGCAATAGCCAAGGACGGCATGGCGAGCAGTTGATCCGCGAAATCCAAAAGCTGATTGAGCTGCATTATGACCAGCCGCTTAGCCTGCCGCAAATCGCGGAAAGCCGCTTTTTGAATGCCGATTATGTGGGCCGTTTGTTTAAGAAAACGACGGGCAGCAATTTTGTCGATTATTTAACCGAATATCGGATTGCCAAGGCGACCGAGCTGATGCGTTATCCGCAGTATAAAAACTATGAAATAGCCGAGCTTGTCGGCTATGAGGACTACCGTTACTTCAGCCAAATTTTCAAAAAGAAAACCGGGCAAACGATTGGCGAATACCGCGGCGCAGTCGAAAAAACGCCGCAATAAACGTTAGGGAGAGACTTGCGATGCAAACGAGACAAATACCAGCTACGCTGACGCTTGCGGACAGAGCAGGACATGCAATGAATGCAATTGTGGGAATGGCAGACCGCGACTATAACGATATCCCTTTTTTTGCTGCAAACCTGATGAAGGAACCAGCCAATTTGACACATGGGGACTGGGATTATGGCTCGTCTCATGGGCGGATGGTGGACGGGATGATTTTGGCCCGCCATATGTCGGGGGAAACGTTCGGCAAGGAGACGGAGGAGAAATACCGGGCGAATCTGCTCTCTTTTTTCAAGGAAGATGGCCTTAGCTATCGCCAGAAGAACCCGCATCACAACTGGGAGCCGAATGCCAATCTGATCGACCAGCGCGCGGTCATTTTGTCGCTGACGAGCTGGTATATGGAGACGGGTGATCCGCTCGTGAAGGAGGCGGCGGATAATCATGTTGCGGCGCTTAAAAGGATTGCAATCAAGGAGCGCGATGTGTGGTATTATCCGGCGTCAGAATATAAGGAAGGCGGCTGGCCTTCGTCCAATGCCATACTGCTGCGGCTTGCGCCAGATCCCGCTGCCTTCTGTGGACGGCTCGTTATGCCGCTGCTGAAATACCATGAGCTGACCGGCAATGCGGATGCGTTCGAGCTGTGCCAGTTTTTCACGGCCCTCATCGTGCAGCGAAGCGGCGTATTCAACGCCGACGGCAGCTTTAACGATGCGCTCGCTTACCGCAGCGGACATTTTCATACGAGGCTAGGAACACTCGACGCATTGGCGCGGTTTGGCGTATTCACGGGGGATGCGGCGCTGCTCAGCTTTGTGGAAAAAAGCTACGCTTGGGCAGTAACCCAGTGTACCGCCTTCGGCTGGACGCCGGGCGACATGAAGGAGCAGGCCTATGAGCATGAAACCTGCTCGCTCGTCGATCTCATCGCTACGGGCATTACGCTTGCGCAAAGCGGCTATACGCGTTACTGGGGCGTGACCGAGCGTTATATTCGCAACCACCTTGCCGAGTCGCAGCTGCTCGATATGGACTGGGTTAAGGAAACGGAAGACCGATCTGGCAACATTCCTGGACTAATTACGCATGAAAATATTGCCAAGCGTACGCGAGGCGCTTTTGCCGGCTACTCGGCACCGAATGATTTTTGCTGCAACGTCAACCACGGGCGGGGACATACGAATGATTTACAAATTTGCTGCCTCGGCTCGGGCACGCGCGGGCTGTTCATGGGCTGGAGCAACACGGTTACCGAGAAAAAAGGTACCGTTAGCGTTAATTTCCTGCTCAACCGCAGCTCGGCTTGGCTCGATGTCGACAGCTATTTGCCTCATGAAGGCAAGCTGGTGCTGCATATCCACCGCGATATTCCGCGGCTTCAGGTCCGTATACCCGAGTGGGCGGGCTTCGCGAAAGTAGCCTTTACCCGTGAGCTGAACGGCAGCACAGAGCAGGGCAAGGGCAGCGAGCCGAGCCGCTGGGTAAATGAATGCTTCCTGCTGCTTGGCGCAGCATCCGCTGGAGAAACGATTACGATTACGTTCCCGCTATCGCGCCGCCAGACGGTTGAAACCGCAATCGGGCAAACGTTCATAACCCAGTGGCAGGGCGATGATGTAATTGGCATTTCGCCGGAAGGGGAGCATCATCCATTCTACAGCGGCAGACAGGTATATGAGAAAGCACCCATGCGCGAAGGCAGCATAAGGCGGGTAGAGAACGAGCTGATCTGGTAGTTCTGTAGAGCAGATTAAAGAACAGCATAATGAACAGGTTCAATAATCGATCCAAATGGAGGCTGGGAATATGACAACGGTAGTTGCGGTTTATACCGGACAAGGGCTTGCTGATCCGCTGAAGGCTGTGTTTCAGGAGGTGCTGTCAGGCGTGCGGCTGGTCAACATTATTGATGACAGCCTGATCGGCGATGTCGTCAAGGCGGGGCATATTCCGGCGGGAGTGAGCAAGCGGCTGACGCAATATTTTCAGCATGGGGAGGAGCTGGGGGCGGATATCATTCTGAATACCTGCTCCTCCGTCGGCGAAGTGGCTGATGCTGCGAGGGGAGAGCTTGGCATTCCACTCGTGAAAATTGACGAGGCGATGACCGCCAAGGCGGCAGCCGAATACGACGCGATTGCAGTGCTGGCCACACTGCCTTCAACGCTTGAGCCGACGATGCGGTTTTTGGCGAAGCAGGCGGAAGCCATTGGCAGAGAGGTCACCGTCTTGAACGGGCTCGCAGTTGGAGCCTTCGACGCATTGGTAGGAGGGAATCCGGCGGAGCATGACCGCATTTTGCTAGAAACGGCGCTTGCGCTCAGTGATAAAGCGGATGTTATCGTACTGGCCCAAGGATCAATGGCTCGGATGGAGGGCGCCGTACGAGAGGCGACAGGCAAGCCGGTGTTATCGAGTCCGCGGCTTGCTGCCGAGCAAATTAAGGCGATGCTGGCAGAGCGAGGCCTGCTGTAGCGGCAATGATTTTAGCAAGAGCAGCTGCAGCAAGGCATAAAGGCAGATTTTGCGGGAGGGAAATAGCATGGAACAAGAAAGAGTAACGGCCGTCTATTTGATAGAGACACCCTATACGCTGGAGCATGCTGCCGAGGTCATTGCTGGCGAGCAGTCGACGGGCACCTTTACAGCAGTGCCAGGCGAGACGGACCAGCTGAAGGAGCGGCACGGGGCACGGATTGAACAAATTGTCGAGCTTCCGTCTGTGTCCTCTCCGTCGCTGCCTGGCTCCAAAACGCCGCCGGGTCATGATGGTTTTTATAGACGCGGAGAAGTAACGGTATCCTTTCCGCTGCACAATTTTGGTCCGTCCATTCCGAATTTAATGTCTGCCATTGCGGGCAATTTGTTCGAGCTGCAGGAATTGTCCGGGCTGCGTCTGGTTGATTTAGAGCTGCCCGAAGCCTTCGCAGCAAGGTACCCCGGCCCGAAGTTCGGCATCGCGGGTACTCGGGAGCTAACCGGCGTGTATGATCGTCCGATTATGGGGACGATTGTCAAGCCGAGTATCGGGCTTCCAATGGCTGACTTGCAGCAGATGATTATGGACGTATCGGCTGCCGGGCTTGATTTTATAAAGGATGATGAATTGAATGCAAATGGGACCTACGCCCCTCTAGCACAGCGGGTGAGTGCGGTTATGGATGCCGTCAACCGAGCGGCTGATGCTACGGGTAAAAAAATCATGTACGCCTTCAATATTACGGGGGATATCGATGAAATGGAGCGTGGGCATGAGCTCGTCGTCAAGGCAGGCGGCAACTGTGTCATGGTCAGCATAATGAGCGTCGGACTGACGGGGCTTGCCCATTTGAGCAAATATAGCGAGGTTCCGATTCACGGTCATCGCAATCAGTGGGGCATGATGACGCGCTGTCCGCTGCTGGGCTTCGCTTTTCCAGCCTATCAGAAGCTCTGCCGTCTGGCAGGAGCAGACCATCTGCATGTGAACGGTTTAGACAGCAAATTTTATGAAAGCAACAGCTCTGTCGTCAGCTCTATTCGTGCTTGTTTGAAGCCCATGTACAATGGCTATGGGACAATGCCTGTCGTATCCTCGGCACAATGGGCGGGAACTGCTCCGGCTACTTATGAAGCAACAAAAACGGTAGATGTGATGCATTTGGCAGGCGGCGGCATTTTGGCCCATCCGGGCGGGGCAGCGGCTGGCTTTGCAAGCATGAAGCAGGGCTGGGAAGCAGCCGTTCAAGGCATTCCGCTCGCTGAGTATGCAAGTCGGCATCCTGAGCTGCAGCAGGCTATAGCAAAATACGGAAAGGGCTGAGCGGTGATGGACAGAGGGGAATTAACGCATAAGCCAGACGATTGTGAAACAAGCGGTATCGGCAGGGAGCTGGCATTCAGCAAAGGCAATAGGGGGGATGCCACGCGGCAGCAAGCGCGGGCACAATGCGCCGATCGGCTCCCGGCAGCGCAGCGCCTGCTCAGCTACTATGGGGACGATTTCACAGGCTCAACCGATGTGCTGGAAGCGCTGTTCCGAGCTGGCCTTCGCGCAGCGTTGTTTCTGGAGCCGCCTAGCGAGCAGCTGCTTGCCAGCAAATTTGCAGATCTAGAGGCCATAGGAGTAGCGGGCATCGGGCGTTCGCTGACGCCAGATGAGGCGGAGCGCGAGCTGCGTCCGGTACTGGAGCAGCTTCGGAAAATAGGGGCAGCTGTTACGCATTACAAAATATGCTCTACATTCGATTCCTCCGCTGAGGTTGGCAGCATCGGCAAGGCGGCGGAAATAGGCCGTGCGGTGTTTGGAGCTGGTTATGTTCCGGTACTGGCAGGGGTTCCTTATTTAGGCCGCTATACGTTGTTTGGCAACCATTTTGCAGCGGCGGGCGATGAGACGTACCGGCTTGATCGCCATCCGACGATGTCGCGCCATCCGATTACACCGATGGCGGAAGCGGATTTGCGCCAGCACTTGGCGCAGCAGACGGATTTAAAGACGGCGCTGATGGATATTTTGGCGCTGGAGGGAGCCGAGTCCGAAGTGGGCGAACGGCTCGCTAGGCTTGTAGAGCGCGAGCAGCCTGATCTCGTGCTGTTTGATGTGCTTGACGAAGCTAGACTGGCAGCGGCTGGACAGCTGATTTGGGCGGAAGCCCAGCAGCGCGACGGCTTATTTGCCATTGGCTCCTCTGGCGTGGAGTATGCGCTTGGAGCCTGTTGGAGGCAGCTTGGCTTGCTGCCGCAGCAGCCAGAGATTAGTGCTGCTCCAGCAGCAGAGGTTGAACGTCTGCTCGTTGTGTCGGGTAGCTGCTCGCCAGTTACGGAGCAGCAAATCAAAGCAGCGCGGGCAGCGGGTTTTGTGGGCATTCGGGTACCGGCAGAGGAGCTGCTGGACGGAAAGAAAGGCGCGGCTGCCCGGCAGCAGCTGCTGAAAGAGGCTCGGGAAAGGCTTGCCGAAGGGCACAGCCTGCTGCTTTATTCAGCGGAAGGTGTAGACGATCCAAGCATTCCGCTTTTCCGTGAAACGCTTGCTGCGCAGGGCTATGGGCCTGAGCAAAGCAGTCGCCTATTGGGCGCTTTGCTTGGCGCGCTGGCGCGGGAGCTAATCATTGATGAGCAGCTTACACGCATCGTCATCGCTGGTGGGGATACGTCCGGTTATGTGACGCGCGGCCTGGGCATTTATGCGCTGGAATGCGTGGCTGCGCTGACGCCAGGGGCGCCGCTATGTCGAGCCTTCTCGGAGGAGTCCGCGCTGGATGGGCTGGAGCTAGTGCTGAAGGGTGGACAAATCGGAGAGCGGGATTTTTTCACCCGTATGAAGCAAGGGAGGGCGGCTCATGCCAATTGAACGCGAGCAACTGCCAGATTATTGCAACTTAAACGTGCTGGAGCGCAGTACAATGCCGCCACGCAGTGAACTCATTCCATTTGACAATACCGCAGCCGCGCTGCGTGGTGACCGGAACGAATCGCCCTATTACAAGCTGCTCAGCGGGAATTGGCGTTTCCGCTACTTTGATTCGCCTATGCACTGTGCGGTCGATAGCCATTTGGAGGCTTGCGATGATACGCTGTGGGATCATATTCCCGTGCCCTCCAATTGGCAAATGCACGGTTACGGACAGCCACATTACAGCAGCTGTCCTTATCCATTCCCGCTTGACCCTCCACATATTCCACTGCTCAACGCTACTGGCTGCTACCGTACCAGCTTTACGGCACCTGAGCATTGGGAAAAACGCCAAATTCGCCTCGTATTTGGCGGAGTCGATTCCTCCTTCCATGTATGGCTCAATGGCGAGCTGGTCGGATACAGTCAGGGAAGCCATCATATGGCAGAGTTTGATATTTCCCAGCTGCTCCGCCCTGGCTCTAATTTGCTTGCAGTACGTGTCTACCAATGGTGCGATGGCAGCTACTTGGAATCGCAGGACAAATGGCGGCTGAGCGGAATATTTCGCGATGTTTATTTAACGGCACAGGCTGCTGTCACAATTGAGGATATACGGGTGCGAACCACATTTGTACCCGACTCCGCGTACCAGGAGGCGAGCCTCAGCTTGCAGCTTACGCTTGCTCAACGCAGCATTTGGAAAGACGCGGTAGAAACCGCGAGCCAAACCATAAACGAAACGGATTACAGCTCGGGAGAAGGCTTCCATTTAAGCGCCGCCTTGCTAGATGCTGGTGGAGAGAGCGTCGCTATTCAATCGTTCAACCTTCCAACGTCACATTCGCTTAAAGAGCTCCGAACGTTAGCAGTGCAGTTTCCTATTTCAGTGCCTCAGCTATGGACAGCGGAAACGCCTTATTTGTATAAGCTTTTGTTGACGCTCCATGGCCAAGACGGAGCGATAGCGGAGGTAAAGCAGCTTTCAGTTGGCTTCAGGGATATTCAAATTGAAAAAGGGAAGCTGCTTATAAATGGGCAGCCTATCGTCATTCAAGGCGTCAACCGCAATGAGTTCCACCCGCAATTGGGTTATGTAACGACCCCCGAAGCGATGCTGGAAGATATAAGGCTGATGAAGCAGCATAATATTAACACGGTTCGGCTGTCCCATTATCCGAATGATTCACGTTGGCTCGATTTATGCGACCAATTTGGCTTATACGTTATAGACGAAGCAGATTTGGAGACGCACGGCTTTCATTTTATGGGCGATGAGTCTTATTTGAGCAAACATCCAGATTGGCGTGAAGCCTATATGCATCGTGCGCAAAAGATGTTTGGACGGGATAAAAATCATCCTTCTGTCATCGTATGGTCGCTCGGGAATGAGTCTGGCTATGGTAAAAATCATGATGCTATGGCGGAATGGATCCGCAGCGCCGATCCGACTCGCCTGGTTCACTACGAGCGGGCTTATGAAGCCGCAGTCGTTGACATCGTGAGTTCCATGTACCCTTCAGTCGACATGCTCATAGAAGAGGGACGCAAGCCGGATGACCGCCCTTATCTCATGGTCGAGTTCGGTCATGCCATGGGCAATTCCACGGGCAATTTGCAGGAATACTGGGATGCGGTTTACGAATATCCCAGGTTGCTGGGCGGCCTTATTTGGGAGTGGTCAGATATGGGTATTTTGCGGCAAAAGGACGGAGAAGCTGCGTTTTACGCATATGGCGGCGATTTTGGCGATGCCCCGCACAGCGGACCATTTTGCATGGACGGGCTGCTGTTTCCAGATAGAAGCATTAAAGCATCCCTGCTGGAATATAAGAAGATCGTTCAGCCGGTGAAAATAAAGCCGGACCCCGCACAGCTTGGCAGAGTTCATATTGTAAATCGCTACAGCTTTTTGTCGCTGGGACATTTGAAAGGACATTGGCAGCTGCTGCGCAGCGGCGCTGCGGTTGCGCAAGGCGAGCTTGCCCGCTTGCAGACGCCGCCCGGGGGGGAAGAGACGTTAGACATTCCGCTCCCTTTGGAGCAATTAATGGAAAAAGGCGAGTATGCGCTGCATATCCGTTTTACAGAGCGCAATAATAGCTTGTGGTGTGACGCCGGTCATGAGACAGCTTGGGCCGATTTACTGTTTGAGGAGGCGGGTTGGTACCCGCAGGAAAATGCTACAGCGTATAACGCTAATGCTGAGTTTTCTAGTACTGTTCGTCTGGTCGCAGCCGAAGCTTCCGAATTGATTCCCGTACCAAAGCCGCCTAAGCATCAAAATTTGCAGCGGGAAGACGGCAAGCTTGTATGCCGCATAAGCGGGAACGGGTTTCAGGTAGACATCGATCAAATGACAGGCACAATCAGCAATTGGCTGCATTACGGCGATGAGCTGCTGCTCACAGGTCCACAGCTGCAGCTATGGCGTGCCCCGCTGGACAACGATGTTCATTTGGCAAAAGAATGGGTGAAAGCCGGTTATGATCGGCTTGAGTGGCAGCTGCGCCAGTTTTCGGTGACGGTTGACCATCAGGGAAGCGTCATAACTACGGCTGAAGCGATCATGGGCGCAAAAGGCGAACCAGCAGCTTTCCTCTGCAAAATGATTCACCAAATCAACGCTGACGGTTCCATAGGCGTGGAAACGACGATTGAACCGCTTGGAAGCGAGCTGCCGCCACTGCCGCGATTTGGTTTGGAGCTGCGTCTCCGTGACAGCTATGACCAGTTCAGCTGGTATGGCAGAGGTCCTCATGAATGTTATGCCGACCGTAAAGAAAGCGGCAAGCTTGGTATTTACGGCGGCACGGTAGCGGAGCAGTTTGTTCCCTATGTTAAGCCGCAGGAAAATGGTAATAAGGCTGATGTCCGCTGGGCAAAGCTTGGGAATGGGGAAGGTGCTGGAATCGGGATAACAGGCAGCGAGCGGTTCAACATTAGTGTCCATCATTATTCCACGGAAGATCTGTCGCGCACCAGCCATGTCCATAAGCTGACCAGACTGCCAGAAACGATTGTCAAAATCGATGCCATACAAAGCGGCATTGGCAACCACAGCTGCGGATACGCGCCGACGCTGGACGCTTATTTAGTAAAGCCGCAGCCGATGAAGCTGTCTATTATGCTTTTTCCGCTGACGAGCGCTTAGTAGGATGGATACTTATCAACGAATATTGAAGTGGGGAAAAATAGCAGGAAAAGGCCGATCCGGTTGCTGGATCGGTTTTTTTTGTTATTTTCACAGCATGCCGGTTGGTTCACATTCAGTTCACAAACGAGGATTAATATCCATCTATAAACCGCTTTAGGGAGGCATTACAATGACAGTAAATGATCGATATAAAGAAGAAATAGGGAAGAAGGGCGGCGATTGGGCAGTTGAAGCGAGTGGACTTGTGAAGATGTTTGGCAGCAATCGCGCGGTAGATGGCGTAGATTTGAACGTGCGCGCCGGAACGATTTATGGTGTGCTTGGACCTAATGGAGCAGGCAAAACAACGACCATTAGAATGCTCGCCACGCTATTGCGCCCCGATGCCGGCTCGGCACGCATCTTCGGGTACGACGTGGCGAAGGACCCGCAAATCGTAAGGCAATTAATCGGGGTGACAGGCCAATACGCATCAGTCGACGAAGCGCTCAGCGCTACGGAAAACTTGGTTATATTTTCACGGCTGTTAGGGCTTGGGCGATCAGAGGCTAAGCACAGGACGGCGGAGCTGTTGGAGGAATTCGGACTAACGGAAGCGGCGAAGCGTCCTTTGAAGCATTTTTCCGGTGGCATGCGGCGTCGGTTGGATTTGGCTGCCAGCCTTATTGCACAGCCGCCACTTATTTTTCTGGATGAACCGACGACAGGACTTGATCCTCGTACACGTACACAAATGTGGGATACGATCCGCCGGCTAGTGAAGACCGGCTCAACGGTGCTTTTAACGACGCAATACCTGGATGAGGCTGATCAGCTGGCTGATCGAATTGCGGTTATTGATCGCGGCCAGGTCGTTGCAGAAGGGACGGTCGATGAGCTGAAAACATCCATCGGCACTTCCTCGCTGCAATTAAAAATTCAAAATCCTCAGGACATTGCGGCCACCCGCGAAATCATGGAACAAGTGCTTATGGTCGAATCTATGGTGTCTGGGGACCATGCAAAAATTACAGCGCCGCTAGCGGATATTGACAAGGTTACCGACCTGCTGGTTGCGCTTCGGGAGGCGGGCATTTATTTGGCGGAGATGAGTGTACAGAAGCCTACACTTGACGAGGTGTTTTTAACGATTACAGGCCATGGTGTGAAAGACCATGCATCATTGTCATCCGAACCATCCAATAAGAAAGAGGAGGCAGTCGTATGAAAAGCGCGACCATCCATCCACGTAGCATCCGCCAGTTGAAAAAGCACACAAGCTTGGGACAGTCGATTCGCAACTCGCTCACGATGGCCTACAGAGGATTATTAAAAATTCGCCGCACACCGGAGCAATTATTTGACGTGACGCTTCAGCCGATCATTTTCACATTGATGTTTGCTTATATTTTTGGCGGCGCCATCTCAGGAAATGTCGTTGATTATTTGCCGGTTATTATTCCTGGTATTTTGGTGCAAACGGTAATTACGACGTCCATTGTCACGGGCGTTCAGCTGCGGGAGGACATGGATAAAGGCGTATTTGACCGCTTCAAGTCACTCCCAATAGCACGAATTGCTCCACTTGCGGGAGCTCTGCTGGCAGATACGGTGCGCTATACAATTGCGACTGCACTCACTTTTTCCATGGGTTATATTTTGGGGTATAAACCTGACGGAGGCTTAGGATACGTCATTATTGCGGCCCTTATTGTCATCGTATGTGCGTGGGCGATTAGTTGGATTTTTGCTTTTTTTGGCGTCATTTCGCGTACGGCATCCAGCGTTCAAGGTATCTCGATGATTGTGTTGTTCCCGCTCACCTTCGTGTCCAATGCTTTTGTCCCGGTTGACACGATGCCAAGCTGGCTCCAGTGGTTTTCAAGCATTAATCCGGTTTCCCATTTGGTTAGTGCCGTAAGGGAGCTTGCCAATAATGGTGTAATTGGCGCAGATTTTGTATTTTCGCTGGTCGGTGCAGCCGTCATTGTCGCGATTTTTGCTCCGCTAACGGTAAGGGCCTATATGCGCCGGACGTAGATGTCCAGCCAGTCAGGTTTACGAAATTCGAGAATAGTTGATAAAATAGGATAAAGGCGGTGAACGGGATGACCCGAATATTAGTCGTTGATGATGATCCGCATATCCGAGAATTAATTGGTCATTTTTTGCGGCAGGAAGGCTTTGAAATCGTTGAGGCGATAGACGGTCTTGATGCGCTGCGGATGCTTGCCGATGTTAAGGCGGATATGGTGATTTTGGATATTATGATGCCGGGAATGGATGGGTGGGAGCTGTGCCGCAAGCTGCGGGAGCAGACCGACCTGCCGCTGCTGATGCTGACTGCCAAAGGAGAAGCGTCCCAGATCGTAAAGGGCTTTACGCTTGGAACGGACGACTATTTGGTTAAGCCATTTGATCCAACCGTGCTGGTCGCCCGTGTGAAATCTTTATTCAGGCGCTATCGCATTCAATCCTCGCAAGCGGTCAAAGTTGGCGATGTGACGCTGCGCCGCGATACGTTCGAGTGCCGCGTAGGTGAACAAGATCTGACCTTGCCGCTTAAAGAATTTGAGCTGCTGTTTAAGCTCGCCAGCTATCCACGCAAGACGTTCACACGCGATCAGCTGATTGAGCAGATTTGGGGCTACGATTATGAGGGCGACGAAAGAACGGTCGATGTGCATATTAAACGGCTTCGGGAGCGGTTTCCGGAGGCGGAGCATGGCTTTCGCATCAGCACGATCCGGGGACTGGGCTATCGGCTGGAGGTGCTGTCGTGAACCGGAAACCGGGCTTCCTCCATGTTGCGACGAATTTTGTGCTTGTCCTGTCGGCCCTGCTCGCCAGCTGGATCGTTTCGTTTTATATAACAAAAGCCGTCTATTCGGCAATCGCATGGACCCCCCATGACTTGCTCAGTTTGCTCATAAATGCGGTGCTCGGTTTTTGTTTCTTTGGAATTGGAATTGCCATTGTGAGCAAGTATTTTCACCGGAGGGAGCATTACTTTCTGAACGACATGCTTGAAGCGCTAAAACGTATTTCACATGGCGACTTTCGGGTCAATCTGGAGTGGGATTTCGGCAGAAACAACGAACAGCAGCGGCATCCCTATGTGCAGCTCGTTGACAGCATCAATAGCATGGCGGCAAATTTGAAGGAGATGGAAGAGCTTCGGCAGGAGTTCATCTCGAATGTATCGCATGAAATCGGCTCGCCGCTTACCTCGATCAGCGGGTTTGCCAAGGCGCTAAAGGATGACAAGCTGAATGTGGAGCAGCGGCATCGATATTTGACCATTATCGAAACGGAATGCTTCCGTTTATCAAAGCTTAGCGATAATCTGCTGAAGCTGGCCGTTCTGGATTCGGATAGACAGCCGTTCCATCCGATCACTTATCGGCTGGATAAGCAGCTCGTATCGCTTATTCTCGCTTGTGAGCCGCAGTGGGAGGAGAAAAATATCGATATGAGTGTGGAAGCTGATGAGCTAGAGATCAGCGCGGACGAGGATCTGATGAGCCAGGTTTGGCTGAACCTGATTCATAATGGCATTAAATTTACTCCTGAAGGCGGGAAAATAGCGATTTCCCTCACACGCACCGAAGACTATGCGCTCGTGCGCATCGCGGATACAGGTTCAGGAATTGATGAGCAGGATCATGCACGTATTTTCGAGCGCTTTTATAAAGCAGACAAATCACGTGGCAGAACGATAGGAGGCAGCGGCCTTGGGCTGTCCATCGTCCATAAAATTATGGAGCTGCATCGCGGCTCAATAGCCGTACGCAGCAAGCTGGGAGAAGGGACCGAATTTACGGTTTCTTTGCCACTGCAATTAGATGCTGCTAAAGCTTAGAAATATTTGGGGAAAAGACCCGAATCTCATAAAAATGAGTAGAATCGGCAGCTCACTTAACCTATAATATGGATATCACGAGACTTTGTTAAAAGACAATGGAATCTCAGGACGTCTTGCCCGGCAGATCATGACGTTCCAATAATAACCGGATTGCCCCTGCAGATCAGCGGGCGATTCGGTCATTTATGCTGGGATGGTTTCGTGCATATTTTATACTACTACGAAATGGGAGAGTGAGAGATGTTTATCAATCTTTCGCAACAAATGAAAAGGATCGTCGCGGTTAGCGTAACTTCCTCCATTCTCGCCTGCGGCTTGTTGGGAGCATCGGTTGTGTTTGCTGAGAAGCCTATTATTAGCAGCACCACCCCAATGTATGGAGTTGGCTCTGCTCCAGCAGTCAAACCAATGTGGAGCTTGCCGCTTGCGAAATTTGATCAAGATGGCCGATCCATAACAGCAGCGCTTGCAGAGGAAGGGCGGCTGTTCGCACTTGTAAATGGAGGGCAGCTTGCTGCTTATGATGGCACAAGTGGAAGACAGCTGTGGAAATATGGTTCTGGCCTGAGGCCTGTGCTCGCCTATGATCAAGGCAGCCTGTATGGTCTTACAACAGATGGCTCAGTCATTGCTGTTACCAAAAATGGCAGCAAGCAGTGGACGACAGCGATTGGTGCGAATAAAGCCGAGAGCATCGTTCCGATTGGGGATACAATTTATGTGACGCAAAATTTCACTCTTTTTGCACTAGACCGGGCAACGGGTAAGCTGCGCTGGAAAGTAACGGAGAAGGATAACTTCTACTCATCAGGATCAAGTGACATAATCGTAAGCAAAGGTGTCGTGCTGCGTAATTATTTGGTTCAAGGCGCTCTTACCTCTAATCAGATTAATGCCTACGACCAGGCAACAGGCAAAAAGCTTTGGATGTCCTTTGCTCAATTTTCCCCGCTCTTGGTCAAGGACGGGCTGGTCTACTCGGTCATGGACACATTCATGAGGGGAGATGACGATTCCAGCAATAGAAGTTTGCAAATCGCCGTCCTTGACTTAGTGTCTGGGAAGAAGAAGGGCGAGCGAGTGTACAACTGGACAGTAGTGCCTGAGGTACCTGGACAAATAGAGTTCGGAGGCGCTAATGGCTCCGCATTTCTGGACGGTAATGACCTATATATTTATCAGGGAAAAGCGGTTGCCAAATACCATTTTTCCTCGTATGCCCCAAACGGTAAAGCTGTTCAGCGGTGGAATGCGCCAGATCCTAAAGAATATCAACCGCTCTATAGCATTTATGGCGGCAAGCTGCTCTATCAGAGCTTCCGCGATAATTCCATTCTCGCTCTAAAGACGACGAGCGGGCAAGAAGTCCCGTTCCCGTTCGGTATTCAGCCCGTTCAGACGGATATTTTCGCCAACGGCTTGTTTGTTGCACGTGCAGATGGAACGCTGGATGCGTATAATTTTGCAACCACAAAGCCCGTTTTCAGCGTGAATACGGGCTCGCGCGAATTTGATCCGACGCTGAAGTCTGGCGATATGATCTATGTTCGCTCTGGCGGGACGCTGCTTGCTGTAAAGCTGCCTGCAAGCTTAACAAAGAGTTAGATAGATGAGATGGGTAAATAGACGCCTCGTTGAGAGTGCGTCTATTTAGGATGTGTATGCAAATCGGAGTCTTCTTTCTGAACTTGGCTTAGCGCTTATTCGAGGCCAATCTCATTTGACAATTCAAGACTTAAGGAGCCGCAGCACGCGAATACGGATAAGAGCAATGTTACTGAGACCCCTGTGGCTGAGGCCATGAGGCTTGGATGCGCACTACTTTTTTTGCAGGACTTAGTTTCCGCTATTCTGGCTTTTTATCCTATTTTTGGACGCGTGCGGACAGGAGAAGCGCTATTGCCCTCGTTTTCCGGTCAAAATGGCGATTGGCAGTCCATTAGCGGCTCCTGAGTCCGCAGGCTGCTCCATACCGTTGATTTTGTTGAAATAGCGGTTGCTGTGTCCGCCAAGTTTATTTTCGTGTTTTGTGCAGGGTAGGTTGTGACCCTCTGCAACGAAGAGCATGGAGCTGTCTGTTCTCTGCAAAATCAGACATTTTTCTACAAAATCTCCGCTTGCAATTGGAAATCAGACAGCAGTACGATAAAGGTATTCTCATACCCAAAATGAAACGAACAGGAGCGCTGTCCATGTACAACATTTTGCTTGTGGATGATGAACCGGGGCATTTGGCGGGACTATCCAAAATGCTGCAAAAGCTCCGCCCTCTATATGCGATTTCTACAGCGCGCAACGGAATGGAAGCGCTGTAGAAATGCCAGGAGCAGCCATTTCAGCTGATCATTTCCGACATTCAAATGCCTTTGATGAATGGGCTTGATTTTCTGGAGCAGCTTCCCTCATCGAATCAGCCGCAGAAATTTATTTATTTGAGCGGTTATGACTATTTCGATTATGCCCAAAAAGCGATAGGGCTCGGCACCTTTGATTATTTGCTAAAGCCTGTGGATCAGGAGAAATTCGCGCTTGTGCTGGAGAAGGCGGAGCGAAGCCTTAAAATCGAGCAGGAAGTACAACTGGCGAATAGCAAGCTTGAAGTTGAATATTATGGAAAATCGCTTTGATGGCATTTTTAAAGTGGCCTATGATATGGAAGGGGTACCGGAGGATTGCCTCGTTCCGAAGCTTTTTCTCCAGCCGCTAGTGGAAAATGCGATCATACATGGCTTTGAATCTGGTGAACCGGGTGAACAGGGCGGTCTTGTGAAAATTAGCGGCAGGCTGGCGGAGGATCGGCTGGTGTTCGAGGTAAGCGACAATGGAAAAGGCATGAGCCCGCAGCAGGGAGCAGACGCAAGGAGCACGGAAAGCACAGGAATCGGAATGAGAAACGTCATTTCGCGCCTGGCATTGCTGTATGGAGAGTGAGCTGAGCTCCGTGTGAACTCTACAGCTGGCGAAGGCACGACGATTACCGTTGTCATTCCCTTTAGGGAGGAATAGGCACGATGAAATTTGAACACATCACCTTATGGACACGCAGGCTGGATGCGCTGTATTCCTTTTATAACGAGCAGCTTGGTTTCCAGGTTCTGGATAGAAACGAGCAGTCCTTCACTACGGTCATTGGCAGCACAAAGCTTACATTTCGGGCGACAACGGACCAGACCAAGCCCTTCTATCATTTTGCCATTAATATACCGGAAAATAAGCTAGCAGAAGCGAAACGCTGGCTGAAGGGAAAAGTGACACTTATTGAGGAGGAGGGCAGAGACGAGGTGTTTTTCGCATCATGGGATGCAGGGGCCGTTTATTTTGCTGATCCTGCTGGAAATATCGTCGAGTTCATTGCCAGGCATCAGTTGAAAAATGGTACAGAGCACCCGTTCAGCTTCTCCGACTGCCTCGAAGTTAGTGAGCTGGGCATCGTTGCTGCAGAGGTCATCCCTGTCGTTCGGGAGCTAAATGCGCTGGGCATTCCCAACTGGCGGGAGGATAGCGAGGGATTAACCCCGGTCGGCGATGAGCATGGGCTATTTATTGTGGTGAAGCAATTTCGCAAATGGTATTTCTCAGGCGGCAGACAGGCGCAATTTTATCCGGCGGAAGTAGTAATCGCTTCTTTAGGACGATTGGAGTTTCCGCGGGTTTCGCAAATTCACTTGCACCATACTTAAGCGATTGTTTATAAATGAATAAAGATCTTTATTTTCCTTTTTATGCATATTAGAGAAATAAATCAAAGTATTAGCTTTTCTATGACATAGATAGGACAACGGAGGTTTATTTTCTGAATAGTCTGAAATCAATCAGTTGGATACATAAATATAATTATGTAAACAAAATAAGGGCAGAATGGGGAGAGGGAACTGAAAGCATTTATTTTCGACATGGATGGTGTCATTATTGATAGTGAGCCGCTGCATTTTGACGTGGATATGGAAACGATGGAGCATTTGGGCTTCAAAGTGACGCAGAACGGCCTAGAAAAATACGTGGGCATGACCAATCCGGCTATGTGGCGTCTTATTCGCGTGGAATATGGCATTAAACAGACGGTGGAGGAGATCATTTCTTACCAGCTGCGGCGAAAAATAGAGGAGCTTCACGCTCGTGATTTTGCGCCAATGGAGGGGATTGAGTCCCTTCTTGCCGAGCTAAAGCTGCGGAACCTTCCAATCGCTCTAGCCTCTTCCTCACCGCGGATTTTTATTGAAGAAGTGCTGCGCAAGTTTGATATTGCTGATTATTTTGCAAGTATCGTGAGCGGAGAAGAAGTGCCTAGCGGCAAGCCAGCGCCTGATGTTTATTTGGAGGCAGCTTTGCAGCTTGGCGTGTCACCGGCAGATTGCGTCGTTTTGGAGGATTCCCGTAACGGAGTAATCGCAGCTAAAGAGGCAGGCATGCGCTGCATCGGCTATATTAATATTCATTCTGGCGATCAGGATCTTTCCCGCGCCGATTGGATCGTTAAAGCTATTAAGGATATTCCTTTATCACAATTATAAGGAGGTTTTACTTGTTGAATACTCGTATGACTACCCCCGAGCTTGTGGAGCAAGTTGAGAACTCCGAGCTTGTATACATGCTGGATCGAATGAAGGCCATTCAGGAACGGGAGCATAATCCGATGGGGATAGCGCTTCAGCGCTTCGGCCCAGCAGTGGCTATTGCGAGCCGAGAAATGCCATGGCCGCAATTTAATACGGTTAAAGGCTTTGGCTTTGCAGGCACAGCACAGCTGGATGAAGTGCTAAAATGGTATAAAGAGCAGGGCGGGAGTCCGCAATTCGAGATCGTGCCTTCGCGTATAGATGGGGAGACGCTGCTGGCGCTGGCCAAGCAAGGTTTTTATCAGTCGGGCTTTCATGCGAGTATGGCAGGAAGCATCGCTGAACAAGCAGGCATGAGGTCGGAGGAAGGTCACACGGGCGTTGTCGTACGCAGGCTGGGTGAGCACGAGGTTGATCTTTACGCAGAGCTGCATGCGCTGGGCAGCGGGCTGCCGATTGCTGGAAAAAACCACATTGCGGATAATAACCGCATGCTGTTCAACCGGGAAGGCTGGCAGTTTTATGCTGCTGAGATTGATCATATCGCTGTTGGGGTTGGCGTCATGCATATACATGAACATATCGCTTCCCTTACATTTGCCGCAACATTGCCGGAGTATCGCAAGCGAGGTGTTCAAGCGGCGTTAATTGCAGCGCGCTTGCGTGCTGCTGCCCAAGCGGGCTGCATCCTCATGGTCGGACAAGCCGGCTATTGCTCTAGCAGTCATCGAAATATGCAGCGCGCCGGCATGAGCCTTTGTTATACGCGAAGTACATGGAGCAGACTTCCCTCTATGTAAAGCTGTCTCTTGTTTACCTACAGGCGAGAAGACGGTTAGCCAAATCCTGAAAAATAAGGCAGCAAACCGTTCATCGACGGTCTGCTGCCTTATCCTTTTTCCTTAGCTTCAAAGTTCAGGCAAGGCTTCCCGGAGGAAGCCAGTACAACTTGGCTTGGCATCGCCTGCGATTTAAAACCGAATGCCCTGCAGCCTCTTGGCGCGCCGGGGTCCCAAGTTACATAATAATAGCGGCATTTCATGCAATTTTTGCGCTCCTGCTCTGTCATTACAATGAATCATCCTTCTATGAATAAGATGCTAACGTTTATTATAGCATTTCTCGGAATAAAACGCGCCGCGCCGCCAGAGGACGGCCACAGCCGTTTCACCTTGAAATATAGGAAAGGATATCCGAAAGCATTCCTTTCTCTATATTTCTCGGACTGAAACGCGCCGCGCCGCCAGAGGGAGGCCACAGCCGTTTCACCTTGTTTTATGCTATAATGGCAAAAGATTTATGGATTTAGCTAATGGAGGGATTACTTTGTCTGGATTGATGAACAACAAAAAAATCGTAGTAATGGGCGTCGCGAATGAACGCAGCATTGCTTGGGGAATCGCCAAGTCGCTGCATCGGGAAGGGGCTCAGCTTATTTTTACATACAGAAAGGAACGTTCATTCGAGAAGCTGAAGGGTTTGCTTGCACAGACAGGCATTACTCCACTGCTGACAGTATCCTGCGACGTATTGGATGATGAAAGCATAAGCGCAGCTTTTGCCCATATTAAAGAGCAGGCCGGAAGCATTGACGGAATCGTGCATTCGCTTGCTTTTTCGGATAAAGATGAGCTTAAGGGCGAATACCTGGAAACCTCGCGTGAAGGCTATCTGCTGGCGCAAAATTCCAGTGCTTTTTCGCTTGTGGCGATCGCTAAGCAGGCGAAAGGCGTAATGTCCGAAGGCGGTAGCATCGTTACCCAATCCTATATCGGCGCAGAGCGCGTAGTGAAAAATTATAATGTCATGGGCGTTGCCAAGGCAGCGCTTGAAGCAAGCGTACGATATTTGGCCGAGGATCTTGGCAAATATAATATTCGGGTCAATGCCGTTTCTGCAGGGCCGATCAAAACATTATCCGCAAAAGGTGTGTCCGGCTTTAACGAAATCATGCAAACGATTGAGGAGCGGGCGCCGCTGCGCCGCAACATTGATCAGGAAGAAGTGGGCGACGCGACGCTATTCCTTCTTAGTCATCTGTCACGCGGCATAACTGGCGAAGTGCTGCATGTCGATGCAGGCTATCACATATTGGGCTTGTAACTTTAATACAGTAGGCAGAGAGCGGAGGAAAACGTTTGAACGTCAAGCAATTGGCAGCAGAGAAAGCCGTTCAGCTTGTGCAGGATGGCATGCTTATTGGGCTAGGAACAGGAACGACGGCATATTGGGCGATTTTAAAGCTGGCGCAAAGAATGAAGCTCGAAGGACTGGACATTAAAGCCGTTGCCAGCTCCAAGCAGTCTGAGGATTTAGCGGCTGAGTACGGCATTCCGTTAGTTCCGCTCGCTGAAATTACGGCGATAGATTTAACGATTGACGGTGCGGATGAAGTAGACGGCGAGCTTCATTTGATAAAGGGCGGCGGCGGTGCGCTTTTGCGGGAAAAAATTCTTGCTGCGCATAGCAGAGCATTTATTGTAATCGTGGACGAGTCCAAAAAAGTTAGCCAGCTTGGACATTTTCCCCTACCGGTGGAAGTGGTGCCCTTCGCCTCTAATTTGACGCTGCAAAAGCTGAGGGAGCTTGGCTGCACTGCTGAGCTGAGGGCATCGGCTGACGGCATTTTTGTAACGGATAACGGCAACTATATTGCCGATTGCCGCTTCGGTAACATTGCTTCTCCTGCTGAGCTGCATGATCAGCTGAATGCGATTCCCGGCGTGGTGGAAAATGGCTTGTTCATCTCTATGGCTAGCCAAGTGATCGTTGGCTTCAATACAGGTGAGACCGAGATTTTAACAAGAGACACACCTTAATTGATTTGCGAAAATTTTGCATGATTTTAAAAAATAGGATTCAGCGAGCGTTGCCTTAAAGGCAGCGTTCTTTTTATTTTTTTGAGGACTACAAATCGATCTTTACAGCCCATAATCTAAGGAAGGAACTGCTGTATAAATGTACATTTGGGGTGTTGCGCCAAAAATCACGTGTATTACTAAAAAGTCCATTGAATAATTAAGTTCTACTATTTATGATAAGCAAGGCAAACAAATGAGAATAAATATCAGTAGAGGGAGCGGAAAAGATATGGCTTTTGGTAAAAAAGACTTGTCCTTATTGAGTGGTATATTGGTGCTTGTCATGGTGCTTGCAGCATGCGGAAGCGGAGAAGGGAAGGAAGAGGCGAGTGCGGTACAGACCGAGCAAGCATCGCCAGAAAAATCTCCTGAAAATCAATCCACGAATATGCGCACCTTTGAGCATGTGCTTGGTAAAATTGAAGTCCCTGTGCAGCCGCAGCGCATTATTGGATTATTCGTTGAAGACGAAATGAGTACGCTTGGCGTTAAGCCGATCCTGCAATACTCGAGCGGAGCTTATTATCAGACCTATCTGGAGGAATATTTGAAGGATGTTCCGAAGCTCGACACGAGTACGATTAACTTTGAAGCCGTAATGGCTGCACAGCCGGATCTTATTATTCTTGGCTTCCAGGGTTGGGCAGAGGAAGGCGCCTATGAAAAATTATCACAAATTGCGCCGACCTATGTATTTACAGGCAGTGAAATTCAATATCCGGAAAACTGGAAAAAAAATCTCCTTATTGTAGCGGATCTGCTCGGAAAGACTGATCAAGCGGAAGCTGTAATTAAAAAGCGTGAAGCGGAAACGAAGCTGGCTAAAGAGCAATTGCAGACTGCTGCTAAAGGGACAACAGCAGCTATGGTTCGCATCCATGCCAGCAAGGAGCTTAGATTGTATGGAGGACCTGGAGGTCAGGTGGGGACAGCATTGTATGGTGATTTTGGGCTGGAGCCTGCTCCAATTGTACGCAAGCTGGCTTGGGGAGAAGACAAGGATATCCAGACGATTTCCATGGAAATTATTCCACAGCTCGATGCCGACTATATTTTCCTAGCTGTAGATGAAGGAAGAGAGGGGCAAGCTAAAGAGCTTAAAGAAAGCAGATTGTGGAAGAGCATTCCTGCCGTCCAGCAAGGTCATGTCTATGAAGTGCGCGGTGATGTATGGATCACAAACGGTCCACTTGCCTATGAGAAAAAGCTGGAGGATGTCATGAAGGCGATCATTCCAAGCAAATAACAAATAACAAAGAAGAAGCTAGTTAGCCTAATGGTTGACTAGCTTCTTCTTTGTCTATTAGAATGATGATAATAATTCTCAATAAATGCAGGAGGCATCCGTGAATTCAACGAATAGAAGTACTCCAAATAGGGCCTACCAAGCGACTCCTTTTCATTCGTACTTTTTTAGACTGGTTGATGTTATATCCCTTGAACACAGTAGGGACAGCGAGATCTTCCCTAGTATCAGTCAGAGCTACAGGCTGATTATTGTATCAAGCGGCTCAGCCAGCTTTCTTATAGACGACAGCTGTTATGCAGCCACCCTTGGCAGTTGTTATGGAATAGCGCCTGGTGCAAAGCTTGACATCGCCGCTGATGGAGGAGAGGAGAAGGAGTTGCACTATATGTGCATGACCTTTGACATCGTTTGCTCTCCACTCAACAGCAGCCTTCCTCTTCCTTTCGCTCATGGCGAAATGATAATCAAGCCTTTCGGTCGAATGCTGGCGGGAATACGCAAGCTGATCGCCATGAAAAATTCTAAAAGTGAGAAAGATCGGCTCAGCTATTATTTTCGTTTCCAGAAGCTTATGTATGCGATCCTAGAGCAAAATACGGTCGTCTCAGAAACGACCACTTCCATGCAAGCCGTTGAACGGACTGTTTCTTTTTTAAAAGACCATTATCACGAGGAGATAAGTACGAAGCAGTTAGCAGAGCAGGCTGGCCTTGGCACAAAGCAATACATTGTTTTATTCAAAAAAATAACAGGCTCAACGCCTCATGAATATGTAACAGAGCTGCGAATACGCAAGGCCAAGGAACTGCTGCTTATTTCTCGGCAGCCGCTTTCTGACATTGCAGAGCAGGTCGGATTCCGCGACAGCTATTATTTTAACCGTCGCTTTAAGCAGGTAACAGGTGTACCGCCGCGAGTATATGTCAACACGCGCAAGTATAACATTATGTCCATCGATTATGCTTGTGCGCTGCTAGCGCTTGGCATAAAGCCGGTTGGCGCACCTGCGTATCATTTGGGCTATTATGCTAGGCGTTCAGGAGAAGCCATTTCTAGCATTGGAGATAAGTCAACTTTCTATTACGACAAAATGACTGCACTAAAACCTGATCTTATCATTAGTAGTGACACGTTAGACATTGAAATACAACAAAGGCTTGAGCGTATAGCTCCGATTGTAAACATTCCATGGATGGGGCTGCAAGCAACGGGGCATTTACAGGAGATCGGTGATTTGCTTGGGGTGAGCAAACAGGCACAGAGCTGGATCGACGGCTACGAAATGAAGCGAGCGGAGGCTCACTGGCGGATCAAGCCCTATTTAAATGTGAATGAAACGGTTGGCCTTCTCGTCATAGAAGGAGAGGAGCTATTTGTACTTGGGGATCGTAATGCGGGCGAGGTCATGTATCGTTCCTTTGGTTTGCAGCCACCCCCGCTTGTTCAAAGCGAGCTTGCTAAACATCCTAACCAATACGGCAGGAAGGTAGCGATCGAGCAGCTCTGGCAATATGAAGCCGATCGGTTGTTTATCATCGTATATGGGGCGGAGGCTGCCCTAACCTATAAGAAATTGCAGCACAATCCTATCTGGAGGGAATTGTCGGCTGTCCGCCAAGGCAAGGTGCAAACGATAGATCCGGAAAAGTGGATTTATTATGATGTGCTTTCGCTCTCAGGACAATTGGAGGATGGAATCAGCATGCTTGCTAAACCATGATGCGTATAAAATTGGAGCAATAAGGAAACCTATAAGTGCTATTATCATTTAAAATAAACGCTTGGGGTGGAATTCGAGATGGTTAAGGCGCTGCATCAAGTAAGCTTTCTACAAATTTGCATGATTCTTATGATGACGGTCGGTTTAACGAATCATGTCATTGTGAATCCTTTAATTTTGGAAGCTTCGGGCAGAGATGCATGGATTTCCGTCTTATTGACAGGTGTATTATTTCTTCCATGGTGCATACTGCTTGTTCTATTTATGAGGAAATCCGGTCAACAGAAATTGCACCCTTGGCTGGCATCCAAGACGAATCCATTCGTAGCTTGGCTGATGATCATTCCGATTTGTTTACAATTGCTTTTCATCGGGGGATTTACATTGATTGATACGGTCAGATGGACCACAACCAATTATATGCCCAATACGCCAAGATCGGCTTTAATTATCACCCTGTGTCTCGTATGCTGTTATTTTGCAATATCTGGCATTCGCATGATTGCGATCGCTGCAGGTATTATGCTTCCCATAGTCATATTGCTGGGTTACTTTGTGGCGATAGCCAATACGCCACAGAAGGATTATCGTCTTTTGCAGCCTGTCCTTGAACATGGCTGGCAGCCTGCCATTCATGGCATGATTTATGTTGGTGGTGGATTTGTAGAAATGATAATGCTTTTGGCTGTTCAGCATCGCATCAAATCCCGGGTTAAGGCATGGCAGCTTCTCATTTTGGCCGTCCTCTTAATTTATATTACGCTTGGGCCTGTAATCGGAGGCATTGCGGAGTTTGGACATGTAGAAGCGGCGAAGCAGATGGAATCCCCCTTTGAGCAGTGGAGGCTTGTTAAATTCGGTAATATTGAGCATGTAGATTTTTTATCAGAATTTCAGTGGCTGTCCGGAGCCGTTATTCGTATAAGCTTTGCGATGTTTTTATTGGGAGAACTGATCCCCTTACCAAACAAGAAGGCGGCGCAGCGACTCATTCTCCTGTTGACACTCGGCTATATTCTCTTGGGATTCATGCCCATTAATGGTTACTCCTCTTATCTATGGCTTTATCACTATTATTTCCCCGTTACGCTGTCCGCGGTTTTGGTTCTTTCGGCCATATTCATTACAATCGCTTTGCTGAAGCGGCAGGGGAAGGGGAGTCTGGCATGAACAAAACAAAGCTTGAGCCTGCCAAGCCGTGGAGCCTGCAGTCAATTTCCGCCTTATTTCCGCATTCTGCAGATGTGTTAATCCAGCGATTCCAATTTGATGAAGATGTGCGTTCAGAGGTCATCCTTATTTATAGCGAAGGATTATGCGATACCTCTCAAATTGGAAAATATATTCTACCGGATCTAGAACAGCTATACTTTAAAAATGGGTTTGCTCATTTGCAATCGGGCAAATTATACGGGACGCTGCCGCTCATTCCAGCAACTACGGATGCGCTGCCAGAGCAGCTTTGCGAGTGGATTTTTCAAGGTGATTTGCTGCTCCTATTTAATGAGACGAAGGCGTTATTTCGAATGACGCTCGCTCATCACCCTAATCGTACACCGGAGGAATCAACAACGGAAGTATCGATTAAAGGGCCTAGAGATGGCTTTGTCGAGGATATTGGCATTAATGTGGCTCTCATTCGCAAGCGGATTCGCAGCCAATCTTTATGCTACGAGACGGTAACGCTTGGCAGAAGAACGAGAACGAAGGTTGGTTTATTGTACATCGACGACATTATTTCGCCAAATGTGCTGCACGAGGTGAGGAATCGTTTAAATAGCATTGATGTGGATGGGCTTTACAGCATTAACCAATTAGAAGAGATGCTTGTGGAAGAGAAGTATAGCTTGTTTCCTTTGCTCGACTTTACTGGCCGACCGGATTATGCCGTAAGCAGCTTGCTGGCAGGCAGATTTATCGTTATCGTGGATGGCAATCCAATGGTCTTAATTGGGCCTAGCACCTTTCTGCTCATGTTGAAATCACCAGAAGACTTGTATTTTAATTTTCAATACGTTTCCTTTGCGCGCTTGCTGCGTATATTCAGTTTTTTTATTTCTATTTTGCTGCCGGGGCTGTGGATTGCGCTTTCTGCGTTTCATCAAGATCAAATACCGTATAGGCTGATGGCAACGATGGCTGCTACCCGAGTTGGACTGCCATTTTCAGGAGCGTTGGAATTTTTAATTTTGCTCCTGCTGCTGGAAATATTCAGAGAGGCCGGTGTCCGTCTGCCAAGCTCCATCGGTCAAAGCTTAACTGTCATTGGCGGTTTAATTATTGGAGACTCTGCTATTCGGGCAGGCTTTGTTTCGCCGAGTGTCGTCGTTGTGGGGGCAATTACGGCAGTAGCTGGAGCGACACTCGTCAATCAATCGTTAAGCACGACGGTGAGCGTCATCCGTTTTCTGCTGTTTATAGCGGCTTCATTCCTGGGAATGTTCGGATTTATTTTAGGGATTGTCGTACTAATTGGATATATGGGACGGCTCAGCTCCTTCGGTGTCCCTTATCTGTCGCCGTATTCTCCTCCTATTATGAAGGAGCTTCTTGCGGCTACGCTTCGGCTGCCCTGGGTAAAGCAGAAACAAAGGCCAGAAACGTTGCATACGGTTGATTCGGACAAGCAAGGAGAAGATTAGCATGAGAGTATGGTTAAAATGGGGACTTATTGCTGGTTTGCTGCTGCTAAGTCCAGGCTGCTCTGATTCAAAGCCGATACAAAACATGGCTTATGTTACTGCTATCGGACTTGATTATAAGGATGGACATTTTATTACTTACGCGCAGGTGCTGAATTTCTTAAATGTGGCAAAATCCGAAAGTAACGAAATAGGGAAAAACATACCGGTATGGATCGGCCGTGGCACAGGAAAGACGGTGACAGAATCATTGTCCTCGCTGTCCGAAACATCGCAGATCAGAATGTTCTGGGGACATGTCAAAGTTGTTGTAGTGGATGAGGAGCTTCTAAAATCGCAAGCGATTGTTCGGCAGAGCTACGAGGCTATCAATCGCTATCGCGAGGTTCGATATAATATTTTGCTCTATTCAACGAAGACGCCGATGGTAGACATATTCAAACAAAAGTCGATTTTTAATCTGCCGGCATTGGATTCCATTTTGGATACACCCGAAGATACCCATGCACAGCGCTCCAACCTTGATCCCCAATATGGTTTCAAATTAATTGCTGAATTTAATGAGCCGGGCAATACGGCTATGATTCCTACGATTGGCATAACGAAGGAGGTATGGAGGGAGGATGCCCGGAAAATGCCGATGTTTAAAATTACGGGGGCTTTTTTTATGCGGCAAAATGAGAAAACAAGCTGGTTTTCAGAAACAGAATTGCTTGGAAGAAGATGGGTGCAAAAAGAAAATAAACGCTCCGTTCTTCTAATCGGAAATAGAGAAGATCCAACTGCTAACCTCATTATTGTAAAACCGCATTACCGAATACAGCATGTTAGCAACAACAAGCAATTGCAATTTAAGGTTGAACTGAAGGCGAAAGCCTTTGTAGAGGGAATGATTAAAGAGGCAACAGTAAAAGAAATGGAGGCTCTTGCGGCAAAAGCCATTCGCGATGAAATAATGGCTACCTATGAGAAGGGTCTTGCGACTCAAACAGATCTGCTAAATTTATTTGGCGAGCTTTATCGCAGTGACGCCAAGCTTTGGCATCAGCTGAATAACAGCAAACAGCTTCTATTAAACCAAAAAACGCTGGGCCAAATCGACGTAAAAATAATGATTTCCAATACTGGAAAATACAAAGGTAGACTGTAACATTTTCTGGTTAGATCAGGGAGGCTGGCGGGGTTGAGAGTCTTGACTTAAGCGTCCATGAAGTGATATATTATGTCAGATTGCCTGAACGTGTAAATGAAAGGGATGTAAAATATATTGGCTACGAGCGAAGACATTACGAAACCGAAATTATTACCTACCAAAATTTTGAAATGTAAAAACCCCGAATGCAAAGCGTGGGTAAGAGATGAATTCGCCTCGGCAGAGCAAACCTGCCCGTTATGCAAAGGACCGATGCTAAGAAGCATGAAGCATTTGCCAGCCGTGCAGAACAAGCCAAAGCCGCAGCCTAGAAAACCGAAATCCGACTTTTAATTTCAATTTGAAAAAAACCGCCCGAACGGCTGCGTGATTTTAGCGCAGCCGTTCGGGCGTCTATTTGGAGGCGCTGCAAAGTATGACACAACATCATTATCCGTTTGATTTTGACCCGTCACAGCCTTACATGCAGCAGGCAAGCGACTGGATCGCGGATGTTTTTTACGAGAAGCTTCCCGAAGCTGGGCTTGAGCTGCGCGATGAGCAAATTTATATGGCGTTTCAGCTGGAACGGGCTTATGCGGACAAGCAGACGATTTTCGCCGAAGCGGGCGTCGGTACTGGCAAAACCTTCGTTTATTTGCTTTATGCCATTAGCTATGCACGTTACACTCAGAGGCCAGCTATTATTGCCTGTGCTGATGAATCGCTCATCGAGCAGCTGGTAAAGCCGGAAGGCGATATTGCCAAGCTTTCCCGTCATTTGGGGCTGACAATCGACAGCAGATTGGGAAGATCGCCTGACCAGTATGTCTGCTTGAACAAGCTTGATGATGCACGCGGCGACGCTCAATTAGAGGGCGCTGAGCATTTTGACGACATTTACCGCAGCTTGCCGGATTTTGTTCATAAACCGGAAACAATGCAAAGCTTTCATCCTTACGGCAATCGCCGGGATTACCCGGAGCTCAGCGATGAAGTATGGGACCATGTCGGCTGGGACGTCTTTCAGGACTGTATGGTATGCAGCCGCAGACATCGCTGCGGACAGACGCTGTCGCGTGATCATTACCGCAAATCGACGGATTTAATTATTTGCTCGCATGATTTTTATATGGAGCATGTATGGACTTATGAAGCGCGCAAACGCGAGGGACAACTGCCCTTGCTGCCGGAGCATAGCTCAGTCGTATTCGACGAAGGGCATTTACTGGAAACAGCGGCGCAGCAGGCATTAACGTATAAGCTCAACCATGCGGTATTTGAGAGCATTATTACGCGTTTGCTGGAAGGGGAAATCCGCGAATCGCTGGCGCTGGCTATTGAGGATGCAATTGTGCAAAGCGAGCAGCTATTCGACCGTATCCAGCAAAGCAGCCGCGCTGTAGCAGCATCAGATCGTCGTGAGCTGCTGTGGGACAATACGCTTATACAGGAAGTCAACCGACTGCATCAGCTGCTTGATCTTATTGAGGAGGAGCTTGTATTCGAAAGCGGCTTGTTCACGCTTGATGAATATCAGCTCAAAATCGTCGAGGAGCATTTGGAGATGATTCAATATGCTCTCTCGCTGTTCCGCAAACCCGAAAAGCCGATTAGCTGGGTGATGGAGGATAAGTCAGGCATTTCACTTGTGATTATGCCCAAGATGGTGAAAGAAGTGCTGGAGGAGCAGGTGTTCTCTCGCAAAATGCCGATTGTGTTTTCATCGGCTACGCTGTCGGTTGACGGCTCCTTCGAATATACGATGGACAGCCTTGGCATTAAGCAGGCCGAGTCGTTCTCGGTTGCTTCGCCATATGATTATGAGAATAAAATGCGGGTGCTTGCATCCGATTCTGAGGAACTGAATGAATTTGCGAACCAGATGCAGGCAACGGTGAAGCTGCTTGGGGAAGCGGAGGGCGGAACGCTTATTTTGTTCCCTTCTCGTGAAGAGCTCGCTAGCTTCAAGCAGGCGATGAATGACGAGCCGCTTGCGCAGCAAAGACGGTTTCTTTATGAAGGAACGTCGGAAATTAGCCATTTGATTGAGGCATTTCAAGCCGATGAGTCCAGCATACTATGTGCTGTGACGCTTTGGGAGGGGCTGGACATACCGGGTCCGTCTTTATCGCAGGTCATTGTATGGTCTCTGCCATTCCCTCCAAACGATCCAGTGTTTGCTGCAAGGCGTGCGGATGCCAAGCTGCCTTTCGAGGAAGTGGATATGCCTTATATGCTGCTGCGCTTAAGACAGGGCATGGGGCGTTTGATTCGTACAAGCAGCGACCAAGGTACGGTTGTCATTTTTGGCGAGGAAATGCGCCAGCCGGCTGTTAAAGAGCGGATTAGCGCCATAATGCCGAAAGGTGTTAAGCTGCTGGCTCTATAATTGTATAAATTCATGCTCAGGCTCGCTTTGCTGCTAGGTTCTTTCTCAGCGCTGGGTCCGCTGTGGTCGCTCGTCGTTCCCTTATTTTTCTTTGTATGCTCGATCGGTATTACAGCTACTGCTTCGTTTTCGCTGGCTATGGAAAATCAGGCTCATATTGCTGGCAGTGCATCGGCCTTGCTTGGCTTGCTGCCTTTTATGCTTGGCGCTGTAGCCGCGCCACTCGACGGTATTGCCGGAGAGGAAACAGCTGTGCCGATGGGCGTTATTATTTTCACCGCCAGCATGCTTGGAATGGTTGCTTATTTCGGCCTTGTCCGCTCTAAGCAGCATGCTTCAGGAAAATAGATTAGCAAGCAAGAATTAAATAAAGCACGCCTTATTTAACGGGTACCTATAGTCTGGACACTTTGAACAAAGTGATCGGACTGTGGGTACCTTTTTTTAATTATAAGCATGTAACGGCTTCTGCCGTTTCACCTTGAAATATAGGAAAGTATAGCATTGAGCGATACTTTCTCTATATTTCTCGGAATGAAACGCGCTGCGCCGCCATAGGACGGCGACAGCCGTTTCACCTTGTTTTTCACAATAAGTGGTTAAAAACAGGGAAATCAGGAAAACATACACTTTATTCAATCAAGCGCAAAACGAAGGGATGGCGGTGCAAAATGAAGGCATTTCTAGCCTATATACCAGAATACCCTGTATTCCTTCAGGCGCTAGCCGTGCTAATCGTGCCAATTATATTATCAGCCGTTTTTACATGGGCTGAGTCGGAAAGGAATTGAGTGATGAGTAAGGAAAACAGCATTGAAAGCCGTTTAGTATCCATCAGAGAGCAGTTAAAGGAATATGGAGATGTCAATATACGGAATTTTGAGCTGGGTCAGACAAAGGTCAAAGCAGCCATTATGTATTGTGATGGACTGACGGACAGAGAGCAAATTGATTTGCATGTATTAAAACCATTAATGTCCTATTCGTTTGACCATCAGCTGATTTCGAAGGAGCTTATTCAGAATACGCTGTTGTCTACAAGTGAAATTATGGAAGTGGAAACGCAGGAAGAGATGCTTTCCAAAGTGCTTATAGGATTCACCGCCTTAATAGTTGATGGGATTAAAGAAATCATATTAATCCACGCGCTGGCGAGCAAAAGCCGCAGCATCGAAGAGCCTATATCGGAAGCGCTCGTTCGCGGGCCAAGGGCCGGATTTAATGAAAATCTATCCGACAATATCGCTTTGCTGCGCAAACAGGGTGAAAATAAAGACCTGTGCTTGCTCAAGCTTCAGGTTGGTGAGCGGGCGAAGAAGGATCTGTATATCGCTTATATGAAAGGAATCGCGAATCCGGATCTAGTAGAAGAGGTGCGACGGCGGGTAGCTAAAATCCGCATCGACAACGTGCTGGAATCGGGCTATATCGAGCAGATGATTGAGGATAATTATTTAAGCCCATTTCCGCAAATTCAAAACACGGAAAGGCCAGATAGAGTGACAGCAGCCCTAATGGAGGGTAAGGTAGCGATTTTGCTCGACGGTACGCCATTTGCTCTAATCGCACCGGTTACCTTCAGTATGCTGCTGCAGTCGCCAGAGGATTATTATGAGCGCTGGATCGCAGGTACACTACTAAGGATTATGCGCTTTTTCGCCGCCATTATGGCTTTGTTCGTTCCTGCTACTTATATTTCCTTCATCTCCTTTCACCCAGGCTTAATTCCAACTAAATTGGTCATTTCTATCATTGCTACGAGGGTTGGTGTACCCTTTTCATCTCTGCTAGAGGCGCTGATTATGGAAATAGCCATTGAGATATTGCGGGAAGCAGGGCTCCGTCTGCCGAAGCCGATTGGTCCAGCGATGGGAATCGTAGGCGGCCTCATTATCGGGGAATCTGCTGTACAGGCAGGAATTGTCAGCCCGATCCTCGTCATCGTCGTGGCATTGACCGCAATATGCTCGTTTTCGATACCGCAATATAGTGCAGGCATTTCTTTGCGGATGCTGCGCTTCCCGGCGATGTTCTGTGCAGCCGCCTTTGGCATGTACGGCGTTGTCTTGTATGCCCTGCTGCTTGGTGCACATATTTCGAGACTGCAAAGCTTTGGTGTCCCGTATGCCAGCCCTGCTGCTCCTTACCGTTTAGGGGAATGGAAGGATTTTCTTATGCGCGCGCCGCTGCGGATGATGAAGCGAAGGCCAAAGCTGCTTTATCCACAAGATTCTATAAGAAAAAGGTGAGCCAATGAGCGGTAAACAACAAGCTAAAAGCAGCCTTCCCCAAGTAAAACTAACGACGATTCAGGTTGCAGTCATCATCTCCAACTTTATGCTAGGCTCCGGCATTTTATCGCTGCCTCGTGTAGCAGTGGATAAGGTGGGGACGCCGGATGCTTGGATTTCCGTCATTTTGGGCGGCGTTGTTGCCCTTGTGACAGGAGCCATTATGGCTCTTTTATCACAAGCCTATCCCGGCCAAACCTTCTATGAATTCAGTCGGAAAATAATAGGCTCTTGGCTGGGGCATTTGCTAGGCGCTGTCATTATTATTTATTTTGCGGCAACTGCAGCCTTTCAAGTCCGTTCTTTAGTCGAGGTCTCCAGCTTTATATTGCTGGAAGGAACGCCGCAATGGGCAACCGTTGCCGTCTTTTTATGGGTGGGGCTGTATCTCATGCTAGGAGGAATCGGCGCCATTGCTCGCCTGTTTGAATTGATTTTGCCGCTGACTATTGTCATTTATTTATTAGTTACGCTGATGGGATTCAAAATTTTTGAGCTGGATAATCTGCGCCCTGTATTAGGTCAAGGAATCTGGCCTGTATTCAAAGGCATTGAGACAACGTCGCTCTCTTTTACAGGCTTCGAGATTATTCTTTTTTTGACCGCCTACATGCAGCATCCTAAGAAAAATGTGCGGGCTGTTGGCGCAGGTATTAGCGTTCCTTTGGTCATCTATATCGTTACCGTTATTATGGTCATCGGGGCATTGTCGACAGATGGAGTTATGGCGAGAAATTGGCCGACGCTGGATCTGGCCAGAAGCTTCGAGTTATCCGGTTTGATTTTCGAACGCTTTGAGTTTCTGCTGCTTATTATTTGGATTATGCAAATTTACTCCAGCTTCACCATTGCTTATTATTGTGCATCACTTGGCATTTCTCAGCTATATAAAATAAAAATGAGAACCTGCCTCTACGGCTTGCTGCCCATAGTATACATAATCGTTGCTATTCCAAAAAAATTGGACGACGTGTTTACACTTGGCGATTGGATTGGCAAAGTCGCGATCTATTTGTTTGGTGTACTGCCCCTTATATTTTTGGTTTTAACGAAATGGAGGACAGGCAAGCATGCGAATAAGACATAAAGCAAAACACCTGTTTCTTATCGTCTTATGTACGGCAGTGATGTTCCTGCAAACGGGCTGCTGGAGCAAGGATGAGATCGAGGATCAGAGCATCTATGTTGGCATGGGACTGGATCCGGCGAGTGAATCGCGTCTGGAAAAACAGTTTCGCAAAGAAGGCAGCGACTATCGCAAGCGCAAGCTGCTCACATACACGCTGCAAATTATTAATGTGCAATCAGAAAACCAGCGTGGCGGAGGGCAGACGGCTAGCTCGCAAAAGCCGTATTATAATATTTCGGAAACCGGAGATTCAATGTTTCAGCTTATTCGTGAGTTTTCAACACGGATGGAGCGTCCGGTCATTGGTCATCATTTGAAGGTGATTGTTATTAATGAAAGGCTGGCACGAAAATACAGCATGAATGAGCTGCTGGATTTTTTCTTGCGCGATAATGACATTCGTCCAAGCTGTCAGGTGCTCGTTAGCAAAGGAAGCGCACGCGGTACGATGGTCGCTAAAGATAATACGGTTATCCCATCCTTACGACTTTATGGGCTGATTGATAACCGCTATCGCTCTCTGAGCATATTGGAGCCGATGACTTTATCGAAGCTGGAGGGGAAAATGCATGGGGAGCAAAGCTATTTGCTGCAAAATGTCATTGCGGCAGATGGCGAGGTCAAATTTTCCGGCAGCTCTATCATAAAAGGTAAAACGCAAAGGCTGCAGGGGATTTTAAACGAAGAAGAAACAATCGGCTCTGTATGGCTGATGGGGAATGGGAAAGGCGGCTTGGTTAAAAGCTATCATGAGAATCGGCAGCCGGTTGTCTATGAGGTCAAAGGCATGAAAAGTAAAATAACTTCTAAAGTAGCAGGTGATGATATTTCTTTTCATGTAAGCATAGAATCGAAGGGGCGGCTCATTGAAGAATGGGCGAATACGAATGAAACGATTGATTCGGCATTCAGAAAGCAGGTGGAGGAAGCGACCGAGAAGGAGGTCCGGAGGCTGACCAGTCTGGCGCTCAAAAAGGTTCAGAAGCAATATGGAATAGATGTGCTCGGTTTCGGAAAGCAGTTTAGTATTCAGCATCCGCGCAAGTGGGAGAAAATAAAAGACCGCTGGGAAGAGATATTTCCTGAAATCCCGATTACCGTAAGTATTGATATGGAAATTACCGAATATGGGGCTAAAATTACTCGTTAGTGCCGGAAAAAGTGGCATTTTGAGCCTGTTTTACATCTAAAAAAACTGCGTGAAATACATATTTCACGCAGTTTCCCTTTACGGGCATTATATTTATCAGCTATGATAAGGAATATATCAAATTTAAGCTTTAAAAGTTTGAATTTGAGGAGCTGGAGGTAGCAAGCAGCATGTGGCAGCATGAAATTATCGATACGTACACGCAGGAGTTGGAGCTGTTCTCCATCTGGATGAAAAACAAAGGGATGACGGCAGCGACGCAGCGGGCCTATTTAAGTGACACCCAGCATTTTTTACATATGGTACATCCGAAGGCGCTCGATCAGGTTGGAAAATTGGATATGGTGCGATTTATGTCTGCTTGTCGTGAAAAAGGGGCAGGGGATGAAGCGCGCAATCGCAAGCTCTCCTCCGTGCGTTCCTTTTATAAGGCGCTAATCGAGCTAGAGGCTCTCAGCGTTAATCCAGCTGCGCTTATTGCCAAGTCAAAGCAAGAGAAGGGGCGCATCCCTGTCTATTTGGAGGAGGACGAGCTGGAGCAGCTTGTTGCTGCGATTGGTGGAAAATATTATGAGCGTAATCTCGCGATAATGCTGCTCATGTGTTATGCGGGGCTGCGGGTAGGCGAGGTTCATCGACTGAACATGCAGCATTTTCATTCCGACGGCTCGCTTCATATTCTCGGAAAAGGGCGGAAATGGCGAGTTGTCCCGCTGCCTGCGCCACTACAGGAGGTGCTTCGCCGGGCGATAGAGGCGCGAAAAGCGCCAGGGCAATTGAAGGAACAGGCGATGTTCGTCTCGCAATTCGGCAGGCGGCTATCTATTCGCATGATTCAGACCGTTGCGGATGAAACAATTGGACTGATGAAGGAAAGGCTCCCAGAGCTTGAGGGAAAAAAGCTTTCCAGTCATAAGCTAAGGCACTCCTTTGCGACGCTGCAAATTCGCAGCGGTACGGATATTCGTACGCTGCAGGAGCTTATGGGCCACGCGAGTATAGCGACGACCCAAATTTATACGCATATAGACAACAAACAGCTGCAAAATGCGATGAATAATATTGCGGGTAAAATGAAGATTGGCAGCAGAAAAGCTTAGCCGACGGGTATAGTACAAGAAGGGAAGCGTTGCATCTTGGATGCAGCGTTTTTTTTATGATGTGGATGTCGGTTGAAAATGAGCGGCATATAGCTTGCTGTTTTCCATAGCATTAAGTTTACATAATTATAATTACGGTAACTAAATTAAATTCCCTCAAATTGTAATAAAAATCAATAAAATTCAATTTGCTTAATTTTTAATAAAAATACATACAATGTTCATATTTTCCTATATAATGAAATTGCTCGACGAAATTAGACGAAAGGAGGTTAATGTTGATGGTACTAACAGGGGTGATGGAGAACCGGATTGCGGCGAGCATTTTCGCATTTCTTCGCTTGTATATTGGGATAAAGTGGCTTTCGGCTGGCTGGGTCAAGCTGACTGGAGAAGGTTTTAACTCGGCGGGCTTTATAGCGAATGCCGTCGAAAATCCGATCATGGATAAAGCGACAGGCCAGCTTGTTTATCCTATGTACACGGGGTTTTTGGAGAATTTCGCCTTGCCCAACACAGGCCTATTTAATCTCATTATTCCCATTGGTGAATTCCTTGTGGGCCTGGGCCTAATTGTAGGTGCATTCACCACGACGGCCGTATTGTTCGGATTGCTCATGAATTTCATGTATTTATTTGCAGGCTCTATATCCATGAATCCTTGGATGGTGCTGCTCGGCGGCATTATTCTAATCGGAGGAGCCAATGCAGGCAAGTTCGGGCTGGATTATTTCATCTTGCCCTACTTGAAAACAAGATATCAACGTATCGCTGGCAAAAGACTGAGAGATGGAGAGAGTCCATTTAAGCCGACAGCTGGCTAGTGGGCCTCATTGTTCCAGCCAGTTGCTCTGCGCCACTTACATAATCAGCAGCATCTGACATCGGATCAAAGGTGGCGCAGCGCAGTGACTGTTCAGCCCAGTGCTTGCGTTCAAATAAACGACACAAATAGACGAAAACAGCCAATCGTTTTGTATATTGTGAAAAAAATCACATATTAATGTTCGGCCATCCCTTATGATAAAGACAGAAACAAACAACACATAAACACTTAAGGAGTGAGTGGTCATGTTATACAAATGGCTGAGAGAAAATCGAATTGCGGCAGGTGCGCTGTTACTGCTTAGACTATATGTCGGGTACCACTGGCTGGAATCGGGCTGGGGCAAGCTGACAGGCGGGGGCTTCGATACGGCAGGATTTTTGAAAAATGCAGTTGAAAATCCAGTAGCTGACCGGGCGACAGGCCTCGCCGTCTATCCAACGTATACCGCATTTATCGAGCATTTCGCACTGCCTAATGCAAAGCTGTTCAATTTTTTAATCCCGCTTGGTGAATTTCTGGTAGGTTTGGGTCTCATCGTTGGTGCACTTACAACAACAGCTGTATTTTTCGGGCTTCTCATGAACTTTATGTTCCTCTTCGCAGGAACGATCTCGGTTAACCCATGGATGGTGCTGCTGGGTGTCATTATCATCGTCGGTGGCGCGAATGCTGGCAAATATGGTCTTGACTACTACGTGTTGCCACTGATGCGCAAATGGTATCAACGTCTTGTTCCTCACAAAAATGACGGAGAAAGCACCGGGCTGAAGCCCTCGGCGAGATGACGCTGAGCAGGGGTACAATTAAATAAAAGCAAGCTGCATCTAGCGAATCATGGTTCTGGATGAACCTATGAGGGCTGCGATGCAGCTTTTTAAATATAAGAATTTATAAGTTTCATACTTATAAATGGGCTTATATTCCACCTGCGAAACGGAAGCTTTGCCACCAAAAGACGGCTTCAGCCGTTTACGCTTGTGCGAAAAAACATGCTTTTAACAATTTCCTTCCTCATTTGTATGCACAAATACGTCATATATTGGTATGATGTACAAAACGGGAGGGGGATGAGCCAGATGAGCGCAAATAGCTCTAACGAACGAGGCAGCTTCGCTCGACCTGCTATTGCACAAGGAGAAGGCATTGCGGCCTTCTTCACCCCAGCTGATTTGGAACGTATAACCGAGCGGATGAGCATGCACCGTTATGAGGCGGGCAATCATTTATTTTGGGAAGGCGATGCAGCGAGCTACCATTATTTAATTGTTTCAGGAAGAATAAAACTGACCCGGATGATGGCGGATGGCAAAAGCCTAACGCTGTCTTTTGCCAGTCATGGCGATTTTCTCGGTGAATATGGCGGTGAAGGACAACTGCTGCATGGCATGAGTGCTGAAGCAACGGAGGATGTTGTGGCTGGTCTTATCGCCTCTGACGAATTGGAACTGCTGCTTAATACAAATGGGAGTATGGCGGTCAGCTTTGCCAAGTGGTTAGGCATGATGCAGCAAATTAGCCAGTCAAAGCTTCGGGATTTGACGCAGTTCGGCAAATTGGGTGCGCTCGCTTCGACGCTGATTCGGCTTAGCAATATGTACGGGGTGCTGCGTCCAGAAGGGCTGCACATCGATATTCGCCTGACCAATAACGAGCTTGCCGAGCTGATTGGAGCAACGCGTGAAAGTGTCAATCGCATGCTTGCCGCGCTTAAGGATGAAGAAGTAATCAAGGTCGTCCGCGGTGAAATTATTATCCTCAAGCTCGATGAGCTTCGGACCCACTGTGAATGTCCGACGGGACCGGCCTGCGCGAAGGGCGTTTGCCGTCTGTAAAATATCAGCGTATGACAATCGTTAATGGGAATGCGGGGAAAGAGGCGCGCGTGTACCATTAGCGATTTTATTTTGCCCTTTAATTTCTAAGCTGGTCCCCTCAATCGTTTGAGATATATGACAGTAGTTGTCATCTAGTGAACGTTATAATGGGTGAGACTAGAAGAAGCAAATAAAAGGGAGCGTGGCTTGTAATGAAACCGTTAGCCGGAAAAGTTGCTGTTGTGGCGGGAGCGACAAGAGGAGCGGGCAGAGGGATTGCAATTGGTTTGGGGAAGGCAGGGGCAACCGTCTATTGTACAGGGCGCAGTGTGCGAGGCGGCTTGTCGAATATGAACAGGCAGGAGACTATTGACGAAACGGCGGAGATGGTTGCGGCAGTTGGGGGAATTGGCATTGCTGTGCGTGTAGACCATACGGTGGAGTCGGAGGTTCAGGCATTGTTTGAGCGGGTGAAAGCCGAGCAGAATGGGCAGTTAGACCTGCTGGTGAATGATGTATGGGGCGGTGATCCATTAACCGAGTGGGGCAAGCGGTTTTGGGAGCATTCGCTGGAGGATGGCCTGCTTATGCAGCAGCGTGCTGTTTTTTCTCATATGATTACCAGTTATTATGGTGCGCCGCTTATGACAGCTAGAAAACAAGGGCTCATCATTGAAATTACCGACGGAGTAGATAGCCAATATCGCGGCAATTTGTACTATAGCTTGGCCAAAACGTCGGTTATCCATTTGGCTAAAGCGATGGCAGAGGACTTACGCCCTTATGGCGTAACTGCTTTGGCTTTAACGCCGGGTTTTCTGCGTTCGGAGGCGATGCTGGAGCATTTTGGCGTGACGAAGGCGAATTGGCGGGATGCCGCTGCGCAGGAGCCGCATTTTCTGATGTCTGAGACACCTGCCTATATTGGTAGAGCGGTTGCCGCGCTCGCATCTGATCCAGAAGTACATCTCAAAACAGGGAAAGCGCTAAGCACTTGGGGGCTTTCGGAGGAATACGTGTTTGACGATGAAGATGGCACCCGTCCACATTGGGGGAACTATGCAGCTACCCTAGAAACGATTCCGATTCCGGAAGCGAGCGACGGAAAATCGACTTAAAGACAGGAGGGATATCAGCTGCGGGCAGATCGATTAATTGCCATATTGCTGCTGCTGCAAAATCGCGGCAGAATGACGTCACAGGAGCTGGCGAACCAGCTTGAAGTATCGGGAAGGACAATCCATCGCGACATGGAGGCGTTAAGCACTGCGGGCATTCCGATCGTGGCCGAGCGCGGGACGAATGGCGGCTGGATGCTTGCCGAAGGCTACAGGACGAATTTGACCGGGATGAAAAAGGAAGAAATCCAGTCGCTGCTTCTGTCCCAGCCTACGGGCATTGCCTTAGAATTGGGGATCAGCGATAACTTTGACGCTGCTTTTCAGAAGCTGATCGCCGCATTTCCGTCGATGTATCGGGAGGAAGCGGAAAAGGTGCGGCAGCGCATTCATATCGACGGTGCGGGCTGGCGGGAAGCAAGCGAGCAGGTGCCGCTTCTCCCGCTGATTCAAGAAGCGATTTGGCTGGAGCGGAAGCTGCTCATTGCATACACTCGCGGAGCGGAGCTGGCTGAAAGGCTAGTTCAACCACTCGGGCTTGTGGCGAAAAATAATGCGTGGTACCTCGTTGCTGACACGGAAGGCGGAATGCGAACGTATCGCATTTCCCGGCTGCATGAGGCGGCTATGCAAGGGGAGAGCTTCGATCGGCCGGAACGGTTCGATTTAGCCTCTTACTGGCAGCAATCCATTGCGCAGTTCAAGTCTGAGCTGCCGCGTTATCCGGCGAAAATCCGCATGAAGGAAGCTGACCTTCCCCGATTTCGTAAGCAGTGGTATGTAACGGTTACGGCAGTAGGCACTGTTTATCAGGATGAAATCCAGGCGGATGTGCTTTTCAATACACTGGAATCCGCCTGCGAAATTTTGCTTAAATTCGGTTCAACGGTCGAGGCTCTTGAGCCGTTAGAGCTGCGCCAGAAGCTGCTTCAAGAGGTACAGTCAATGATGTCGCTTTATACGGACAAGCAAGAAGAAGGGCCAGATAAGCCGATTAAAGGGAACTAAGCTGTCAATTGAGCAATTGTAAACAAATGGGCTGCTCACACATATGCTGATCTAAATCATGATCCTTATTTGTGGAGGCTAATAGATGAATTGGGTTGATTACCAATGGAGAAGTTCAGTGTTTATGCCTGTGTGGACAACAACCCCACAGCATGCGCTAACGTTAATAAAAGAAGCGGTACAAGGGGAACGAAATGATGAGTTGTTCTATGATGAGCTGATTAGGCTTGCGCCGAATGCCGAGCAGGCAGGGATCATTATGTCTATTCGCAATGATGAGCGCAGTCACAACCACATGTTTCGCGGGATTTACAGGCAGCTTACGGGTCAGGAAATTACCGGTATCAGCAATGAAGCCCATCAGCCGGTGAACTCCTATCTGGCTGGATTAGAGGAAGCATTATTAGGAGAGCTTGCGGCAGTCGAAAAATATCGCAGTATTTGGTTCGGCTTGCCAGCGGGTATATACAAAGACACGGTTTTTGGCATTATTTTAGACGAGTTGAAGCATGCAAGTAAATACAATTATTTGATTACTTTAAATCGAACGAAGGGTTAGTTAGAAAAAAATAAAGCCGGATGCTCCTGATAAGGGAATGTCCCGGCTTATTTTGTTTACATAATAAAAAATATGTTCCCTTTTATCATTGACATTCGTGAACGCAATCATATTTCCTATTTTCCTGCATATGTTTAGTTTGTTAAGGATAAATTCCAGTCGTATACGGGTGGGGTGTGATGAAATGAACGCGGATGACATGCAGTGGGTGCGATTGGCTGCCGCTCATTTGCCAGTTGGAGCGGAGCTGACTGAAATTTCGTGCCCGTCTCCACATTATGCAGTTGTAGTGGCGGATTTTAATGGGGACGGTTGCCCCGAGGTAGCAGCGGTGTATCGTTTGAATAACGAATATTTTGTAATGATTTTGCAGCATTGTCAGCTTGGCTGGGTGATAGGCGCTTGTGTGAAAGGAAATGGGTACGGCGTAACGGTGATGACTGCGGCCCCTGTGACCAGCTGTCTATGCTGTAATTTAATCATTGGCTGGCAGGTTGGAGCCATTTGGTCCACGCTGTCGGTGTATGCCTACAGCAATTTCAAGCTTTGCCCTGTGCTGCCGGATGGCATCAATTTCAGCTATGTGGATGTAGAGGATATGCCTGGACCAAATGGAAGGGATGGGCAGGCCGAGCTGGCATTATGGGCACATGACACGGGGGAAGCGTATGATGTCCACGTCATGCGCTGGTCGAAAGGAATGCTTGTTCCGGCGCCAGATGTGTATCCTTATTACTTCTGCAAAGTCGTCCATTATTACGAACGAATGGTAGCCGAGCATCCGGATTATGGCTTCTATTGGTTTCATCTTGCAGATGCGCAGTTTAAAGCGTGCCAGTTGCAGGCGGCGCTTGACTCTGTCCACAAGGCGCTTAGCTTCCCTGAGCCTTACCCATCGCTTGAGGTGCTGAAGCAATTAAAGCAAGCCATATTGGCTAGCGGTAGAGGGGAAGCTGATACAGAGGCAGCGCGGCTAGCAGCAGGAATGACTGCCGATATGGGCGGTTTTGATCACGCTGGAACTGCAGCTAATATGATGGGAACAACTTCGCCAGTGGGGCTCGACTATCCGCAAGCCTTGCAGCAAGGAAGGGATTGGGCCAGTAATGACACGGATTGGTCTCTTGATGGAACGCAATATGTAGAAGCTGCATTTGAAACAGGGGAAATGGATCATGCTCGCCGAGCAGTTCTCCTTCCGGCAGCCGTAAAGACGACGAGCGGAACAAAATGGGGTTACATCGACGCAAAAGGGAGCTTCATCATTGAGCCGCAATACAGCAGTGCTGATGCTTTTCAGCCAAATGGGCTCGCTGTCGTGCAGTCAGGCAACAATAGCGGTCTAATTGATAGGTCAGGCGCTTTCCGGATTCAGCCGATCTATGATTTTATCGGCCCGTTCTCGGAAGGCCGGGCGGTCATCATAGATAGCGCAGGCTTTAAAATCATCGATGAGCGAGGGAATGTACTTACCCCCAAGGCTTATTCATACATTTCCGCGTTTGCAGATGAACGGGCGATGTTCTATGACATGAATGAAGCAGACAACAGCTCCAAATATGGGTATTTGGATCGTAAAGGGGCGGAGGTTATACCGGCACAGTTCGAAAGCGCCGGCGATTTTACGAAAGGAAAAGCCGTCGTGAAGCTGCATGAGCAGGCCTTTGCGCTAATTGATCGAAACGGACGCAAGCTTACCGAATACCCGTTTTATGATGTAGGCCAGCTCGGAGAGGGACTGCTTTCCTATCAGCCGGAGCAAAATGGCAAATACGGGTACATCAATGAGCGCGGCCAATCGGTCATTTATCCGGCGTTTACGTCGGCCATGCCGTTTCAGGATGGCCGGGCAATTGTAAATACAGCGGAGGGTTTTGGCGCGTTGTATGGCGTTATTGAGAAGCGGGGCGGCTATGTCGTGCAGCCGGCCTATAATGATATTCGCCAGCTGGGCGAGCAGCGGCTGGCGCTGGGCAAGGCGAGAAACGCAGATCAGCCGTATCTGGGCTCACTATATGCAATTGCAGATCATGACGGCAAACTGCTGACGGACTATTTTTTCACGGATGTGGCGGATTATAAGTATGGGCTGGCTTCCGTTACCGATGGGAAACAGACCTACTTTATAAATACGAAGGGACAGCCCGCCGAGGGGTATCCGCGGCTGTCTGGCAGAGGCGTATTAACGATTATGGACGGCGTTGTACAGGCAATTGTTGATAACCGGGAGTCCTATTATACGCGCAGCGGGCGCCTCATTTGGCAAAGCAATACGGTCATTCCGCTTCGGGTTCCGCTGCGTGTCAAGGAGCACAAATATAAGCCGAACGTTGATTATTTGGTGTATTATCCAAGCGTTGAAGGCATGGTGAACCAGGCGGCACAGCAGCAGGTGAACCGTAAGCTGGAGGAGCTGTCGCAGGTCAAGAGGGTCCCGGCGAATGTGCAGCTGGAGTACTCGTATGACGGCGATTTTGACGTTACCTGGTTCCACAAAAACCTTCTAGTCCTGCAGTTAAATGGCTACAATTTCCCGTTCGGGGCTGCACATGGCATGCCGACGATGATTTACAGCCACATCAATGTCATCGACGGGTCGATGTACGAGCTGAGGGATCTGTTCCAGCCAGGCAGCAATTATGTAAAGGTGCTTAGTGATATCGTTGGCGAGCAAATTAAGACGGATCCTCAGTATAGCTATGTATTTCCAGATACCTATACGGGAATTAAAGCGGATCAGCCTTTTTATGTGACGGAGGATGCGCTGCATTTATATTTTAACCCGTATGATATTGCGCCGTTTGCGGCCGGGTTCCCGACGTTCCGCATTCCTTATGCCCAAATACGCTCCATTATTGCGACAGAAGGCGCTTTCTGGCGATCCTTTCATTGAAGCTAGAGGCTTTTATAGCATTATGGTCGCGCAAGCGGGGAGCATGCTATAATAGCAGGAAGGACTACCGAGCAGAATGGAGCAACGAGTAATGAAGAGGTTTAAGAAATTTTATGTGGAGATTACGAGCATCTGCAATTTGGCGTGCACCTTCTGTCCCCAGACACAGCGGGCAAAAGGCTTTATCCAGGTCGAGGACTTCGAAAAGCGGCTGGAGCAGATTAAACCGTTTACGGACTATATTTATTTTCATCTAAAAGGCGAGCCGCTGCTGCATCCGAAAATTGACGAGCTGCTGGATCTCAGCCAAAAGCACGGCTTTAAAGTCAATTTGACGTCAAATGGGACGCTGCTTCATAAAGTGAAAGAGAAAATTTTGACAAAGCCGGCGCTGCGCCAAATGAATTTTTCCTTGCATAGCTTTGACGGACACGTTGGCTCCACAAATAAAGAAGGTTATATTCGAAGCGTATTGGATTTTGCACGTGAGGCGGTTGAGCGGACAAATATGATCATTTCGCTGCGCCTGTGGAATTTGCATACCGATAATGCGACGAATGCGGAGCGCCAGCGCAATCGTGACGTTTTGTCGATTATTGAACAGCAATTTGGACTGGATTACTTCATTGAGGAGCGGGTTGCTCCCGGTAAAGGACTGAAAATTGCTGATCGCATTTACTTGAATCAGGATCATGAGTTTGAATGGCCGGATTTGAATGCGGAAGAGGATGACGGCAAAGGCTTCTGCTACGGACTGCGCAATCAGGCAGGTATATTGGTCGATGGAACGGTCGTTCCATGCTGCCTCGACGGCGAAGGCGTCATTGATCTTGGCAACATTAATGATAAATCGTTCTCGGACATTATTGAGGATGATCGGGCGATTAAGCTGGTCGAGGGTTTCTCCCGCAGGGAAGCGGTCGAGGAGCTGTGCCGGAAATGCGGCTATCGCAAGCGCTTTGGAGCTGGGGCGTAAAATACGGGCCCGATGGAGCTCGACACGGCGCCTGCGAATGTGAGCGTGATAAGTGTCTAACGAAAAACCGGAATCCTTAATTGAAGGAATCCGGTTTTTTCGACGTTCAGGCATCACGGCGTCCAGGTATGAAGGCTCTCTTTTTTAGTCGATTGAAAATTCAGCAAGTTGACAGCATACTTTTGTCCACTCCATATCATCTCGAATCTCATAATCTAACATATGTTGAATAAGGAGATGATAGATTATGAGAAAAGCACCTTTGAAAAACAAAAAGATAGTCGTACAGTCGGGGAAGAAGATCATAAGCCGTAAAAGTATCGTTGTAAGCATTAAAAAAGCCGTTCGAGTTACACAACTTGGCGATGGTTTTGCGCGATTTACCTTTGCACCAGTGACAATTCCTGCATTTAGCTCTAGAAACTATACGGTAAATGGCAACAGCTACAACATTATTAGTGGTTCTTGGTTTTTAACTGGCACACAGCAAGGCTATTTGCTCAATAACTATTCCTCGGGAGAAAGCACATGGTTCTTCACTGCATGGAATCCATCGAACGCAGCCAGATCTGCTTATTACGTTGTTATTGCGAAGCTAAAGCCATAATGTTCATTGGCTGTTAAGCATGATCTATTTGACAAAAACCTTACCGCGTAAATCTACGCACAGCTCCGTGGTGAGCGTCGGAGAGAACTTTATCGACGATTTTTTTAGTGAATAACAGCGGCGGAGTCCTTTTTTAGTCCGCCGCTGTTCAACTATATCAGCTAATAGCTTGGCAAGATTACCCGTAAAATGACCTCAAATCTTATTTGTTGGAAATTCACTTAAAAACCGAGGTGTAATACCGGGATACATAGCTCCAAAGGCGTCTTTGCAAGCCGGAAAACCTGATCTAAAACAGCTTGGAATTGTAGTTTAGTCTGAATTCATATCTTTGAAAAGACTCATATTGTCTTGTAAGATTGAAAAAGGATCAACCAGAAGGAGCTGGTTAATCTCATAAAACGAAGAGCAGATTAATTTAATAGTGAACCTATGACCTATGCTTGTCAGAGGTTATAATTGGAAGAATAGGACTCAAATTACTTGATAGGGGATGCAGATGTCGGACATATAGGCAATTGTATTGGTATTTAGGAGATCAGGATAAAGTTTAAAAAGAGTTTAACTTAGCTTATCAGTTCAATAATGATTGTTTTGATGCATTGTGGAACACGGCGCATAGTTGGTAAACTAATTAGGAAGTTGTTACTATCTTACAAACGAAAAGAGGCAGAGTGATGGAAAAAGACCCTTTCGCACAACTTATTATTTGGCATCAAGAAGATGAACATGAAAAAATAGTAGGTAGAATTATGGAAATTCCCCAATCAGATAGAGATTATAATACGGTCAGTTTATTGGCAAGAGCTATGAATAATCTGGAACGTTACGATGAAGCACTTCAACAGCTTTTGACTATTGCAAAACAAGGTGAGGATGACCCTCTTTGGCATTTTCGCGTGGGCTACTCCTACTATTATCTTGAGAGATATGAGGAAGCATTAAGAGAATTTGAAATGACAGATAAGCTAGAGCCAGGAGATAGCTCTACTTTAACATTATTAGATTGGAGCCGTAGTAAAGTCGACCGAAAGTCAGACAAAATTAAACCATCGGTGCTAGAAGTGCAAAATAATAGTAGTGCGTCATTTGAATATTTAAAAGATATGTATATTGATGGATATTACCCTGATTTTCTTGTTGATAAAGTCAAAGCTGAACTAGTTAAAGTTGTTGAATTTTTGGAACAAGGAAATCAAGATATCGAAGAAATTCAATCAAAGCTTGATATCGCCATTCATGCAATCAATGCTCTTGCAGAAGAGTTTGACGAAAATGACAGCGAAATTGAAACCGTTGCGAGAGAATCAATTGCACAAACTGTTGAAGATATTTTAGCCTTTTTTGGTATCGAAATAGATACAGAAGAAGCCATTCGTGAACGTGATTGGTAGTCTGTTGAGGAGAAGGAGGAAAATGGTATAGCTATCTATTTTAACATTTCAATGCCTGTTATGGATTTTCTTACTGAGAGCCACAATGCCATGCAGAGTCATGGAGTTAAACTATATGCCGAAATATTTGTTAACGCCCAGGGTGAACGTCAATATTCATCTTTCGAAAGGGAAAAAATCGATTTGTTCTCCAGTTATTTTAGTGATACTGCATATAACTCTTTTTTCTTTTCCTGCCATCCCATTCAAGATATAACACGAATCAAAGAATTCGGATACTTTTACGACACACCAAGCTCCTGTTCTATTGAAGTTAAAGGCGGCAGAGAATCCTATAAAAGTCGAGAACTTATACAAATGCGTATGATATCAAAGAATCCTAACAAACAGATACAAGCTTTTTATCGAGCATTTCAAAGGGACTTAAAGAAAATTTCAGGATTGCAAAAGCATACCCAAAAGAACTATTTTTACTTGCCAACGGAAAAAATTATAATTCCTGCTAATCCACAATCACAGAACACAAGAGATAATTGGGAAGACTATTATCTTTCAAAAATTGATCGTGAGCACATGAGATGAGCAATTAAACCTGAAACAAAGTCAAAGTCATTCCTGTGGAATTAAAAGTTGAACGTCACTTGCAGCGACCCAGAGCTTGTAATGCGAAGTACATCCATATACCACGAAATAGGCATTTTATAATATTGAAATCATTATTTGATTAAAATTAGAGGAGAGAATATAAAGATGGATAAGGACCTATTGAAGCAGCTTACTCTTTGGCATAACGAGGACCAGTATGAGAAAATCATTAACAAAATTATGGAAATACCCGAAGCAGACAGGGACTATGACTTAGTTTGCCATTTGGCAAGAGCATTGAATAATCAAGATAATTATAAGGAAGCGATTGAATATTTTTTATCTGTGCAAAAGCAAGGCGAGCACGACCCTCTTTGGCATTACCGATTAGGCTATGCTTATTATTACCTTGAACAGTATAAGGAAGCGATAGTTGCTTTTGAACAAGCTGTAGCGCTAGACCCTGAAGATGCACATGGCAGGAGGTTTTTAGAAATGAGCCGCAACGCCGCTGGTAGAGCAGGAAATGAAACCATCCCTATAGTTAAAGCTGAACAGGATGAGGGTTTGTTAGAAGTTAATGAAAAAATAAACCCATTTGGGCTAGTTGCGCATAACAATGGAAGCATATCCATGATTTTAAGCGTTGGCCAATATAAGGATGAAATTTTTCAAACACGAGCCGAAGAAGGATTTGAGGGTAATGGCTATGATTGGGGTTCATTAGCAGCCGTGTTTCTTGAAGAAAAAATGCCTCATTTAGTTGATATCGTACGATTTGACCCTGAAGCTGATATGTTCGCTGCTTATACAGACAATAGAGAAGCAATACTTAGCTTTGCCATCGCCTTTAAGGAAGCATGTGAAGATGACTCATTAATTAAAGATCTTTTTTCACGAGCTGAATTAGATTAATTGGAAATATCAAGGTACAATATTATCCTTTGTTTCATTGAAATGACATTAGCCGATCTAACTTTCTAGAGGTGATGACTGTATGGGAACATGGAGTGCTGAGGTTTTTGGTAATGACACCTCATGTGAGATCAAGGAATATTTCTATGAGCAGTATAATCGGGGGTCTGAGGTTACTCAGATTGTCAGTGAATTACAAGAGAAATTTACTTGTAGCTTAAATAGTACAGATGATAGAAACAATGTATTATTTGCGTTGTCCTATTGCCTTTGGGAAACGAAATGCTTAGAGGATTCGCTGTTTGAGCAAGTGGCTCAGATCATTGAGAGTGGGAGTGACTTAACTGTCTGTGAACAGCTTGGAGCAAATGTGCAATTTATTAACCAGCGAAAAAAGTATTTACATACATTTATCGCCAAAATTAGCGTACCCAAAAGTATAGCAAAAAAGAGGGTCAAGCCGCCTATGCAATTTGAAAGTGCTTATCACAATGGCAGCTGCCTTACTTTTCAATATCCCAGTGGCTTATACGGCGGCATTATCATTATCGATTGCGCCTTTTATCGTAACCGAGGTTCAATGCGCATAGCATTCACCGATATTGAGCAGCACTCTGCACCCGATTATAACGATTTTCTAGCCTCTCGCCTGACCAACTTCAGCTGGGAGGGAGTATGGGGAGAGGCAAACAAGTATGCCGCCTTGAAGGGGAAGACTGCACGCATTTCTACCTATCCGTTGAGCTATGATCATGCTAAAGAGCGTGCTTCTTATTTTGAGTATAACGATATGTTCTTTACAATTGTGGGCGAGCTCCCTAAATACACCCAATGCCTGTTAGCTACAGTTGGCATTGGAGTTCATTACAATCTTGCTTATCCTGAGTTCGCCCTCTCTATGAAAAAGACATTACTTTATTGGAAGCAAAATGAAGACCTATACAGTAAAAAAGTTTCTAAGGAAACGATTACTAAATTAAATAACTTATTAGTCCTCAACAAATAGCTTATTCAGAAAATTAAAATGCCTAAAAGAAAGTGGAGATGAACATGTACATAAGCAAATGGTGGGGAGATTTAATTGGCGGTTCCGATGATTCGCTGGCATTAATAGACTATTTGGAACAATTGGACTTAACGGAAGTGACGCTCAATCAGATTTTAAAGGACTTGGGTTTCGATATACTGCTTTCTAAGGGAGACTTGAAAAACGGCGGAAATATTGGATTTGATAGAAGAAGTGCTAGCGGCATGTTTCGGGTAGAACTTGATATTGCCTGCGGCGCACTAATCGATCTTTCAGCCATTGTGCTGGAGAGTCTTAAATCAGGCTATGTCGATTTGCATGATTTGGATGAGGCTAGGCAGCCGTGCAAACTTTCTATCGATGCCTCCGAACAAGAAATAAACCTGATTAGGGATGAATTGAACAAGTTTTCCGGTAATCCGCTGTCCTACGATTTAGCCGAGCTTGTTCCGGCCGATGATATGAGGGAGCTTGCGGAAAAGGCAAAAATGATCGCTGATGAGCTGTTATAAGGAAATGAAGGAAATGGGTATTCCATTTTTGCATGACAAACCTACTCAAGGGAAATATGCTGCTTTCGTTGATCCGTTTGGTAACGTGCATGAAATCGCTGAAACATACAATTAAGTATTGAAAAAATGGGCTGTCCTCACTTTGTTTCTTGGAGCGTCTTCTCCTGCTTTTGGCGTTTGAAACGAAGCTTAAGCTCGTGCGTACGACGAGACCAGTATATGCCCGTATGCCCCGAGAACAAATAGCTGATGATGCAGCCCAGCAGCAAATAAGGAAAGGCTTCGATGCCAAAAAGCTCCATGCCCATTATCGCAGCGGCGAGCGGGGTATTGGCGGCACTGCCGAATACAGCAGCGAAGCCGATGCCTGCAAGCAGCGGCACGGATACAGACAGCAGGCCGCCAAGGGCGCTGCCCAGCGCGGAACCGATGACGAACAGCGGCGTGACTTCGCCCCCTTGAAATCCGGCGCCAAGCGTAACGGCGGTGAACAGGATCTTAAGTAAAAAAGCGAAAGGCGATAGTGACTCGTGAAAAGCCTCTTCCATAAGTGGCAGTCCCAAGCCGATATAATCACGAGTACCCAAAACGTAGACGAGCAAAATGATGAGCAGACCGCCGACGAAGCTTTTGATAGCCGGATTCGGTATATAATGGCTGAATATTGCTTTGAGCTTATGGGTAAGCACGATAAACAGCCGCGCTGTCAGGCCGTACAAAACCGAAGCTAGTAAGATCGCGAGCAGCAGTTGCATATTGAAGCCTGGCAGGCTGCCGATCGCATAATGACTATGATGCGTACCTAGCCCCAGGGCGACGGCATGTCCAGTAAAGCCTGCCGCCAAAGCGGGCAGCAGCAGCCAGTAGGGTACGAGACCTATTGCGAGCAGCTCCAGGCTGAATAGGGCTCCTGCAAGCGGGGTACCGAAGACAGAGCCGAACCCGCCGCTAATGCCGCAGATGAGCAGCATTTTTCGCTCTAATCCACCAAGTCGACATAGGCGTCCGACATAGCTCGCCATGCTGCCGCCCATCTGCACTGCTGTCCCTTCACGTCCAGCCGAACCGCCGAATAAATGGGTGATCATCGTACCGAATAGGACGAGCGGCGCCATACGCAGCGGCACTCCGCCATCTTCCTCATGCAGCTGCTCCAGCACAAGATTGTTCCCTTTGCCTGTATTTCTGCCATACTTCATATATAAATAGCTGACCAATGCCCCGCCTAGTGGAAGCAGCCAGAGCAGCCAGGGATGCGCCAGACGCTGATTCGTTGCTTCATTCAAAAGCGCCAGCAGCAGCGCAGAAGCAGCTCCCGTGAGCACCCCAGTGGAGACAGCAATGCCAAGCCATATAAGGAAAATCCGTATTCGCTTCTTCATTAATTGTAAATCCCCTGACCTGATATGGTGATAGTTAAGTGTATAGCCCTTTTTTGGATGAGTCAATGAATTGCGATCTGAACAACTCTACCATAACATAGATAATTGTGCGTCATCCTATAGTTCTTGTTACAATGCTCGTATTAGGAGCATAAACTTAGGAAGGTAGATGATAATGAAATATTATGTCATTGATGCGTTTGCTGATATTCTTTTTGAAGGAAATCCAGCTGGTGTTTGTATTATGGCTGTATGGCTGCCGGATGAGCTGATGCAGAAGATTGCTATCGAGAACAATTTATCTGAGACAGCTTTTGCGGTTAAGGTCACAGAGGCTTGCTACCATATAAGATGGTTCACACCAGGCGGCGAAATTGACCTTTGCGGTCATGCAACGCTGGCAACAGCTTATGTGCTTATGAATTATTACGATACAGCGCTAATGCGCATTCGTTTCACGACACTGAGTGGCGACTTAATCGTAGTAAGGGACGGAGATCTTTACGAAATGGATTTCCCGAACAAATTGCCCAAGCCCCATGAGCTAACACAGCAGATGGTTGAAGCGCTGGGAATTGTGCCCGTAGAAACTTATCTTGATCGCGATTTAATGTTTGTACTGGAATCGGAGTCTGATGTTAGAAGCCTGAATCCGGATTTCACCAAGCTTGCCGCGCTATCAGATGGACTAGGTGTACTCGTTACTGCTAAAAGTGAGCAGTATGATTTTGTATCCCGCTGCTTTTTCCCAAAACTAAAGGTAGAAGAAGATCCCGTATGCGGTTCTGCCCACTGCAATTTTATCCCTTATTGGGCAGAGCGTTTAAACAAGCAGGAAATGACGGCAAGACAGGTTTCCAAAAGAGGAGGCACCTTGTACTGCAAGCTTGCTGGTGATCGCGTGAAGATAAGCGGCCGGTCTGTATTGTATTCCATCGCTGACCTCTTTGTCGAGTAAGATTAGTATAAGTATGAATGGTATAAATGCCTATATAGGCTAATCGCTATAAACTAAATGGATAGAAAGAGGAGATTGGCATTGACTAACCCATTGCAAATTCAACTGAATCGGGATTACATACTCGAATTTTTAAATCGATTGCTGCAAACGCCAAGCCCTAGCGGCTACTGCATGGCAATTATGAAGCTGCTGGAGGAGGAAGCTCGCAAGCATGGCTTTGAGCTGGAGCTGACGCCGAAAGGCAACGGAATCATTACGATTCCGGGAACAGGAGATTCTACAGCAGGCACGCTTGCTTTAACCGCTCATGTGGATACGCTGGGCGCGATGGTGCGGGCGATTAAGCCGAGCGGCATGCTGCGTTTTACGCCTATTGGCGGTTATGCGATGCATACAGTGGAAGGCGAATATTGCATCGTCCATACGCGTGATGGCCGCCAGTATGAAGGAACCGTGCTGTCGACGAAAACATCCGTCCATGTGTATCCGGAGGCAAGGGACTGGAAGCGCAGCGAGGAAAATATGGAAATTCGTCTGGATGCGGATACAGCGTCCAAAGAAGAGACAAAGCAGCTTGGCATCGAGGTCGGCGATATCATTTCGTGGGACCCACGCACAAAAATGATGGACAATGGCTGGGTAAAATCGCGGCATTTGGACGATAAAGCGAGTGTCGCTGCCTTATTCGGACTGCTGGAGTGGTTCGGACGCGAAGGGAAGCGTCCAGAGCGCACGCTTAAGCTGATTTTTTCCACATATGAAGAGGTAGGACATGGCAATGCCTATATGCCGCCGGATGTGACGGAGCTGATTGCGATTGATATGGGCGCTTTAGGCGATGATTTATCCGCAAGCGAGCGGGATGTATCGATATGTGCCAAAGATTCCTCGGGTCCTTATGATTATGCGATGACATCGAAGCTCATTGAGCTGGCTAAGGCTTCAGGCATTTCCTATGCAGTCGATATTTATCCGCAATATGGATCGGACGCATCAGCTGCACTGCGAGGAGGCAGCAATATTCGGGCGGCGCTGATTGGACCGGGTGTGCATGCTTCGCATGCAATGGAACGGACGCATGCAGATGCGATAATTAACACGGCAGTCTTGTTATTATCCTACATAAGCGAGGGATATTCATGGACAACGAAATCAAGCTAAAGCTGGACTCGCAGCAGTTGGGACAGATTGCCCAGCATCATTTCGGCAAGGAGCTTGCGCATTCGCGCGAGCTCACCGATGGCTGGGCCAATACGGCGTATCAGCTAACACTGGCGGACGGCTTCCAGTCGGTTCTGAAAGTAGCGCCCACGGCGGTCGGGGCGCTGATGCGCTATGAGCAGGATATGATGAAAACCGAGGTGGAGGTTATGAGGCTAGTGTCTCAGGATCGCCGCATGCCAGTTCCTGAAGTGTACGCTTTTGACCAATCGCGGTCGCTGGTACCGACTGATTATTTTATAATGCAGTGGCTGGAAGGAGAGCCCTATAACAAAGTAAAGGAAAGCTTTACCCAAGAAGAGCGCGAGCAAATTGAGCTTCAGTTGGGCGAATATAATGCCTGTATTAACGAATTCAGCGGGGAAAAGTTTGGCTATTATCCGCTTCATGAGGCGTTTGCAAGCTGGACGGATGCATTTTGGGCGATGCTGCAAGGCGTGCTTGATGACGCAACGGATGCGGGTGCTGCGCTTCCAGCAGAGCGCACTGTCATTGAACAGGAGGTAAAGGAGAGATTGCCTTATCTGAATGCGGTGACTAAACCAAAGCTGCTGCACTGGGATTTGTGGGATGGCAATATTTTTATTAAGGATAAGCAAATTTGCGGCATTATCGACTTTGAACGGGCGATGTGGGGCGATCCGTTGATGGAGCATTATTTTAGCCATTTTAACTTGTCGGAGACGTTTTTGCGGGGTTACGGTCGTGAAGGACTGACGGCCGAAGAGCAAATACGACGCGGGCTATATGATTTATATTTGGATTTGATTTTGTTAATTGAATGCGCTTTCCGAAAATATAGCGACGAAACGCATGTGGAGTGGGCAAGCAGCAATGCTGCTGACGGCTGGGAGCGGTTTTTGAAGCTGAAATAAGAATAAGAGCAAAAATAAGAAAAGCCGGGCAAGGGCGCGGAAGCTTGTAAAAAGCTTGCTTACCGCTTGCTTGTCCCGGCTCTTTAGTACAATCAGCGTCCAGAGAGCTGCTGCTCCGCAATTTGAATAAGACGGCGCGTAATGTAGCCTCCGATGGAGCCCATGTCACGCGTGGTCATGTGTCCATAATAACCATCCTGTGGCAATTGAATGCCAAGCTCCTGCGCAACCTCAAACTTCATTTGCTCAAGCGCTACACGCGCCTGCGGTACAACCAGCTGATTTGAACCTCTAGCCATAAGGGTGACCTCCTCAAGTAATGAGCGGCAGCATTTTTATAAGAAACCAAGCTTTCCTATATTTTAAAGAAAAATGGCTTCCAAGCGCTGGCTTATTGCTATTATGTGGAGGAATGTACCCGATTATTCACTAATTTCTCCTGAATTTACCGCAGATCAGCTGGACCTTTCCATGCTAGAATGATAGAACAGCAAGGGGGAAACGGCATGTTTAAGCGACCAATGCTGATGACGGCATGTGATCAGCCTTTTGATAACGAGCAATTTCTATTTGAGCCGCTCATTGATGGGCAGCGCTTGCTGCTTTCTTTTATGAATAGGAAGGCGCGATTGTTCACGAAGCATGGTTATGAGGTCACTCGCCAGTATCCGGAGCTGCTCAAGCTGCCACTGACCCGGCCTGTGGACGTCGTGCTGGATGGTGAGCTTTCCTATAAGAACCCGGACACAGGACGGCTTGAATTTGCTCCGCTCATTGACCGCTACAAAATGACGAAGGAAACGCGCATTCGCGAAGGCGCGCTAAAATGGCCTGTTCGTTATTATGTGTTTGATTTGCTTTATTATAACGGAGTGGATTTGCGCAGCAAGCCGCTGCTTGAGCGGAAGAGGCTGCTGCAAGCGCTGCTTGAAGATAATGGATTTTTTATGAAGCTTCCATTTGTAGCTGGAAGCGGCACACAGCTGTGGAGACGAATTGCCGATTATGAGCTGGAGGGCATGGCTGGAAAAAGAAGTGAGAGCCAATACCTCGCCGGGCGAAGTGCACATTGGCTGAAAATGACGAATGCGGCGTATTCCCGCATACATATGGACTCGGATACGGCTGCATTGCTCTGATTAGGGGCAATGCCTTTTTTTTAATATAAGAATTTATAAGTTTCACCCTAATAATCAGCCTATATTTCACCGTGAAACGGCAGCTTTGCCGCGAGAAGCAGGCGACAGCCGTTTACACTTGTGAAGCAGTGCTGCGTTTATGTCTGGATTTGTTCCATTTGCCTAGCAAGCGGTCCAGAGCATAGGAAAACAGGAGGCCGATGCTGTATCTGACTAAATCAATACCGCTGAAGCCTTGTCCCAGCACAAGGCCACCGAGCGTCGTATGCCGAAGATTTCTAATCCAGTCTGCCTGATACAGCTGGCTGAATTCAATGCCGAAGCTGAAGGCCGCGCTGCAAGCGAGTGAAAGGAGCAGGGGACGTTTAGCCTGCAGAATGCGAAAGCCGAAGTAAACCATGCTTGCCCATAATATATCGCCAAAATGAGTGACAACGAATGACGGCAGCTGGCCGGCAAAATGCCGCGAGCTATAACCAAGCGCCATCGTAATGAGGACGGCTGCCGCATAATAAACTATTTTTTTAAGCATCGGTTGTTCGTGCTCCTTTGTTTCCTTTATCTTTATTTGAATCCATGCATCTGCTTAAACTCTCCAGGTGTACAGCCTACATAAGCTTTGAACAATGTATTAAAATACGTCGGATTTTCAAAGCCGACCTGGCGGGCGATTTCATACAGCTTCATGCCACCGCCGCGGATGAGCAGCTCTTTGCCTTTATTAATCCGCTCTTTATTGACATATTCCATGGGGCGCAGCTTAAACGTTTTTTTGAAAAGCAGGCATAGATGCTGCGGCGTGACATGCAGCAGCTCCGCCAGCTCGGGCAATGTAATCGGGCGATGCAGATTCGCCTCGATATATCGCAGAACAGGATGAAGCCGCTCATTCATTTGCTGCGTGGCCAGACTGCCTTCGGCCAGCTGCTGACGCAATCCAAGCAGCACGCTATAAATTTGCTTAGAGCCGAGCATGCCAAGGCCCGGCTGCTTCTCTCTCATAAGGCGGAGCATATCGCTCATCATCTCTAAGACAGGTCGCGAGTCGTTAATCGTATAGATGCCAGGGCGAGTCAAGCCTGCCAGCTGGTTTAGCGATTCGGCGAGTGGCCCATCATACGTAAACCAATAAGCATCCCAAGGCTCTTTGACCGCATGGTAGCTATGGGTTAGTCTGGGAGGGAGGAGGAAACCATCGCCCTGCTTTACCAGAAAACGTTCCTGCTCGATAATAAGCTCGCCTTCTCCCGAGACAACCTGCGTCCACTGGTAGTCGGGATAGCCTTCCGGGCGACGAATGCCCTCCTGATGGTCCCAATGTCCCACACCGGTTACATAGACAGGCAGCTGATAATCCGTCGTCGTCAGCGTCGTATAAATAATTTCATTCATGGGAAGCATCCCCTCTTAGTTGCTAATGTTCAAATCTTTAAGTAAAATACGAAAATAGTTTAATGATCTTTACTTTTCTAGCTTTTATAATATGAATATTATAACTAATCTTATTCTGAGTTGAAAGAGGTGCCTTCATTGTCAAAGAGCAAATTTACGTATCAGGCTCCAGCTAACGGATATCCAGAGTGGAATAACAACCCTACTATTTTTGAGCTTAATCGGTTGGATGCACATGCAACCCGTATTTCCTATACAAGCACCAAGGAAGCGCTTCAAGGCGAGCGTACAGGCTCCGAGCGTTATGTTTCGCTCAATGGGGATTGGAAGTTTTCCTTTGCGGAAAATGCGGAAGCACGCATCGCTGATTTTTATAAATTGGATTATGACTGCAGCAGTTGGGCTTCGATTCCAGTGCCTAGCCACTGGCAGCTTCAGGGGTATGATTACCCGCAATATACGAATGTGACTTACCCATGGGTGGGCAAGGAGGATATTAAGCCGCCATTCGCGCCTGTTAAATATAATCCGGTCGGTTCCTATGCGACAACCTTTACCGTTCCTGAGGGCTGGGATGGACAGCCTGTGTTTATCAGCTTCCAGGGTGTGGAGTCTGCCTTCTACGTTTGGGTAAACGGTGATCTTGTAGGTTATAGCGAGGATACATTTACGCCGGCGGATTTTGATTTGACGCCTTATTTGCAAGAGGGTGAAAACAAGCTGGCGGTAGAAGTATACCGTTGGTGCGACGCAAGCTGGCTGGAGGATCAAGACTTTTGGCGGATGAGCGGTATTTTCCGTGAGGTTTACTTGTATACGGCGCCTCAGGTCCATATTTATGACTTCTTCGCTAAGGCGGCGCTGGATGCGAATTATGAAGATGGCGAGCTGACGATAGAGGTGAAGGTTCGTTTCGAGGAGGAAGCGTCCGAGCAGCAAACGGCTGTCGAAGCGATGCTGTATGATGCCTCCGGCGAGCCGGTTTGGCAGCAGCCGCTGAGTGGAGAAGCGATTCGTCAGGAGAAGGGCGAAACGGTTGCATCCTTAACACTGAATACAAAGCTTGCACAGCCGCTCAAATGGAGCGCTGAGGAGCCGCATTTATATACGCTTGTGCTGTCGCTTAAAGATGCAGAGGGCAAGCTGACAGAAGCCGTTAGCTGCAAAGTCGGTTTCCGCACGTTTGAAATTAAAGACGGCTTGATGCAGATCAACGGTCAGCGCATTCTTTTCAAAGGCGTCAATCGCCATGAGTTTTCCTGTGACACCGGGCGTGCGCTCAGCTACGAGGATATGGTGACCGATATTAAGCTGATGAAATCGCATAATGTCAACGCCGTACGTACTTCGCATTATCCGAACCATCCGCTATGGTATGATCTGTGCGATGAATATGGACTTTATGTTATTGACGAAGTCAATCTCGAAACGCATGGTTCATGGACATATGGGCAAAAAGAGGTCGGAGACGCCGTGCCTGGCAACTTCCCAGAATGGACGGCAAATGTGCTTGACCGCAGTCGCTCCATGCTCGAACGCGATAAAAACCATCCATCGATCGTTATTTGGTCGCTTGGCAATGAATCGTTTGGCGGGGATAATTTCCTGAAAATGGCCGATTATTTCCGTAAGACGGATCCGTCCCGCATTGTGCATTACGAGGGCGTGTTCCATTGTCGCGAAAGCGAAGCGGCTTCGGATATTGAGAGCCACATGTATACAAGTCCAGCAGGCGTAGAAGCCTATGCCAAAAATAATCCGCAAAAGCCGTTTATTATTTGCGAATACAGCCATGCAATGGGCAATTCCTGTGGCGGCCTGCATAAATACTGGGAGCTGTTTGACAAATATCCGATCCTTCAGGGCGCTTTCATCTGGGATTGGATCGATCAGGCTATTCGCACGCAAACACCGGATGGCATTACGTACATGGCCTACGGCGGCGATTATGGCGATAGCCCGAACGATGGCAACTTCTGCGGCAATGGTTTGATTTTTGCTGATCGGACCGTATCCCCTAAGCTGCATGAAGTGAAGGCCTGCTACCAAAACATCAAAATTCATAGCCCGAACTGGGAAGCTGGTACGGTACGCGTCGACAATAAAAATCTGTTCGTATCGCTGGATGCGTACGAGCTGCACTGGAAGCTGAACAGCAACGGCATTATTATGCAAAAAGGCGTGCTGACCGTAGACATCGCAGCGGGCGCCTCTGCCGAACTGGCCATTCCGTTCCAAATGCCGACAGAAGCAGGTCTGAATGAAGAAATTACGCTTACGGTAAGAGCTGTGCTTAAGGAAGCTACGCCATGGGCGGAGCAAGGACATGAGGTGGCCTTCGGTCAATTTATCGCGCCCGCACTGCCTGTCTCCCCTGTTGCTGTAGAGATTGCATCGCCGCAGTATGGTGCAATAGCGGTTGAAGCGGTATCTAATGGAGCCCTTGTGTTAACGGGAGAAGGCTTTGACATTCGCTTCAATCAGGCGAGCGGCGAGCTGGAGTCCTACCAAATTGGCGGTTCTGAGCTGCTGTCTTCGCCGATTGTCCCGAATTTCTGGCGTGCATACACGGATAATGACCGCGGAAATGGACATGTCGAGCGCTGTGCGCCTTGGCAGGCTGCTTCGAAGGAGCGCCAATTAATCCGCTTCAGCTGGGAAGCGCTTGGAGATCGCGTGAGAGTAAAATCGCAATACCGCTTAAGCGCTGCTGCTGAGACATGCTGCGAGCTAGCTTATACGATTTACGGTGATGGGCTGATTGAAGCTGAGCTGCTGCTGCAGCCTGGTGAAGGCTTGCCGGAAATACCAGAAATCGGCCTGCTTTTCACAATGAATGAAACGTTTGATTCTATCGCTTGGTATGGCAATGGCCCACATGAATCATATTGGGACCGTCAAACAAGTGCGCGTCTTGGACGTTTCGGCGGCAAGGTGAAGGATCAGCTTATGCCTTACATTCGTCCGCAGGAATGCGGCAACAAAACCGAAGTGCGCTTCGCAGCAGTAACCGATGCAAACGGAAGCGGCATTTCGCTTCAGGGCGAGCCGCGCTTCGAATTAAATGTGCTGCCTTATACAGCTGATGAGCTGGAAGGGCATGATCATCCTTACAAGCTGCCTGTGAGCGATAAAACAGTCGTTCGCGTCAATTATCGTCAAATGGGCGTTGGCGGAGACGACAGCTGGGGAGCGCGGGTTCATCCGGAATATACGCTTCCAGCGAATCGCGACTATCGTTTCCGCGTCTCGCTGCGCGGACAATAATCGAGGACTAACGCTAGGATTGCTTTGTGTTAAACATATAGCTACAATACGGCAAACTGCCGCTATGACCGATCAGGTCGCAGCGGCAGTTTTTTTGCATTTAGCGGGCATATTTGAAGGGAAGGGGTTAACCAGGCATAACAAAAGTGTTGACTAAAACCAAACAAAATAATATTATGTCTAAGTAATATGCAAACATATCTTAATTTTGTCTAATTAAAAACTAGAGGAGTTGCAAAAATGTTTAGTAATCGTTTTTTTCGCACGATCATCCTGTCCAGAATTTTGCTCCAATTGGGTATTTGGATTAGGAACTTTGCGATCTTGCTGTATGTGACGGAGGTCACGAACAATGATCCCTCAGCAGTATCGCTTATTTCAGTGGCAGAGTTTGCGCCGATTTTTGTATTTGCCATCATTGGCGGCACGTTTGCTGACCGCTGGAAGCCTAAACGGACGATGATAAGCTGCGATTTCTTGTCCGCTTTTTCCGTCCTTGGCGTATGGGTCGCATTGCTTAGCGGCTCTTGGCAAGGACTGCTGCTGACGACGCTGGTTTCGGCCGTGCTTTCGCAGTTTTCCCAGCCCTCTGGCATGAAGCTGTTCAAGCAGCATGTGCCAGAGGATCAGCTGCAAGCGATGATGGGGATGTATCAGACAGTAACGGCTGTCTTTATGGTCATTGGGCCGCTGCTCGGGACATTTGTGTATCAGCATTATGGCATCGAGGTGGCAATTGTTGCTTCAGCTATACTATTTTGCGGATCAGCAGCTATCTTGATGCTGCTGCCGCGAGATGCCGAGCCTGAGCGCACACGGCAGGCAGCAAGCTTCAGACGGGAGCTTACGGCGGGACTTCATTATGTTTGGGGCCAGCATGCGCTGCGTTCCTTGGGTCTTACGTTCGCGGCAATTGGCCTCGCTTCTGGGCTTACCCAGCCGCTATCATTGTTTATTACCATTGATAATTTAGGACAGGATAAGTCGTTTTTACAGTATTTATTAGTGGTTAGCGGGGCAGCTATGCTAGTTGGCGGTGGGGTGGTAATGTCAATCGGAAAAAAGGCAAGTCCGCGCAGGCTGCTCCTATTCGGCTTGTCGGCAAATGCACTGGCTACGCTGGGCACCGGCTGGTCGGAGAGCATCCCGCTAACTTTTGCGCTGCTCATTCTAGGCGGCTTCTGTGTTCCGCTTATTCAGGTGGGCATTAACACCATTATTCTTCAAAACACCGATGCTGCCTTCATCGGTAGGGTCGGAGGAACGATTACGCCCATGTTTACTGGCATGATGGTCATCGGAATGTCGCTATCCGGCGTATTAATGGCTGCATGGACGCTGCCCATTGTTTTCAGCTTAAGCGCAGTCATATTCGCCATTGCGGTTTTTACAGTTAAACTCGGGAGCGGGGCGAGGACAAGCAGCGCTAAAGCATCGCCGCAGGTGTGAAAATACATCTTGAATCGCTGAATTATGGTAAAATAAAGCGATCACACGCTTTTTTGAGGAAGGATACCGTATGCTTTATTATTTTGCAGCGCTGCTTGCCGCTGCTTCGCTGCTGCTGCTGACAAATCCGCGGAGCGAGTCGAATCGCTGGGCCGCTTTCTTTCTCGGATTTGCGTCTATAGGCGGGCTGGCTGATACACTGGCCGCAGGAGAAATGAATGTATTAGCTCATCTCGTTCAATTGATGAATCACACGTTTACACCTTATGGCGTGCTGGTGTTCAGCATCGTTTATTCGGATAAAGTGGCAAATGCAAGGGTGCGCCTGCTGCTTAAAGGGCTGCTGCTGCTTCCAGTAGTCGGCATGCTGTCCATAACGCCGATTGCGCCGAGGCTGGAGCTGGATTACCCGATACTGCTAGCCTGGACAGCTCCTTATTATTTAGCCTCCTGCTATTTGCTGCTCGTCTCGCTTTGGAGTGAGGAAAATAGCCGCCGGAAGCGAAATCGTTTTATAATTGCCCTTATTATGGTACCGACACTGCTGGCGGTGCTTATCCTTATTAATGTAGCGAATGTCATTTCGCCTGCCTTCGATTATTTCCGTTATATTTCGCTCTTCATCTTTTATTCGCTTACGGTAGCCGTATTGTGCACATTTGCTTATGGCGTGCTCGGCGTCAAGCTGCGTTTCGAGCGTGATCAATGGGAAAGCACTCGCAAGGCGGTCAGCTCTGGGACGACGATACTTAATCATACGATTAAGAACGAAATTGGAAAAATTGCGATCAGCACGGAAAATTTAAAAAGCGAGCTGTCTGCCGGGTCGCCTGAGGCAGCGGAGCAGCTGCGAATCATTGAAACGGCTTCCAGCCATATGCTTGCGATGGTAACGAGCATTCACAGCCAAACCAGAAGCATTGTGCTTCGCGAGCAGCCGGTTCGTTTGGATGAGCTTGTGGAGCGCTGTTTGCAGCAGCAGCCGCTCGAAGGCAGGCCGATTCAGCTCAAGCTGCATTCGTTATGCAGGCCGACTGTGCTGGGTGATCCGCTTCATTTGCTGGAAGCATTGAATAATCTGGTGCAAAATGCGATTGAAGCCATTCCAGAAGGAATAGCTGGAGAAGTAAAGGTGACGCTGAGCTGGCACAAAAAAGCGGTGCGTCTCCTTGTGAGCGACACCGGCAAAGGGATGACTGAGGAGCAGCTGAAGCAAGCGCTGGAGCCTTTTTATAGTACGAAAAATCGCAGCCGCAACTTTGGACTGGGACTCGCTTATGTGTATAATGTCGTACATCAGAGCGGCTGGACGATCGAGCTTTCCAGCGTTATTAATGAAGGGACAGAAGTGCTGCTGCATGTTCCTGCCCGCAAAGTGATGGAAATCAAGGAGGGAATGGGATGAGCCATATTCGGGTGCTGCTCGTAGAGGATGATCCCGATTGGGTGAAGGCGATGACGTTATTTTTAAATAAAGAAGCAGATTTGCTCGTCGTGGGGGCGGCATCAACTGCGGAAGAAGCGCTGAGTCTCGCTCGAACCTTGTCGTTTGATGTCGCACTTCTCGACATTCAGCTCGCTGATCACCAGCAGAACGGTATTTATACGGCGGTCGAGATGCATCGCATTCATTCCGCGAAAATCATTATGCTGACCTCTATGAGCGAAGAGGACATCATGACCCAGGCGTTCACGGCAGGAGCGATCAACTATATTGAAAAGACTAACTTTCGCCAGCTGCCGGAAGCGATCCGCAGCGCTTATCATCATCCTGCACCGATGGAAGCGCTGCTTAAGGAATTTGCCAGGTTAAAGCGCGAGGAGCAGCTAAAGGATTTAACCTCCGCAGAACGGGAAGTATTCGAGCTGATTGAACAGGGCTACACGCAGACGCAAATCGAGCAGAAGCTGTATAAGGCGGAGAGCACGCTGAAAAATCAAGTGAACAAACTGCTCAAGAAGCTTGGCGTCCGCAGCCGCAAGGAAGCGGTGGAGAAGGTGCGGCGCAAAGGGCTGACCGTTGGTGTGGAGGAAAATAAAGAATAATCGTATAAGCAAGGGGAGGGTACTACGATTTGTAGTACCCTTTTTCGTGTGCCCACTACAAAAGTTAGCACTGATCAAATGCTGCTTTTCCTACTACAATGAAGGAAAGAACGGAGGGGCATCATGCAAGCACCTAGAAAAAAACGACCGGGACGAGCGCTGCTGCTCGTTGATGGACAATGCCAGCTGTGCAGTAAAATCTCGCAATTCGTTATTGCGCGTGATCAGGCAGCCTACTTTCGCTTTGCTGCCCTGCAATCGCCTGCAGGGCAATATGTGCTGGAAGCTTATTTGCTGCCTTCGGGCGACTTGGACACCTTTATTATGATCGAGGAGGGCCGCTGCTACACAAAATCGGAAGCAGCACTGCGCGTCCTTAGGCAATTAAAGGGGCTTTGGCCGCTATTCTATGTTCTAATGGTTGTTCCTGCTTTACTGAGAAACGTTGTTTACGATTGGATTGCCGCTAAGCGTTATGGCTGGTTTGGACAGGTGAAGCTTTGCTTGCTTCCAAACGCTAATCAGCAAAGCCTTTTAATAGAAGAAAGAGAGGAGGCGGCTTCCTATGTCAAATAAGCGAAGAGATAGGTCGATTTATGTCGAAACGACGATCCGTACGGATTTGGATACGCTCTGGAATTACACACAAATTCCAAGCAAGCATGTACAGTGGGATATGCGCTTTACAGCCATTGAATATTTGCCCCGCCGCTCGGAAGAGGAAATTCAGAGGTTTCATTACCAAACACGCATCGGTTTCGGACTTGCAATAGCGGGCACAGGGGCGACTCGTGCAGGATGGCTGGAAAAGGAAGAAAGGCAATCCCGCCTGTCCACCCTCTCCTTCAGCTCGGAGCAAAAGCTGTCGCTGATCAGCAAGGGGAGAGGCTACTGGCAGTATACCGAGCGCGGAGAGGACGTTATTTTTCTCACCCGCTATGATTATAAAACACGCTTTGGCGCTGCCGGAAAAGCCTTCGATCGCCTTCTATTTCGCCCGCTATTCGGGTGGGCAACCGCTTGGAGCTTTGATGTGCTCAAAATATGGCTGGAGCAGCATATTCCGCCTGCGGCAACGATTCAGCGTGCACTCATTCATTATGTGAGCCTGGCGCTGCTTGCTGTACTATGGCTTTATCAGGGCATCGTGCCCAAGCTGCTCTACCCGGAGACAGGAGAGCTTGCGCAGCTGCAAGCCTCGGGGCTATTTTCAGGCTGGGAGGAGCAGGCTCTCGTATTTCTCGGGCTCGGTGAAGTAGCGCTGGCGATTATTTGGGTTGTGTTTCATCGTTTTTCAATGATTTATTGCTTGCAGCTGACAATGCTTCTGCTGTTGCCAACGATAGCTCTGGCAAACAGCCCGGAGCTGTTGCAAGCTTCCTATAATCCAGCCACGATAACGCTCCCGATGATTGGCCTGTGCTTTGCGGCATGGCGGACCTTCAATGGGCTGCCTGATGCGTCACGCGGCTTACGTAAACCTAAGGTGAAAGCTTAATAACAGAGAGGGGACCGTTACGATGGCTTCGATTTATGAGAAGGTGTTAGGTGCTGACTTTGCTAGGCTGCATCCGCGCATTCAAGAACGGTTTGGCTTCAGCAGTACGGATGGCATGGCTTCGATTGGAGAAGGCGTCATGGAAGAAATTTGGTACAGCAAGCGGGTTGCCATCCCGCTTTACATCGGCAGCTCGCGCCATATCATGTTCCCGCAGGGTGGCAGCCAAATTCCGTTTACGATTGGGAATTATGCCTATGCAGACCAATTCGGCCGGGAAACGGTAACATGGATCAGAACCTTCAAATTTCCGCAAAAAATACGAAGATTCGACGCTACGATGATTTATAGTCGAAAACATGAAAAAATTGTCGATTACCTTGGAACAAAGCAGCATCTGGCTGTAGACCTTGATATTTCTGCCGTACCGGGTGGAGGCATTCGCATCCGTTCTGGCCAGCAGCGCTTCTATGAGCGCTTCTTGCAATTCCGCTTTCCTAGAATGTTGACGGGCGAAGCCGATGTGACGGAATGGTATGATGAGGCTCTGGATAAATACCGGATCTCGGTTCAGGTGAACAATCCGCTGCTCGGTACGATTTTTCGCTATTCGGGCTCCTTTCAGGCTTATTTCATCGATACCGGCAAGCAGCCGATTCCGCTTGATGTGAAGCCTTTGCGCGAGGAACACAGGGAGTAGATTCACAACTTGTTCAAAGTATGAATGCGTATTTTGCCCGCCATGCTGGTATGATTAGGATGTGTTTGAAGATCATTTCGCCAGGAGGTAACACAGATGTCAACCCATACGATGAAAACAGCGATCGGCCGACTGCGCCTGTTCGGCATAACGGAAGGGATTTCGTTTTTAGTGCTGCTCTTTATTGCCATGCCGCTAAAGTACGGCGCTGGCATTGACGAGGCGGTTGCGATTACAGGGATGCTGCATGGCTGGCTGTTTGTCATCTATCTAATTGGCATAGCCAACGCGTTTTTCGTCAAGCAATTATCCTTCTTTCATTCTTTTTTGGCAGTCCTTGCTGCTTTTGTACCCTTTGGCCCATTTTTACTGGATCGCAAGCTTCGTTAACAGACGTATATGTGACAGATGTCTCAATGGTTTAGGCAGTCTGGAGACCCGTAATTGGGGAGCCAGACTTTTTTTTATGCTGCGTGGACTTTCGGTAAAATTTTTTTGAAAAACGGTGTCTTAAGCACTAGTACGATTAAACCTAGATATGCTATGGTATTTCTATGATTCATCCGGCTCCCCACGAATAATCAATAAGTATTTTTTGGAAATTTATCCAAAAGAAGAGGATTTCGCCAAATCGTGTGGAAACTTACTTAACCAGTATTTGAGACATGACGAATAAGAATCCGAGGTAAATGAATGCAAAATTCAGTATTTTTCAAAAGTGTGATTAACTCTGATTCGATCTTGGATTCTATTGGGTTGTTAGGACAATACCTGGAGACATTGATCGGTTGCCAGCATATTTGTTTGTTGCTGCCGCACGATAATGGGCGAAATGAGCTTATACCATATTCTTTCAAAATCAATCAAACGGATCTGAAGCTTCTGCAGCAAATGGCGATAGACACCGATTTATTTTCAGACATGTCCTCGGGCATGCGCCTCTGTATAAAGATGAGCAGCGCCAAACCTGCGATTAAACTCCTGTCCATGACAACTTTCCAATCGCTATATACCTTTCACCTAAACCGTTCTGTCTATGGCGCGATTTTATTGTGCTTCCGTTCTGAGGTTCAATTGACAGACGAGCAGCTTCATATCTGCCAGATGGTTACAATGCAAATGGAACAGTTAATCGAGAAAATTTATTTTCGCAAGCAGGTATTGAAGCAGCAATCCTACGAGAATTTGGTCAACACTTTGCGGATGAAGGATGGCTTTACGCTTAATCACTGTTATAATGTGGCCTTCTACGCTTCTTTGCTGGGCGCCAAAGTAGGGGTTGATGCTGAGCAGCTGGAGCAGCTCAAAATTTCGGCACTGCTGCATGACATTGGAAAAATCGCCATACCGGACTCGATACTGCTCAAGCCTGATCGACTGACGGAGGATGAATTTTCGGTTATTAAACAGCATCCTGCAATCGGATACGAGCTGCTCAAGGATTTGCCTGATGTTCAGAAAATATTGCCTGTCGTACGCTGGCATCATGAGCGTATTGACGGCAGTGGCTATCCGGACGGTCTCAGCGGGGATGAAATTCCTTTGCTCGTGCGAATTGTCAGTCTGGCAGACGCCTTCGACGCTATGACCTCTACGAGAGTATACCGGCATTCCCTTCCTGTCTTCGAGGTTCGGAGGCAGCTGGAAATCAACGGAGGTAAGCAGTTTGACGGGCGGCTTGTAAAAGCATTTTTGCAAATGCTTGATGATCATATGATTATGGACAGATTGGTTTGGGATGAGTGATTTTATAGTGAAGAAGGTTGGGGACATATATGCGCAAGAGAGTTTTTATTGTCGACGATGAGCCTCACAACATCCATATACTCCGTGTTTTCTTGACATCGCTGAATTATGATATTTATGTAGCCGAGAACGGCAGGCAGGCGGTGGAAATGATTGACGCTGTTGCGCCGGACTTGATTTTACTGGATGTTATGATGCCGGATTTGTCGGGATTTGAGGTTTATAAACGCTGGCTGGACAAAGATGATTTTGATGTGCCGATCATTTTTCTGTCTGCCAATGTGCAGAAGAAGGCGATGCTGGAAGGCCTTCAACTTGGCGCATTTGATTATTTAACCAAGCCTTATGATCTTGATTTGCTCGAGATGAAGGTGTCGATTGCCTTGCAGCAAAAAATGAAGCTGACGAGCTTGAAAAAGGATAATGAGCAGCTTGCAGAGCTAGCTTATGTGGACGCGCTAACGGGACTTTACAACCGTACATATTTGGAAGTCGTAGCCCAGCAAATTAAAGACGGAGAAAAGCATTATGAGTCCGTCCTTATGATTGACATGGATAATTTTAAAACGATTAACGATACTTTCGGTCATATGATTGGCGACCAGACGCTTCGCGACATTGGAAACATCCTTTTCCAGGTGCTGACTCCTTATGTGCATGTGACTTTCCGTTATGGGGGAGACGAGTTTCTCGTTATTTTGCAGGATAGAGGGGCAGCGCTCATGGCGGCAGAAGCCATTATTGCCGCTGTGGATCAAATGCAGGTCGGCCATCCTTCCCAAAAGCAGATTCAAGTTTCCGTTAGCATTGGAGTGTCTCACAGCTTAGACTCCAGCACCCTTCATCAGATGATATCGCAAGCGGACTCTGCATTATTAGGCTCGAAACGAGGCGGCAGGCACCAAATAACAGTGAATTAATCTACGATGAATGGATGATGTGAAGTGATGGAATTAAAGAGCTTCAAGAAGCTGTTTCATATGACCAAAATTATCAATTCGCAATATGAGCAGTCTGAAATTTTGCAAGTGTTCGTTGATGCAATAGCAAGTGAACTTACCCAGGCCGACCTAGTTGGCTTTTTTCTCAAGCAGCCAAATGGAACGTACAAGGGCTACAAAGGCAATAAAATGCCTGTTGATATAACCGAGTTAATCATTGATCCATCGAAGGATGCTTTCGTACACGATATTATGCAAAATCGGACAATTGGCTATATTCCTGATACGAGCAAAGACAATCGCATTGACGATGCGAAAAAAAATCTGCTGAGCATCAAGTCGATTCTGGGGATTCCGGTTATTGTCGATGATAAAATATTCGGGCTTGTGTTCGTTCATGACTTTGGCAAGCCAATGAATTTAACACAGGAGCAGATGGACGTAACAGAAGCGTTCGTCAATATGGCCAGTGTGGCGATCCGCAATTTGCAAATGTTCGAGCAGTCGCAGGAGCTGCTGGAGAAGCAGCAATTGCTGCTTGATGCAACAAAGTCGCTGTCCAAGTCGCTGTCCGTGCGTGAAGTTTTAAAAACCTGCTTTTATTATATGCAGCGTGCCAGCGGCTCGGATGATGTTGCCATTCATCTGTTCAATGAGAAGGATCGGACAGTTGAGCCTTTCCATCTCTCTTCTCTGAATGTGAAGGAAGAGGACTGGCGTGGGAAGCATCGCGATGTGATCAAGCTGAGCATTGACAATGACAAGCTGTTTTACGAAGTCATTATGCACAAACGGGCGATCTTCATTCCGGACGTTTTTGCGGACGAGCGTCCTAATCATAAAGCATGTGAGATGTTCGGAATTAAAAGCTTGCTCGCTATTCCGCTAGTGGCCAAGGGCAGCGTATTTGGTATTATTGCGATTCCATCCATTCATAAGCCTACAGAGTACGAGGAAGGCAAAATAGAGTTTTGCCATTCCATTGCCGACGTAACTGCTACGGCTTTGTCTAATGCCCTGCATACTGAGCATTTGGATCAGGCAGTAAGTGAACGCTCGATGGAGCTGCAGCAGGCGAACTTCAAGCTGGAGGGGCTTGTCAAGGAGCTGGAATACTTAAATGAGCTCAAAAATGATTTCATTGCAACGCTGTCCCATGAACTGAGAACGCCAATCACTGCAATCAAGGGCACCGTCGATATATTGGGCAAAGGGCTGCTTGGCCAATTAAACGATGCGCAACATGATTTGCTCGATACGGCGGGCAGGTCCATTGAGCGTTTATTGAACCAGGTAAATGAGCTGCTTGATTTTGCCAAGATGGAAAATGGGAAATTTGAGCTCTGCTATAAGGTTGTTGATTTCAATGATTTAATTCATGAGGCCGCACGCATCGTCCAGTCGCTGGTCAATAAGAAGAAAATCAACTTGGAAATAGAAATCGAAGAGACGGCCGATATGATTATTCAGGTGGATCGGGAACGAATTTTACAAATATTGCTTAATTTACTGTCCAATTCGGTGAAATTCACGCCACAGCAAGGACAAATTACGATTCGCGCTTCCTCCGACGATGATCATTTAAAGCTGGAAGTCTGTGACAATGGCATCGGCATACCGCTTGAGAAGCAAAAAAACATTTTCACGAAATTTTATCAGGTTAATAATCAAATTAATGGTACGGGGCTGGGTCTTGCTATCTCCAAGCAGCTGATTGAGCTGCATGGCGGTCAAATCTGGTTTAATAGCAATGAAGGAGCAGGCTCTATATTCACGTTTATGCTGCCAAAAAGGGGGCAGAGATAATGCGTGCTATTGAAGCGGGTCTGCGCTTTTTGATCCAGCAGGGGGTTAAACATATATTTGGCATTCCTGCTGGTTCGATAAATGCCCTTTATGATTGTTTATATGATTTGCCAGAGCTGCAGGCAGTAGTAGCCAAGCATGAGACGAGCTCCGGCTATATGGCGGCAGCTTATGCGCGCATCACCGGCATGCCGTCGGTATGCGTAGGCTCCAGCGGTCCGGGCGCTACTAATTTGGTGACACCAGCAGCCAATGCATGGAAAGAGAAGCTGCCGGTCATCTTTATCTCCGGCTCGGTGCCGTCGCCTAGGCTTGGCAAAGGAGGCGCACAGGAGCTCGGAGCTGATCCGATTTTTGCGCCAGTCACGAAGCTCAGCCGCATGGTAATGAAGGCTGAAGAGCTGCCGGGAGCTATTGCTGAGGCGTATTGGACGGCGATTAGCGGGGTTCCAGGACCGGTACATCTCTCAATACCGATCGACCTGCAGATGACCGATATAGGGGATATGGTGCTGCCTGAGGTGCCGTCGCTACAGGAGCAGCTGGCTCTGGCAGACATAACGCTCATGGATGCGACATTGGAAGCGGTGCTGCAAGCTGGCGAGCGCGGGGCCTTATTGCTCGGTCATGGAGCGAAAAGCGCCCAGGCTGAAGTGCTCGCATTTGCGGAACAGACAGGCTGGATGGTCGCCACGACCCCGCGTGGAAAGGGAGCTTTCCCTGAAGACCATCCCCAATCGCTCGGCGTATATGGCCTGTCCGGCAATGATAAAGCCATTGAATTTCTAAACAGCGATGGCCATAAGCTTATTATGGTACTGGGCTCAAGCCTTGGCGAACTTGCCACCTGCAATTGGGAAACGAGACTGACGGCGGGCAAGCAGCTCGTTCATATCGATTATGATGAGCAGGAGCTTGGGCGCTGCTACGAAGCGGACTTCGCCCTGCACGGTGAAATTGCTCCTGTAATGCGCCAACTGAGCGCGGGGCTTGCGCAGGCAGGAATCGGCTTGAGCCCAGAGCGGAAAAAGCTGCTGGAGCAGCTGCATTTTGCCCGCTTAGAGGCGGCGGCCGATGCTTTGGAGATGGAGACGTGGAATACACGTACTGCGATTCGTATGCTTGGGGCAAACGCGCCAGAGCAAACCCGCTTTTACATCGATATTGGCGAGTTCATGACGTATTCCATTCAAAATTTGCTCATTCGTGAGCAGCAGCAATTTGATATTAATATTAATTTTGGCGGTATGGGCTCAGGCATAGCGGGCTCGCTAGGTGCGAAACTCGCGGAGCCTGAGCGCCCAGTCCTTTGCATCACGGGCGACGGCTGCTTTTTCATGCATGGCCTTGAAGTAATGACAGCTAAGGAATACGGCTTGCCAATCGTTTTCGCTGTCATTAACAACGCCCGTCTGGGCATGGTCTATCATGGTCATATGCTGCAATACGATCGCTGTCTCAGCGATTTCTCGCAGCAGCGCGTCAGCATTGCAGCAGTCGCCCAGTCGCTTGGCATTCGCCATATGCAAGTCGAGTCTGTGGAGCAGCTTCAAGCCGCGCATGTTCAGCAGTGGTTTGCCGAAGGCGTAAGTGGACCCATCGTCGTAGAAATTGTCGTGGATGGCAATGAAATTCCGCCAATGGGCGAACGAGTAAAGTTTTTGCAAGGGGCGACGTATTAAAGCTTCAACTAGGGAGCCTGCTATTATAATAATAAAGCCTGAGAAGGCTGTCACATGATGGTGACGGCCTCCTCAGGCTTCTTTTTATGCAAATCTATGGTGGTCGATGTTCGTTAAATATTCGAAATAAACTCAAACTGCTCCTGCGTCGAGGAAGCAACTTCTTCTGTCGAAGCCGTGCTTTGCTGCGACATGGCGGCAACACTTGCAATGACCTCAGAAATTTTGCCGGCATTATCATCAAGCTCCGCCGTCGAGACGGAGACGGCTCGAATGTGGCTGCCAATTCCGTCGATGGATTGCCTAATCCGCTCGAATGAATCCCGCGTCCCATTAACCGCCGTTACCTGCTGCTCCACAAAACCTTCCGCATGGGACACCTCGCTTACGCTCTGACGGCTTTACGATAGAACTGTAAAAATGGATAAATATTCTATTTCAAAGTCACTTATAGCATATTCTTGCTGTTGGTTAAAGGGCATATTGGACAAAACTGCCGCATACCTATAAAGTGGGAGCGAAGTTTCAAGCCACTTGAAGAGGAGAAGCCGGAACGAAGGAGCATTTTGAACAGCAATGGAGGTATGAAAATGAGCGCTGAGCTACTCATTCAATTACTCGTGCTTGTCATCATGATCATCGGGCTGGCGAACAAATCGGGAGACTCCTGAAAGCACAAAGCTTATGGAGGAAGGAAAGCCGGAGCATGCGATTGTGCAGCTCCGGCTTTTTGGCGTGTTTATCGGCTAGCTCACAATGATAACGGGGAAGACTTGCTTTCCTAACCGAAAGGTTATATACTTACAATTATAAAGTTACAATATAACTCGAAAGGGTGTTTATGATGAACGTAAAAGGAATCCATCATCTATCTGCCATGACAGGCAGCGTATCCTTAAACTACAACTTCTACACGCAAGTGCTTGGCATGCGACTGATTAAAAAAACAGTAAATCAGGACGACACATCCGCTTACCATCTCTTTTATGGCGATGAAAGAGGCAATCCGGGTACAGAATTGACGTTTTTTGATTTTCCCGGCATTGGCAGCAACCGTCCTGGCGTAAGCAGCATCTCCGGCACTTCGCTGCGGGTAGCGAGCGACAAGGCGCTGGAATATTGGCTTCAGCGCTTTGATCAGCATGAGGTTAAGCATTCAGAAATAACATCGTTTGCCGGGCGCAACGTTATCTTTTTTGAAGATCCAGAAAGGCAGCAGCTTGCCCTTGTATCTGATGAAACGAACAGCGGTGTTGCAGCCGGAACACCTTGGGATCGCAGCCCAGTGCCGGTAGAATACGGGATTACAGGTCTCGGCCCTGTAAAACTGACTGTTCGCAAGCCTGATTCAACCGTTGCCGCTCTCAAGCTGCTCGGCTTCAAAGAAACAGGGCGCGTTCCTGCTCTCGTCGAAGGACAGGACGATATTATTATTATGCAGGCTCATGAGGGCGGCTCCGGCTCTGAAGTACAGGTAGAGCCGCGCAGCGATTTATCGGTCGCTGGCCTTGGCAAAGGCGGTGTTCACCATGTAGCTTTCCGTGTAGAGGATAAGGAAGAGCTTATGGCGTGGATCGACGTACTGAATAAGGCAGGCTTGCAAAACTCCGGCTTCGTGGAACGCTACTACTTCCGTTCGTTATATTTCCGCGAGGCGAATGGCATTTTGTTTGAATTGGCTACAGACGGTCCAGGCTTCGTAACGGACGAGCCTTTCGAGACCCTTGGCGAATCGCTTGCGCTTCCTCCGTTTCTGGAGCCGCGCCGTGAAGCCATCGAAGCACGGCTTAAACCCATTGATACGACGCTTAAGGCTTAAGTCCTAACGAAATGAGGCTTGCCGAGTTGTCATTGTTCTCCAAATTCTTTTATACTAATGTATAAAGCGAACGTAATGGGGGGAAGGCATTGAAGCTGACTGAAAATGCGGTACTAATCATTGACGAGGAAGATGTTTCCGGTATGTATTGTTATCGCGACCGTGACGGCACAGATTTCATTGATGGTTTTAAATTTGAATTGCAGCTTCAGGATATTGTCGTTAAGCAGGGAAGCATTGCCTCTGTGCAGTTTCCAGAAGAAATGTACAATCAACCTGAAGAAATCAAGCAGGCTGTATATACGGCGATTAAGGAATTGGAGCGAGAAAATGGGTAATTACTTCATTTATTAGGTTGGATGGAGCATTCGGAAGCATTTCCGGATGCTCTATTTTATTTTGCATGTAAAACGGGGTTTGAAGGAAGAAGCAGTAGAATTGCTTGTCAAAAGCCGTTAAGCGAAAATGGACAGGAAGCTCGCACTAGCGGGTTTTTGTCATGCAAGAACAAGGGAATATTATATTTTTTTGTAATCATGTAGAAAAAGAAGGGTGTTTATGGTAAAGTTCCTTTGAGTCCCTTTTTTGAACGCGCTTTCATTAAGGTGCATCTATATGGGACAACCTATTAAAGAGGAGGAAGTGAAGTGACAAAGAAACGATGGTCAAAGGCTTTTTTAATGTGCTTGGCTTTTACTTTGCTGCTTGGCGGGATAAGCTTGGGGCAGGGGGAGAAGGTTAGTGCAGCGGACAATTACAAATTTGATTTTGGCAATAGTGGTGTGGCCTCCGGCTACATTGGCGTCTCTGCTACGCTCGGCTTTTCAGCTTCGACGGGCTACGGCTTTAATACACCAGCCAATATGCAAAATGTAACCGCTTCCGGAACGGGCGTAGGCAGTGATGCGGTACGCTTCCTTACATTCGGTACGAAAAGCACGAATACGTTTAATGTAAATTTGTCGAACGGCCTCTACGAAGTGAAGGTCATGCTTGGTAATACGTCGAGAGCAAGCGTGGCCGCAGAAGGCGTTTATCAAATTATGAATATGACAGGCAATAATGCAACGGACTCTTTTCAAATTCCAATTACCGACGGGCAGCTTAATATTCTGGTAACAGAAGGCAAGGTCGGCACTGTCTTTACGCTCAGCTCGCTGGAAATTACGAAAATTTCAAATAATCCGGTTACGAAGCGGACGATTTATATTGGCGGCGATTCTACGGTCGCGAACTACTATCCATTGGCAAGCAGCATACAGGGCGGCTGGGGACAAATGTTGAAGCAATATGTTAACAGCAGCACGTTTCAGGTACGGAATATGGCGACAGGTGGACAATTCGCGAGAGGGTTCCGGGATGATGGACAACTGGAAGCGGTTTTGAAATATATTAAACCGGGCGATTATTTCATTCTCCAGTTCGGCATTAACGATACTACCGCAAAAAATGAAACGACCGAAGCGCAGTTCAAGGAGATTATGCGCGATATGGTTACCCAGGTCAAGGCGAAGGGAGCGACCGTCGTCCTTTCCACGCCGCAAGGCCGGGCAACTGATTTTAATGCGAGCAATGTCCACAACTCAACGGGCAGATGGTACAGAGCAGCAACAATGGCGCTGGCTGTCGAAGAAAATGTGAAGCTCGTTGATCTCAATGTGCTTAGTTCGGCTTATTTCACCTCCATCGGCCCAGCAGCAACTTTGAACCTGTACATGACAGGAGATTCGCTGCATCCCAACTATGCGGGTGCCCAGAAACTGGCTCAACTTGTGAAAAACAATCTCAGCAGCCAAGGCTTGAGCGGCTTTTAAGGAAATAGCGGGCGTGCTAGCGAGAACTTCGCTGCATGCCCGCTATTTTTCTAACTCCGCTTGCAGTTCCGCACGAGGCGCCTTGACGTAAATTATCGTTGTGTCCAGACTATTGTGTCCCATAATTTGTGCCAAGCGGTGCAACGGGGTGTTTTCTGCCATCGCATACTCGAACCGGTGCCGTAGATCGTGGGCGCTCAATCCTTCTAGGCGAGCCGCTTTCATGTATTTTTGAATCACATGGCGTAAAGATGTTTATTCCGTTTTCCAGAACGAACCGTAAGCTGACCACTGTGAATCCTGGATTCCAGCACGGCTCACTCGAAAAAACGTTTCAGGGTAATAAGCCGTCGGTTAATGGTCGGCTGTCTCAAACCAACCGATAAAAGGTTTCAAGTCGCTTGCGTACTCCTTTAGTGTTTTGGGATTCAAATCTTCGTGGGTGGTGAGATCGAACAACAAGTTAACTCGCTCGATCTCAAAATTTGCTATTTTTTCTTTTATTTGGTATGATGGTATGTTAATAAGCCCAAATATGAAATGAGGAAAAATTAAAAGATGAAGCTAAAAAAATCTATCGTTATGCTTACATCAGCTACATTATTAATGTGGAGTTTTCCTTTAACCGGATTTTCTTCAGTAAGTAATGTTACGAAAACCATCGCACCAATCACCCAGCAAACAAACACCGGCAATTATTATGCTACTTTTGATCAAAAAACCAAAGACTTCCTCGATACGTACACGAAAAGCGGAGTAGCAAAAGAATTCTCCGAAAAAGATGAAAAAATAATTATACTACATGACAATACCGAATACTTGAAATCAGCATATGGGTTAACTAATGAATATGTTTCTTTATTAAGAAGGTTAGTTAGTGATGCAAATCAAAAAAATGTACTGTCGAAAACTCCTGTAAGTGGAAGTACCCTCGCAATGGCTTCTAATTCAACTGTTTCACCAAATCTTCACATAAGTGACTGGAAAATCTATTTTAATCAAAACGACATCCAACAGTATCTGTTCGTAGCAGCAAGTATTGGTGTTCCAGCGTTTATTATTGCATTGGAAGGTGTTTCTGTAATACTAGGTCCTGCTGGCCCTATTCTCACTACAGTTTTAACAATAGCTGGATATGGTGGAATGTCTAATCTTTGTTACCTGATTATACAATCAAAATATAATAGTCAAAGTGGAGTTTATTTCGGAATCTCTTGGAATGGAATCTTTCCAAATCTGTCACAGGGGACATGGTAATATGACGCGAGATTATAGTAAACTGAAGGATACTGAACGGAAATTACAAAAATTTTCAATCGTTTCGTTCGGATTATTATATGGTCCACTATTCGGCTATTCTCTCAACAAAGACGCATATTATTTCTGGCTTATACTCGCATTCATTGGCAGTATATCTTTAGTACTTAAAATAAGGATGATCAGACCAGAAATGAGATTCAAAATCGGCCTTTACGAGATTATTTTTACCGTAGTGTTGATCGTATGGATTTTCTCCGAAGCAATCAATATTCCTATAATTATAAAACAATTTGTATTTTTCGTTATTGTTGGCGTAGCAGGCTATAAATACTTTAAGTTGCTGTACGATGGTAAACTTGCAATAGAATCAAAGTAAATGAAATGAACTGACCGTAAATGAACTGCACCCCAATTATTAGACATAAAAATCTAATAATTGGGGTGTTTCATCATGAAAAAATTTACCGCAGATGAAAATTGCAACCCGGTTAATCCTTAGAGTAGGGAAACCAGCTTTTCTCATGAACATTTAGCTTAGCGTATATGATCGTTAAAATGTTGGCAGGATCCCTGCATAGTGATTTAGTATACTACTTAAACAGGAGGCTGAGAAATGGAAAATACTTATGTTGTTCAGCAAGCAGGGATAGACCAGTTGGATGAACTGGCGACGCTATTTGATTTGTACCGTATGTTTTATGGACAAGCGCCAAATGTGCAGGGAGCACGCCGTTTTTTGTTTGAGCGTTTTGAGCAGCGGGATTCGGTCGTCTTTTTAGCCAAACATATCGGGAGCGGCGAAGCGGCTGGTTTTACCCAGCTGTATCCTGTGTTCTCGTCGATTTCGATGAAACGCTCCTATATATTAAACGATCTATACGTTTTGGAATCCCACAGAAAGCAGGGCGTAGCCCAATTGCTGCTGGATCAGGCGAAAAGCTATGCCAGCCTGCTGCAAGCGAAAGGAATTGAGCTGTCTACCGCGGTTTCGAATGTGCAGGCTCAGCGCCTTTATGAACGAAATGGCTATTTGCAAGATACAGAGTATAAGCATTATTATTTAACGTTATAAACTAATTAGTTAATGCCATAAACTATTTCGAAACGGTAGCTTCGCTGCCAGAGGCCGGCAACAGCCGTTTACGCTTACTGCCCAGCAGATTAGTGCCGACTACCCCCGCAATAATGAATAGGGAACCGATCACATGATACATCGTCAGCTCTTCACCGAGGAAAAGGGCACCTCCTGCCATAGATACAATCGTCGATAAATTGGTAAATACACTCATTTTCGACGCCTCGATTCGCCCTAAAATGTAATTGGACGTCAGAGAAGTGATGAGCGAGGAGATGACTCCTAGATAGAAGATGGATAGCAGGAAGGACCCGCTGCGCAGCGGCGTAAGGAAGCTGCCCATCGTCCCCGAACCCATGTGCTGTACCAGCGATATCGTGAGAAAAACGACAAAACCAATCCCGAGCATCAAATAGGTCAGTTCTGCCGGGCTAAAATGCTTAGAAAGCGAGCGTGCTAGTACGCTATAGCCGGCAAAAGCGAAGCAGGTCAGAAACAGCAGGGAAATACCGAGCATATTAGATAAATCGATGCTGCTGCCCTTCATCAAGAAAATGAACACAACGCCAAATACCGAGAGGAAAATGGACAGCTTTTGCAGCAGGGTTGTCGTTTCTTTCAGGAAAATGGCCGCGATTATCATTGTCACAACAGGCGTAAATGCATATAAAATGCCGCCTTCGGCAGAGCTTGCATGCAGCAGGCCAAAAGCCTGAAGGGTGAAAAAACCGAGCGGATACATCGCTGCCAGCAGAAATGCTTTAAATAGGGGCTTGCCGCGATAATTCAGCTTAATCATGCCCAGTGCGACAGGGATCGTCATGATGAGGAACGAAAAAGCAAACCGGAACGTGAGCGTATCCAGCGGCTGGGCGCTTCCGAGCGACAGCTTGGCAAATAAAAAGGAGAAACCGATAATGACGGCATTTAATACAGCGAATATATAGGCGAGCTTAATACTTTTTTCTTTCATAGGTATGACTTCCTTCCTTGGCTTAGGCGAGGTCGTGTTCGCGAACGTCTCATCTTGTTAAATTAAAGATAAAGCATTTGTCAGTACCGCACGATAGCTGATTTCGAGAACTGTATCAATACAGTTTGGTGATTTGGAGTATAATAATGGGAGAGTGAAGGCAGCAGGAGTAGGGAGGGGCATAATGAAAAAGTATTTTGCGATTTTGTCCGACATGGAACAGAAAATTCGTGATGGGCATTATCGTCCAGGCAGCAAGCTAGTGTCCGTTCGCAAAGCTGCGGAGCTGTACCACTGCAGTACAAATACAATTACCCGTGCATATGCGGAGCTGGAAAAGCGCCATGCGATCTATTCCATCCCGCAGAGCGGCTATTATGTAGTGGACAAGGCTGGCAGCGGAAGCGAGCAAAGTGAAGACAGCATTCAAGGCAAGGGCATTGATTTTTCATCGGCATCACCTGATCTGTTTGTATTTCCGTATTTGGACTTCCAGCATTGCTTGAATAAAGCTATTGATACGTACAAATATCATCTGTTTACATATGGCGATCCTCAAGGAATGGCAGAGCTTCGGGAAACGCTCGTCCGCCATTTGGCAAATGACCAGGTGTTTGCCAAAACCGAGCGGATTTTTGTGACGTCAGGTGCTCAGCAGGCGCTGGAAATATTGGCGAAAATGCCGTTCCCGAATGGCAAGCGCACCATTCTTGTTGAACAGCCCACGTACAATCTTTATTTGCGGTTTCTGGAATTTGAGCAGCTGCCAACAGCTGTTATAGCCCGCACCGCAGCAGGAATCAGCTTACAGGAGCTGGAGCGGATATTTAAGGGCGGGGATATTAAATTTTTCTACACGATGTCGCGTTATCATAATCCGCTGGGCACCTCTTATACAACCGAGGAACGGAAAGCAATAGCTGCATTGGCGAAAAAATATGATGTCTACATTGTCGAGGACGATTATATGGCAGATTTAGGTGTGGAACGGGGCTTTGATCCGATTTATAGCTATGATTTGACAGAGCATGTCGTTTATTTGAAAAGCTTCTCGAAAATTATTTTTCCCGGCTTGCGTCTGGGGGCTGCTGTATTGCCGGAACAGCTCATTGAAACGTTCTACCGCTATAAAAAATACGGTGATACGTCATTCCTCTCACAAGCGGCTCTGGACATTTATATTAAAAATGGGATGTATGAACGCCATAAGCACGCCATAAGCAGCCTGTACACCTCACGAATGCTGGCGCTGAACAAAGCGCTAGAGCGGCATAACGGAGCAGGGCTTATTCAAGCCTCGGGTGTGAGCTCGGGCATCTATACCCAATATAGACTGCCTATTACCGTCAATATGGAGCAGCTGATGGAACGGCTATCGGGCAGACATATTCGGGCTGTTGACGGGAAAGGCTTCTATTTGCCAGAATATCTGGAGCGGGAAAAGTTTTTGCGAATCAGCATCTCCCGGGCAAGCGAGGGGCAAATCGATGAGGGCATTGCGGGTATTGTGGAGGAAGTAAAGCGGGCTAATCATTTTTATTAACAAAAGCAGAGGAGCTGGCATCACGAGCCCGTTCCTCTGCTTTTTTATGATCCAGCAATTAACAACTTAATCTCGTCGCTACTTTATCGGCTTGCTGCGCTTTAAAACCGGCCCATAAGCTTTGCGCAGCGGAATAAGAATCGTCAAGCTGACCAAGGTGACGAAAATGGTGGCGCCCATATCGGATAAAATGGCGATCCACAGCGTGAGCCAGCCTGGTATGGTCAGCAGCAGCGCCAGCACCTTAAGCCCAAGTGAAACCGCAATGTTAAAGCGAATGACCCTGTTTACCTGTTTGGCAACAGAAATAGCCTCGGGCAGCTTGCCCAAATGATCCTGCATGAGCACAATGTCCGCCGTTTCAATGGCGCTGTCTGTGCCCTTGCCCATGGCAATGCCAAGCTGGGCAGATGCGAGGGCGGGGGCATCATTAATACCGTCACCGATCATGGCGACTTGGCCGCTTTCCGCAAGCTCTTTAATACGAGCTACTTTATCTTCCGGGAGCAGACCTGCGTAGAAAGAAGAGACTCCAACGGCCGAAGCCACTTTTTCGGCTGTTTTTTGGTGATCGCCCGTCAGCATGACGGTGCGTTTAATGCCCTGCTGATGAAGTGCAGCGATGACTGCATGGCTTTCCTCACGAATTTCATCCGCAATTCCGAACAAGCCAAGTATTTGCTCAGCATCGGCAACAATAACGAGCGTGAGGCCGGCTGCTTTCATTTGTTCAATATTTTCACTCACCTGATCCGGGAAGGTTAAATGCGCGATGCTCTTTTCATTTCCGAGCCAGTAGCGTTCGCCATTTATGACAGCTTCCATTCCACGGCCAGCAACATTTATCATTTCCTCTGGCTCAGGCAAGCTGACCCCACTGTCTTGCACGGCCTTCATAACCGCTTTGGCGAGCGGATGGGAGGAGGAGCGTTCCATCGCGCCGGCTACCTTATAGAAAAGTGTCTCCACATAAACCTCTGCCTTTACGACATGCGGCTCTCCTTTGGTTAAAGTGCCTGTTTTATCAAAGGCAATCGTATCGATTTTTCCAAGCTGCTCCAAATATACGCCGCCTTTAATCAAAATGCCGTTGCGCGCATTGCGCGTAATGCCCGAAACGATGGCGATTGGCGAAGAAAGAATGAGGGCGCATGGGCAGCCGACAATAAGCACAGAAAGGCCTTGATAAAGCCATTTCGTCCAATCCCCTTGAAGCAGCAGAGGAGGGAGCAGGGCAACAAGCAAAGCAATCGCCATAATAAGCGGTGTATAATATTTGGCGAATTTATTAATGAACAGCTCGGTTGGCGTCTTTGTTTCCTGAGCTTCTTCTACCAAATGCAAAATCTTCGCTAGCGAGGAATCTTCATAGGCTTTATCAATCCGGATGACCAGTACACCTTCATTGTTGATGCTGCCGCCAAATACGGCATCACCGACCGCTTTGTCAACGGGAAGCGATTCACCAGTAAGGGCAGCTTCATTAACCGAGCTTTTCCCTTCCGTGACGGCACCATCCGAAGGAATTTTCTCGCCCGGCTTGACCCGTACGATGTCTTGCGCCTTTAGCGAGGTAATGGGAATAACAAGCTCCTTGCCATCCATAAGCTTGGTCGCTTCCTTCGGGGCTACTTGCAGCAGCATCTCCATTGACCGTCGCGCCTTCTCCATGCCATAGCCTTCCAGCCATTCATTGACACCGAACAACACGGCGACGAGCGTTGCTTCCTTCCATTCACCGATGGCAATGGCGCCAACAAGCGCAATCGTCATGAGCGTATCAATATTGAATTTTAGCTTGAACAGATTGCGCAGTCCGCGCCAAAAGGTCGTATAACCGCTGATCGCAATAGCTGCCAAGTACAGGGCAATTAACAGTGGAGCGCTCAGTGTTTGCTCCAGCAGCAGCGCTCCCCCATAGATCACGCCGGATGCAATCAGCAGCTTCAGCATGCGGGAGTTTCCGCCTTCATGGCTATGATCATGCCCATGGTCGCCATGATCATGGCTGTCGCTATGCGAATGGGCATCATGCCCGTGACAATGACCGTCCTGGCAAGCGTGGTCATGATTCGAATGACCGTGAGGATCGGCGCTAGGGGCTGAGCCTTTATCCACAGCGGGAGCAGAAAGCTTTTCTAAATAAGCGCCCTCTGACTTCAAAATTTGCTCAACCTTCTGCATCGAAATTTGCTCATTGACGAGCAGCTTGCCCGAATTATAGCTGAGCTTGGCATCTTCGCCAAACGTCAATTTTTGAATTTCTGTTTCCATCGTATGGGCGCAATGGCCGCAGGTAAGACCTTTTACACGATATTCAACCATGGTTCAGCCCTCTTTCGTAGCAATGTATGAATAAGTGCTCATATATAAATAATATGCCTCGATGACAGCATCTGTCAAACCTATCTTTGCCAATTTGCTCCGGAAACATGAGGCAAGGCCGCTTAAAAGCAGATTATGCAAGACATGGAGCAGCGTGTCTAATGCATATAAATAGGGAGTAGAAGGAGCGTGATGATATGTTCGAGAAGGTGAAGAAATATTACCAGCTCAAGCAGAAGCAGAAGGAAACGGAGCAGGAGCTTGCTGGCCTGCGAACAGAAATATTAGCTTATTGTGCGGAGCAGGAAGCAGCTGAGTTGACTGTAGGGCGCTATAAAGTAAAAATTGTCGCACAGGAGAGGCGGGAATATGATGAGGCGAAGCTGCTTGCAGCCCTTCCAGAGCCTGATGCCTGGCGCCTCGTATCCAAAGTGGATCCATCAAAGGTATCGAGCTTGCTGCAGCTAAACATCATAAGCGAAACCAGTTTGCAAGACACCTTTACAACGAAAAAAATATCCTTATTGCAAGTTGATAAACTATAATTTTTAAAATTTCTCACGAATAATGGATCGAATAAAAAATCCGTTTAGCGGTATTTAGAATCCGTTTTAAGGTAGCCGCCGTTTTCACAATGGATTACGCTTTAAACAGAGCAGCACTAAAAAAACAGCTGCAAAGGGAGAAGTGGTGAAAATGGTACGAATAAGACTTAGCATATTTTTTAGTGTTTTTGTGGCCATGGTCGGATTAATGATCATAGCTCCTGTCATGCCGCCGCTTATCCGCGAATTAGGGCTAAGCGAGACACATTCAGGCCTAATTATTTCCTTAGGCTCTATTGCCATGGCTGTGATGGCCCCGGTATGGGGGAGAAGAAGCGATCTGTTAGGGCGTAAGCCTGTCATTCTAATCGGATTTTTAGGCATGTTTGTCAGCTATATTCTGTTCACGCTCGTTATGTATGCCGGGCTTTCAAAATGGATAAGCGGAACGCTGCTAGTTGTGCTGCTGATTGTGGCGCGCGCGATGGTCGGTCTATTTATCCCAGCCGTACCTTCGTCGGCCCAAGCCTATATGGCGGATGTAACCGATGAAAAGGGACGTTCTGCTGGAATGGCCTTAATTGGGGCTGCAAATGGGCTGGGTCTGGTGCTCGGACCAGCGATTGCGGGCATTTTTGTCCTGATCGGACTGATGTGGCCGCTATATATCGGTGCCGCGCTGCCACTCATTGCATTTGTTGTCGTCCTCTTGTTAATTCCGGCTCATAAACCTGTCATTCGAGCGAAGCCGCCCAAAGTTAATCCGTTCGCCAAAGGGCTTCGTCTCTATTTGTTTGCTGGACTTGCCACGATGCTGAGCATCGTCACTTTGCAAGTCATTGGCGGCTTTTATTTTCAGGATCAGCTCGCTTTGTCGACGCAGGAAACCGCCCGCATGGTATCGCTTGGCCTTATATTTAGTGGAGTCGCGATGATTATTACCCAAGGGCTGCAGATGAAAAATTCGAAATGGCAGCCAAAGCCGCTCATCCTTGCTGGCGCTTTGCTTGTGCTTGTCAGTATGACTATTTTTCTATTTGCTATGAGCTTCATCGGTTTTTATACGGCTTTCTTTATCTTCGGAATCGGTGCGGGATTGATGATGCCGGGCTTTATGGCGGGAGCTTCCCTTGCAGTTGCGCCAGAGCAGCAGGGAGGCGTCGCGGGTATGATTGCATCGGTGCAGGGCTTGTCCGCTGTGATCGCGCCTATCCTGAGCACGACCTTATATCAGGTGGATAAACACCTTCCTTTTGTCGCTGTTGCCGCGATTGTGCTCATCATGGGCCTTACATTGCTTTCCGTGAAAAATAAAGTCAATGCCGTACAGCCCATTTCTGAAAAACATTTTTCTGCTTGACTTTTTAAATGCGGTAGACGTAATATAATACCTACATCTTCATAATCGGCATTGACCAAAGACATGATTCCAATTCCGGACCGCCCAGAGAGAGAAGCGATTGCTGCAAGCTTCTTCGGATACCGGATATGGTTTTACCCCTTTGCAGCCGTGCTGCTGAACCCGCTCCCTTGTGCGAAAGTAAGCTTCACCGCTTTATCCGCGATAACGGATACCAATAAGGGCCTTTTATTCAGGGTGCTGCAGCAAGGGCTGCGGCAGACTGGCGATTAGGTCGAATAAGGGTGGAACCACGAGCTGAACGCACTCGTCCCTTTCCGGGATAGAGGCGTTTTTTTGCGTTCCCAAGGTGAAACGGCTATCGCCGTCCATTGGCGGCGCAGCGCGTTTCAGTCCGAGAAATATAAGCATATTTATAAGGGCAAACTTATAAATTCTTATATTTTAAATGAGCAGAGGTGGAGGCACAAACGATGGAAAAACAGAGCGACTATCAAGATCACATTCAAATCAAGCTGCCGGATGGCGCAATCAGAAGCTGCCCGGCCGGCATAACAGTTGAACAATTGGCGGAAGCGATCAGCCCAGGGCTGCGTAAAAAGGCTGTCGCTGGCAAAATAAATGGCGAGGCCGTTGATTTAAGCCGTTCCATTGAGGCAGATAGCGACGTAGAAATTATTATTTTGGACAGTCCGGAGGGGCTGGAGATTTACCGCCACAGTACAGCGCATCTTTTGGCGCAGGCATTGAAGCGGCTGTATGGCAAGCAAGAAGTCCAGCTCGGAATTGGCCCTGTCATAGGCGACGGTTTTTATTACGATATTGCCATTGCAAGCCCGCTGCCGAATGAACAGCTCGCCGTCATTGAGCAGGAGATGGCCCGGATCGCGGAGCAAAATCTGCCGATCATCCGCCGTGTCGTCAGCCGGGAGGAAGCGCTGCAGCTATTTGTACAGCTAGAGGAGCCGCTTAAAGTTGAGCTGATTCAAGCTTTGTCGGAAAATGTCGTTATTTCGCTTTATGAACAAGGCGAATTTATTGATTTATGCCGCGGGCCGCATTTGCCCGCAACAGGCTGGATTAAGGCGTTCAAGCTGCTGCACACAGCGGGTGCCTACTGGCGTGGCGATTCGAATAACCAAGTGCTGCAGCGCATTTACGGAACAGCCTTTCCGAAAAACAAGCAGCTGGAGGAGCATCTCCACATGCTTGAAGAAGCGAAAAAGCGCGATCACCGCAAGCTGGGCAAGGAGCTTGGCCTGTTCATGTTTTCGGAGGAAGCGCCCGGCATGCCGTTTTATTTGCCAAATGGCATGATTATACGCAACGAGCTGGAAGAGCTGGAACGCGGGCTGCATCGCGAGCGAGCCTATGATGAGGTTCGTACACCGCTAATGCTCAACAATCGGCTATGGGAACAATCCGGTCATTGGGAGCATTACAAAGACAATATGTATTTTACAAATGTCGATGATGCGGTATTTGCCCTCAAACCGATGAATTGCCCAGGACATATGCTCGTATTCAAAAATGAGCTTCGCTCCTACAGGGATTTGCCGATCCGCCTTGCCGAGTATGGACAGGTGCATCGCCATGAGTTTTCAGGAGCGCTAAATGGCATGATGCGGGTGCGGACGTTTTGTCAGGATGATGCGCATTTATTCGTCAGACCCGATCAAATCGAGGAGGAAATCGCCAAAGTAATGGCGCTCATTGATCATATTTATTCGATCTTTGGCTTCACTTATCGGGTAGAGCTGTCCACAAGGCCGGCCGATTCTATGGGCTCTGCACAATTGTGGGATCAAGCAGAGGAAGCACTCAAAAATGTGCTGGTCCAGCAAAATGTCCCATATATGCTTAATGAGGGGGACGGCGCCTTTTATGGGCCGAAAATCGACTTCCATATTCGCGATGCGCTTGGCCGCAGCTGGCAATGCGGAACCATTCAGCTTGATTTTCAAATGCCTGAAAAGTTTGATTTGACTTACATCGGCGAGGATGGCGGGAAGCATCGTCCTGTCGTCATCCATCGCGCTGTATATGGCTCCATTGACCGTTTCATGGGCATTTTGACAGAGCATTTCAGCGGCGCATTTCCGCTGTGGCTGGCGCCCGTTCAAGTGAAGCTGCTGCCTGTTTCAAGCGTGCATTTGGATTATGCCATGCAGGTGAAGCAGCAGCTTCTAAAAGCAGGCCTTCGTGTACAAGTTGACGCTCGCAGCGAAAAGCTTGGCTACAAAATTCGGGAGGCGCAGCTGGCGAAGGTGCCTTATACGCTCGTAATCGGGGACCAAGAGGCAAGCGAAGGGACGGTGTCTGTTCGCCGGCGCGGTGTGAATGAGCAGAAGGAGATGGGCATCGAGCAGCTAGCGAGGCAGCTTTCCAAGCAGGTTGCAGCGAGAGAGCTGAACGCTAACAAGAACGTATAGCAGGCAACAAGGCAAGTGGAAAGAGCGAACGGACGAAAGGACGGCATAATGGCTTAATAGCCTGGATGCCGTCCTTTTTTTGTCGATTAAGAGGATGTCCCTGTGTAAACGAGCACCGCATCGCGTAAAAATGCAGCAGAACCGGGCTGCTTCTCATCGTAATAGGCAGTGAAGCGCTCATCATCAACGTACATTTGGGCAACGCCAGCATGTGCTTCCTTTGTGTAGCTGCCCCAGTAAAAGCTTAGCCATTGCTTGTGCAAATCAGCTGCTTTCTGTGCCAGTTCGCCAGCAGGGTCGCCTGTCAAGAATGCCGATGCAAGCGTGGTCAGCACCTCCTCGCCGAGCTTTTCTACTTCAGCATGCTGCGCTTCCGTCATATTTTTAAGGGCATGGTTCGAACGGTTGACAGCTTCCTCACCATATTTGGCCCTGATTTCTTCGCCATACTTGGCTTCATTGTCATCCAGCAGTTGCTGCTTGAAGCCTGCAAACTTTTCCTTATCCTTCATCGTTTGTTTCCCTTCCTTCTGTAATAATGTTTGGTCTAGATTGGCAATGAGCTGATCGAGCTGCTGCCTGCGCTCCAGCAGCTTGCTGCGATGCTCCCGCAAGGCCGCATGAACGTCAAAATTAGGCGACGTAATAATCGCTTTAATTTCTTCCAAGCTGACGCCAAGCTCCTTGTAAAATAAAATTTGCTGGAGGAGATCAACCTCGTGCTGCCCATAAATCCGGTACCCCGAAGAGTTGATGCGCGACGGCTTCAATATTCCGATTTCATCGTAATAACGCAGTGTTCTCGTACTTACGCCAGCCAAATAGCCTAGCTTCTGAATGGTGTATTCCATATGTTCACCTCCTGACAAATTTATCGTACACCTTAACGGCGCGTGAAGGTCAACCGTTATTTTTTCAGCAGCCGAAAAGCCCCATCCGAAGAGAACGCTCTTCCTCTGGGGCTTATTGGTTTCATTTATTTGAAATTGAAATTTAAAATTTAATGCTGGCGCCGAGAAAATAGCCGATTGTAACAAAGATAAGCACCCATGTAAGGGAGCCGAGGCTCGTAATGAGCAAATATTTGCGGAAAGGCATCGATGTAATGCCAGAAATGTAGCTGGTCATGCTCCTTACACCGGGAATGAAATAGCCGAAAAACAACGTCCATAGGCCAAAACGGGCAAACCAGCCCTTTACCTTTTCAAAACGCTTTGTTGTGAGGCCGACCCACTTGCCATGCTTGTCGATTAAAGGCTGTCCGAATGTTTTGCCCAGGGTGTAGCTTAAAAGCATGCCCGTTATGGCCCCCATGAAGCTGACTAGCAAAGAAACCGAATAATTCAACACCATAATCGAGGATAAATAGCCGATGAATAACATTAATAATTCGTCTGGAACTGGAAGCCCAATAATGCCGAGAGCGAGCAGTCCAAAGACGGCGTAATAACCATACTGAGAAATCATTTCTATAGCAAAAGTCATAACCGTCTCACTTCCTTGCGTAATCTTTTTTGAAAGCGGGAAATGGGATTCGGCTGACCATTAAGATAGAGAGCAGACCCATTAAGGCGAGAGCGGCAGCAGGCTTCATTTGACTATTTAAAATAGGAGCAAGTGCCAAAATGACCCCAGCTGCAGTAATTGGCAGACCAACAAAACCTTTCACTTGGCCCTTTATATTGAATCTTGCCAGACGCAGTGCGCCGCAAGCTAAAAATAATACAGCGGCAATCGGTCCTAGCCACAATGAAGCTTCCAGCTTGTACAGCAGAACCAGAAATACAGGTGCAATTCCGAAGGAGACCAGATCAGCCAGCGAGTCCAGCTGTTTGCCGAAGTCACTCGTACAATGAAGCCATCTGGCAAGCAGACCATCGAGTACATCCCATAAAGCTGCCGTCATCACCATGGCGAGCGCAAGCTTATACTCGCCTTTTATCGTAAAAAGTAAGGACAAGGTCCCAGCTCCCAAATTCAATAGCGTACAGAGGGAGGGCAGCCAGTTTTTATTCATGTCAATCAGCCCCTTGATGAATGAAATCTTTTTTACTTGCAGGATAACAATGTAACAGGCGGCTGTGACTTCCATGTGTCCACTTGTCCTTATAAGTATATCTTTAACGACAAAATCCCTGTTAATTCACTTTATTAAACGATAAAGTTAAATTTTAATGTTGATTTCCATCCAAAAGAAAATCGCCCGCTTCTCAGTATATACAGGAAAGTGGGCGATGAATATAATCATTTATAATTTGAACTATTTTACATTAATGAATAAGCGCCTCCACCAGCAAGTGCAACACCAAGCAGCGAAGCAAATAATAGACCTCCGATCAGCTCGGCAAGTCCAGCGCATACGACCATCGCTGCACCGGGACGCAGGCCAATCGCTTCAAAAAAGCCAGCCGCTCCCTGGATGCCTTCGCCGCCAAACCAGCCGAACAGCTTCTTGCAGCCATGGCCAATCATAATGAGTCCAATAACTAATCGTATAATTAATAATCCTAAATCTAACATTTATTATTCAACCTTTCTCATTATCGCATTCCGTTGCACTCATTCTAAGAAACACTCATACTGAACTCTGATTTTTAAGTCAATATAGTGCAAAAAAATAATTTATTTTTACGGTTGGCTTGTATCAGAGCATGGAAATATGCTAATGTCGTTGTCGATATGATGAACAGGAGCGATAAGAGATGAGCCAAGCAAAACTTTGTTTTATCGGTGCAGGCTTTCATGCCTCCACAAATATTTTTCCGTCCGCAGTAGAAGCAGGAGCTGAGATTGTAGCGGTCTCCACACGAAGCCTTGATCGTTCGCAAGCGGCATTGACCCGCTTCGGCAGCAGCGGCACGCCGTATGACGACTATAAGCAAATGCTGCAAAAGGAAAAGTGCGACGGTGTTGTGGTGGTAGCCCAGCCAGGTGATCAAACGCAAATCGTCATGGACTGCATAAAAGCTGGTAAACATGTATTTGTCGACAAGCCGCTCGGCTGGACTGCCGAGGAAGCGGCAGCCATTGCGGAAGCAGCTGAGGAGACCGGTATTGTGCTGATGGTTGGCTTTATGAAGCGTTATGCCCCCGTATACATGAAGCTCAAAGAGCTGATTGAGTCGGACGAACTTGGAGCCGCACGCTCGTTCCAAATTCGTTTTGCCTGCGATAGTACAGGCTTTAGCAAAACGGAGGAGCAATTCTTGAAGCTGGCTGCTATCCATCTCGTCGATCTTATGCGCGGCTTGTTTGGCGAAGTGGCGCAGGTTGCAGGCTTTAACAACAATTTGGGCGAAAATATTTCCCAGTCGTTTTCCTTGAAATTTGAGAACGGCATTTCCGGCAGCGTCTATTTTGCTGGCATGACTGCTTGGTCGAGCGAAAGTGAAAGCGTGCTGGTCACTTTTGATAATGGCCATGTCGCAGCTGAAGATTCCAAAAAGCTTTCGATCCACAAATCGCCTTTGCCCGGCTCCTCGTCGTTCCAGACGCTATCCGAGGAAACAAAGGTGCTGACACCGCCAGCTTCCACGATGTCCGGATGCTTAGGCGACCTTTACGCACGCGGCTTTATCGGTGAAATGGCCCATTTTATCGCTTGCAGCAAGCAGAAATTGACGCCGAATTCGAGCGGACGCGACAATATTGGCACAATGGATTTATGCGACCGCCTTTTGGACGCGCTGAACTAGCCAAGTCGGCAATCGGTATCAGAGCATATGATGGCCGCAAAAACTTTGCCAAAACGGACTTATGTCCTTTTTAAAAGGGGAGAATAGGTTTACATTAGAGTAACTGAGGATGAGCGATAGCAAAGAGGGTGCCATATTGCGTACAGAATCCATTGAGCGGATTATTCAGGGACATGGCTGGCTGAAGGAAATGTTTGACGAGCTTCCGGAGCAGGTGCAGAATTGCTGGGAGGTGCGCTGCTTTTATCCGGGCGAGACGGTATGCGATCAAGGCGGAGACATGGTTTATGTGTATATTTTGATTGCTGGCGAGCTTGCCGTAGAACGAAAGCTGTCCGACGGAAAAATGTTCCGGCTAGCTATGCTGCTGCCAGGAGACGTCATCGGCGATATCGAGATTAGCCTGGGTATGCCGTTTATTAATCAGGTCGAGACGACACGCGAGTCTACGCTGCTTGCCATCGACAAGCAGCGCTTCAAAAAATGGGTCATCAACAGTCCCGCTTTTTTGCGTCGGTTGAATGACCAGCTAGCGAACAAGCTGTTCCAGCAGGGGAGAAAAACGCTTGAAAACAGCTTTTATTCGATGCAGCAGAAGCTGCTTGCTTATTTTTATGAGGCATTGCGTCATGCTGATTTTCAGAAAAAGCCGGTGTATGAGCTCATCGCCACCCGTGAGGAAATTGCGAGCCAGCTTGGCGTGGCGGTTCGGAGCGTGAATCGGATTATGAAAATACTTAAAGACGAGAAACGATTCGTCGTAAAAAAAGGGCGGCTGCTGTTTACCCAGCAAAGCCAGCAGTGGATTGAGCAGAAGCTGAACAGCAGCCACCAAGCGACTTTTTAATGGCAGTATTTAAAAATGCTCATACCAATAAGCTAGCAATTAGACCAGCGCACGACGTGTTTCTTCTATATATAATAGAGATCTGCTGAGAGTCCGAATTTACCATTTATAATCTGTAGAAAGATTCGCTGCTGAAGCGGGTCTTTTTTTATTTTCCAAACAAGCTTTTCATAAGTTTATTCATATGCTAATGTTAGCTTATAAAAGCTTTAAGAAACCTAACAAAACTAACTAGACACCTTATTTTAATGAAAGGATGTGCAGCTATGGCTAATAAAGTGACGATGCAGCAAATTGCTGACTATTTAAATGTTTCAAAATTCGCTGTTTCTAAAGCGCTTTCAGGTAAGCCGGGAGTTAGTGCGGAGACGCGAGAGAAAATTGTCAGCGTCGCCACACAGCTAGGGTATTTTGCCGGACAGAAGCTCAAAGCTCCTTCCTCCAGCTTAAGCGGGGATAAAGCAAGCGAGCGTCAAACTCGCGATACGGTGATTTTGCTTGTACCGAATGTGAGATACCAGACGAGGGACTCTTTTTTCTGGGGCAAAATTATGGATGGCATTACGATGGAGCTGGAGGAGCGGGAAATTGGCACGATGATGATTACCGAGCAGTTTAAAAATCATTTCGCGCAGTTTATTAACCCGAGCAGCATTCGCGGCATTATCGGCGTCGGCCTAATTTCCTCGCAAATGCTGCTGGAAATCCGCAGTCTAGGCATTCCTTTCGTGCTGGTGGATCATGAAGATCCGCTCATTCCTTCGGATACGCTGTTTATGAACAATATGGAGTGCATGCGCCGCGTGACTAATTATTTGATTGGCTGTGGCCATCGCAAGCTGCAATTTGTTGGCAACACCCACTTTTCACGCAGCTTTCTAGACCGTTTTCTCGGGTATAGCTCCATGCTGGAGGAGCATGGGCTTGTCCAAGCCCAGGAATCCGCACTGTTGACGTTTGAAGGAAATAACCGCTCGGAAATGACAGAGGCGCTGGAGCTGATTGTGAAAAAAATGGTAGAGGAAGCAGCGCTGCCGACCGCCTTCATTTGTGCAAATGATTCCATAGCGATATGTATGATGACGGTGCTTGCTAAATTAAATGTTGCCGTTCCAGTAGAATGCTCTGTTGTCGGCTTTGACAATATTGAGGATGCGGCTTGGTCAAAGCCTACCCTCAGCACCGTCGATGTGCAGAAGGAGGCTTTTGGCCGCCGCGCCGTCGAAATGCTGCTGCGCCGGCTGGAGCATCCCGGCAGCCCACAAGAGAAAATTTTGCTGTCAGGCGATTTTGTCATGCGTGAATCGACGGCAAGCTCCATGACGCAAGCTTAAGGGGCGAATGCTATGGGAGACTCAAAATTTTGGCTGCGGCGCTGGACGATTTTCCCCGCAACCCGCATGGAAGCGAAGCTGTTTATTGTGTTCGTGCTGCTGATCGTTATTCCGGTTGGTGGGCTGACGTATATTTCATCGCTGCGTTACACGAATACGATCGAAAAAAACACGGTTACCTATGCAGCAGAAATTTCTGACAAAATGGTCAGCAAGCTCGACGACTACACGAAGGATATGAAAAAAATATCAATTATACCTTCGTATCTCGGTGAAATTCAGGAGGGCCTTAAGCTCTCAAATCGATATTATTCGCAGGTGGAGGCCGAGACAGGCGGCGATCTGGACCAGTATTACGTTAAAAACATGCAGATGAAGGTGCAAATTCAGCGCAAAATCGAAAGCAGCATTTATTTTATGAACAATATTAAGGAAGGGGCCAGCAGCGTCTATTTGTTTGATGCGTATGGCAACCCCTATTATGTGATGAAAAGTGGAGGAGTCCGCGCCAATCTGCCTGAGTTCTATAATCGCTGGCATGAAACCGCTGCTGCTGCAAATGGCAAGCCTGTACTGATCAGCACACAGGAGGTCAGCGGGGATGCCAATCGCAAACGGTATGTGTTCACGATCGTACGCAATATTATTGACAGCACCTACCATTCGATAGGCATGATTGCGGTTGATGCCAGCATTGAGGTCATTGAGAACGTTGTTAACGATTTGGATGAGACGACGAGAGGCACAACGCTCATTTTGGATGAGGCGGGTACCGTTATTTACGATAGCGAGCAGGCCTTTCTTGCTGAAAATTTATCCAGCGATGCACTGCTTCAGCAGGCAGAAGGGCAAAACGGCAGCTACATCGTCGATAAAAATGGCAAGGAGCAGCTGGTGATTTACCGTAAATCCGAGGAATCCGGCTGGCTCACGCTCATTCTCATTCCGAAGGAGCAGGTGGAGGCCGAGGCGATTCAGACCCGTAATTACACGGGGGCGGCAGCGATTGCCATTATGACGCTGGCTCTGCTTATATCGTTTGTGCTGATTTTTGCGCTGACGAAGCCGATGCGCGAAATGGTGAAGCTGATGAAGCAGGTGCAGGCTGGCAATCTCGATGTTGCCTTTCCGGTGCGTCGCCGTGATGAGGTCGGCATGCTCGGGAATGCCTTTAACCGCATGATGGCGAGAATCCAGCTGTTGATTGAAAATATTTACCGCATTGAGCAGCGTAAAAACCAGATTGAGCTGGAGAGCTTGCAGCGCCAGATTAATCCTCATTTTATATACAACACGCTGGAGTCGATTCGAATGACCGCAGTGCTGAACGATGATCCAGAGGCCGCCGAGATGGTTCAACTTTTAGGGCAGCAGCTCAGATACAGCATTCATGCCGGTGATGAAATGGTGACGGCGAGTCAGGAATTTGAGCATTTGCGCATGTATATGCGGTTGATCAACGACCGCTTCGGTGATCGGTACCAATTGGAGCTGCCTGAGGGAGAAGCGGCCTCCAGCATACGGGTTATGAAGCTGCAGTTTCAGCCTATTGTTGAAAATTCAGTCAACCACGCGTATGAGAATTCACGCGAGGGCGAGAAGATGCTCATTAGCGTAGGCTGGCGAATCGTTGGCAAAGAGCAATGGTTTACCGTTGCCGATGACGGCTGCGGCATGGATGAAGGGCAGCTGCTTCAGGTACGCAATGCCTTGTCTGCCGCCGAGCCGCCAGGTCCAAGCGGAAGAGGCATTGGCCTGCGCAATGTGCATGAGCGCTTGAAGCTGCGTTTTGGCGCCAGCTACGGCTTAACGATTGACAGCGAGCTGGGGAAGGGCACGCGGGTAACGATTCGGATGCCGCTGAATCAGGAATGAATACAGGAATGAAATACGCGGGGAAAAGGAAGGAGTGGCAACGATGGATATTGTAGTCGTAGACGACGAGGAACGAATTAGACTGGGGTTATGCAAGCTGATTGAGCAGGCAGGCGAGGAATACCGGATTATTGGCGCCTATGGCAGCGGGCAGGAGCTGCTGGACCAGCTCGATCATATTCATCCCGATTTTGTGCTGACTGATATTAAAATGCCACAGATGACCGGGCTCCAGCTCATTGCCAAAGTGAAGCGGCTCGGTAAAAATATTAAATTTGCTGTGCTGAGCGGCTTTAATGATTTTGAATATGCCAGGGAATCGCTGCGTCAGGGAGCAGAGGATTATTTGCTAAAGCCAGTCAACCTCGAGGAGCTGATTCGCCTGCTTGCCAAGGTGAACAGCAAGGTTAAGCAGGAGCGCAGCCGCAGCCGCCTTGAGTCCGGCGATTTAATTAGCCTGCTGCTTTATGCCGATGAGAAGCAGCTGCCTTCCTATGTCGTGGAGGACGTGTGTGGAACGATTGATCAACTGCCGCTGTTTCTGCATCACTATGCGGTGCTGTTATTAACGACTGCCCCAGAGCTAAACGAAATTCAGCTGGAGCGATTCATGGCCGACTGGCTTCGCGAAAGAATCATTATTACTGGTGAAGGCGGCAAAAGGGTTATCCTCATCTCCATTCACGATTCCGACCATGCCGAAACCGTCAGGGAGCTGTCCGTTACGCTGCTTCAGCGACTTCCTGCCTTTACGCGTGCCAAAATAGGCTTTAGCAGCATTTTCCGCGGCAGCAGTTGGCTAACGCATGCCTATAGCGAAGCTTTTTCCGCCTATCAGCATGCTTGGTATAATCCGGAGCCGCGCTGGTCCTCCGGCGCTGTTAGTCGTGTCGCGCCTGTCGATCATTTGCTGCGTTTGACGCATATCGTGAGCAAGGAGCTGCTGCCGGCGCTGCAAATGAATGATTTTGCCTTGGCGCAGGCGAAATTTGAAGGGTGGCTGCAAGAGGCTGCTGCCCAGCGCATTTGCTGGAAGGAGCTGCAGGAGGCCTGCTTTGGCATTAGCGCTCACATTGCCGAGGAGCTGAAAAAACGCAGCGTCCAGCTTGAATATGGACAGGTGAATATGCCGATCGATCCTGAAGCAAGCGAAAACTGGGAAGCCTTCGCCCAGGGGCTGCGGGCTGGAATGGAGGAAATTAGCGCTTTGCTGGGCAGCACGCGTTCAGATAATAGAGCCATAGATAAAGTGAAATCGTATATACAGCAGCATTTTACCGAGGAGCTTGAGCTGCAGCGCCTCGCGGATATTGTATATTTGACGCCAAGCTATTTAAGCAAGCTGTTCAAGACGGAGACAGGCGAGACGATTACCGACTATATGATTTCTGTGCGGATTGAGGCGGCAAAACAGCTGCTGCGCCAGGAGCAGGGGCTCAAAACGTATATGGTCGGCGAACGGGTAGGGTATGCTGATCCCGCTTATTTCACTAAAGTATTTAAAAAAATGGCTGGCCTAACACCAAAGGAATATCGCGATAAAGTTAGGTAAAGAAAGTTAGGTTCCCGTTATCCAAATTGAAGACAATAAAACATAACAAAGACCATTATAATCGGGGCCAGCTTCTCCTATAATGATGAAAACGCTAACAACGGTGTTCATTAAAAGAAAGCGAGGGTGGCCTTATGCATCAGTTCTCTTACAAAACGCAGCGATATTTAATTTTGTTCGGGTTTTTGACAATTCCCGTGCTTCTGTCGCTGACCTTCTCGTATTACCCGGCCGTATCTTTGCTGTATTACAGCTTGACGGATTGGAGCGGTCTTGGCTGGGACATGAATTTTATTGGCCTTGACAACTACAAGGAGATTTTTACAAAGCCCGAAGTATTCGGGGCGCTTAAAAACAATGCTTATTATTTCATCGGGGGTTTAATTCAAGTTGTCTTCTCGCTCTATTTTGCCGTCATATTGACGAGCAAGCTGCGGGGACGAAATGGGTTTCGAGTCATTCTGTTTTTGCCATATGTGCTGCACAGCGTAGCAACGGTCATTATGTTCAAAAACGTTTACCATGTGGAATACGGCTCGCTAAATACGCTCCTTGGATCGATTGGACTTGAATCGTGGCAGCAAAGCTGGCTGGGCGATAAGCATTTGGTCAACTTCTCGCTTGCCTTCATTTCTATGTGGAAGTATATGGGGCTTAATATGGTTATTTTCATCGGCGCCTTGCAGTCGATTCCTGACGATTTGTATGAAGCGGGCTCAATCGATGGCGCATCAGGCTGGCAGAAGTTCAGATTTATAACGCTGCCAAGCATTCGCAAAGTGCTGGAGCTTATGCTTATTTTAACGCTGACAGGGGCGCTCGAGGCTTTCGATATTCCTTATGTCATGCTGCTAGGTGCGAACGATACGTCAACCTTCGTCATCAAGACGGTGGATACGGCATTCAAATATCAAAACTTCGGCCTTGCCTCGGCGATGGCGGTTGTCCTGCTTATGATGGTTCTGCTGTTTATCGTTATTCAGCGCAAGTTTTTGTTCAAAGGAGGGGAATAGACGATGGGGCAGAGTAGAGAAGGTTCACCATTATTTACGATTTTCAAATATGTGACGCTGGTTATCGCGCTGTTCGTCGTCTTATTCCCGCTTTACTCGATTGTGACTGGCGCGTTTAAGACACAGATCGAGTATTATCAATCCGGTCTTGCTTTGCCGGCAAACTTCTTGAACTTTGATAATTTTCAAAAGGTGTTCGACATCGGCAAGCTCGGGCTCGGCTTCCGTAATATTGCGATCATTCTGGTCATCGCTGTAGCGGGCAACATTATGTTCGGCACGATGGTGGCGTACGCGCTGGGCCGGTTTGATTTTAAGCTGAAAAAAGGGATTATGGGCATGTACCTCGTTGCCCAGGTCATTCCTATGGTAACGACGCAGGTCGCTACATTTAGCGTCATTAAATATTTCTCGCTTTACAACACGATGGGTGCGCCAATCATTCTTTATTTGGGAGCCGACGTGCTGCAAATCGTCATCTATCTGCAATTCGTCAACAGCATTCCGCGTGATTTGGATGAAAGCGCAATGATGGAAGGCGCATCGCTGTTTAAAATTTATCGCTCGATTATTTTCCCGCTGCTCGGGCCAGCAACAGCGACGCTCGTTATTTTGAAGACGATCTCGATTTACAATGACTTTTACACGCCTTATCTGTATATGCCAAGCCAGAAGCTAAAGGTTGTATCGACGGCTATTTATGCCTTCGTCGGGCCGAATGCCGCCCAGTTGAACGTTATTTCCGCAGGCATTTTAATTATTTTCATCCCGACGGTGGCGATTTTCCTCTCGATGCAAAAGTTTATTTTTGCCGGAGTAACGAGCGGTGCAGTCAAATAATCAGATTACAAACCATATATGGATCGTGAGTTGAAGGGGGAAACATACTTGCAGCAGTGGAATGAGCAGGTTTTTGGAATGACATGGGGCTGGACGGGAGTTCGCGGTACGTGGGCAGGACCTGCGGCGGCGGCCTCCATCGCCGAAATGGCCAAGCTGAACGTAAACTGGACGGCCATTGCGTTCGCAGCGGTTCAAGAAACGCCGCAATCGACGGAAATTCCCTATTGGAGCGAGCCGACAGTAAGTGATGAGGAAATCCGCTGGGCGATACGCGAGGCGAAAAGCCACGGCATTAAAGTATGCCTCAAGCCGGTAGTCAATGTGGGGAATGGCACATGGCGGGCGCATATCGGCTTTTTCGATCAGAATACGCCAGGAGAACCGAGCTGGGGCGAGTGGTTCGCTTCCTACGGGAAATTCATTGCCTATTATGCAGCGATAGCCGAGGAAGAGGGCTGCGAAATGTTCTGCATCGGCTGTGAAATGGTGCAGACGGACAAGCGCGAGCGGGAATGGCGCGATTTAATTGCCTTGGTGCGGACGCTTTACAGCGGACCTATTACTTACAACTGCGATAAATATCAGGAAGAGCGAGTGGGCTGGTGGGATGCCGTCGATATTATTTCGTCCAGCGGCTATTACCCGATTGAGCAATTCGAGGAGCAGCTTGATCGCATAGAGGCGGGCATTGCAAAGTGGAATAAGCCGTTTTTCTTTATGGAGGCAGGCTGTCCGAGCCGCGAAGGCTCGGCTGCAAAGCCAAATGACTGGTCGCTTCCAGGCGCACCGTCTGAAATCGAGCAGGAGCGTTATTATGAAGCGATGTTCGCTGCTTGTGCCAAACGCGATTGGATGCTCGGCTATATGCTGTGGGATTGGCCAGCTCAGCTGTACAATACGAAAGAAGCTTCCCGCAACGATGATTATTGCATGTATGGCAAACGTTCGGCAGCGGTCATCCGCTCCTTCTATGCCAAGGGACAGGGACAGCCAGTAGGCTAGGGAGGCGAAAGAAAAATGAGCAACGTGACAGGAACGCAAAATATGCTGGATATCGCCGAGTGGCAAAATTCGCTGACAGAGGAAGTGCGCGAACAAATTCTTGGCTTCTGGATGAAGCATGCGGTAGATGAGAAAAATGGCGGATTTATTGGCTATATGGCAAGCGATGGCGCTGTTTCGGAAGATGCAGATAAGGGCCTCGTGCTGAATGCGCGGATTTTATGGTCTTTCTCGTCGGCGTACCGCACTTATAAGGAAGCGCCATATTTGGAAATGGCAGAGCGGGCTCTGGATGCGCTGCGGGAACATTTTCACGATCAGGAACATGGCGGTTTGTACTGGATGGTTGATAAGGATGGACAGCCGGTTCAGACGAAAAAGCAAGTGTATGGGCAGGCATTTGTTATTTATGCATTAGCAGAATATGTACGGGCTACTGGCAAGCAGGACGTGCTGCCGTGGGCAGAGGAAATCTACAGATTGCTGGAAAAGCATGCCTTTGATCCGGTTCATCTTGGCTATATTGAAGCGCTGGCGCAAAACTGGCAGGAAACGGACGATTTGAGTCTCAGCGGCAAGGATCTCAATGAGCGGAAATCGATGAATACGCATTTGCATGTGCTGGAAGCTTATACGAATTTGTATCGAGTTTGGAGGCCGGAGGGGCTTCGCGACAAGCTGAAGACGCTTATTGAGCTGCATCTGGATTATATCATTGATCCCCAAAACCATCATTTTAAGCTGTTTTTTGATGATGCATGGAACTCCAAATCCCGTCATATCTCATACGGCCATGACATCGAAGGAAGCTGGCTGCTGTGGGAAGCGGCTGAAGTGCTGGGCGATCAAGCACTTGAGGAGCGCGTAAGAAAAGCAGCTGTTCAAATGGCGCACGCCACGCTTGCCGAGGGCGTAGATGCGGATGGCGGCATTTATAATGAGGCCGATGGAGACGGACATCTGGATGCAGCGAAGGATTGGTGGCCGCAGGCGGAAGCGATGGTTGGTTTTCTAAATGCTTATGAGCTGACGCAGGAGCAGCGGTATTTGGATGCGGCGTGGAGCAGCTGGCAGTTTATTACGGCTTTCGTATCCAACAAGGAAACGGGCGAATGGCACTGGCAAGTATCCCGCGAAGGTGTTGCGGACGAAAACTATCCTAAAATCGATACATGGAAATGCCCGTACCACAACAGCCGGGCCTGCTTCGAAGCTATCGAGCGCTTAGAACGAATTAAGATTAATGGCATTAATAATTAATGAACATAAATAAATTCGAAATCAATCATTAGGAGGCCCTTATGAATCAATGGTTGGAACAGCTTAAAGCAATATCGGAACGGCATGAGCAGCTGCTTCATGCGCCTAATAAACAAGTTCAGCAATCAAATGGTGTATTTGCAAGATTTGAGCATCCCGTTATTACGAATGAGCACACGCCTCTATACTGGCGTTATGATTTGGACCCGGAGACCAATCCGTATTTAATGGAGCGGATCAGTGTAAATGCCGCTTTCAATCCAGGAGCCATTGAGCTCGGTGGCAAGTTTTATTTAATGGTTCGCGTAGAAGGGGCAGATCGCAAATCCTTTTTCGCCGTTGCCGAAAGTGATTCTCCCGCAGAAGGCTTCCGCTTCTGGGATTATCCGGTATTGCTGCCGGAAACGGAAGAACCAGATATTAATGTGTATGATATGCGGCTTGTGAAGCATGAGGACGGCTGGATATACGGCCTGTTCTGCACCGAGCGTAAAGATCCGGAGGCACCAGCTGGCGATACGTCAAGCGCGGTTGCCCAGGGCGGCATTGCCCGCACGAAGGATTTGCGCACGTGGGAGCGCCTGCCAGATCTTGTTTCCCCGTCGCCTCAGCAGCGAAATGTGGTGCTGCATCCTGAATTTGTCGATGGTAAATATGCTTTTTATACACGTCCTCAGGACGGTTTCATTAATACCGGAGCAGGCGGCGGTATCGGCTGGGGATTGTCGGAGAGTATGAATCCGGCTGTCATCGCCGAAGAAACAATCGTCGACTGCAAGCTTTATCATACGATTAAAGAAGTGAAAAATGGACAGGGGCCAGCACCGCTCAAGACGGCTGATGGCTGGCTGCATATTGCTCACGGTGTGCGCAATACAGCGGCAGGCTTGCGTTACGTATTGTATGCTTTTATGACGGATCTGAATGACCCGAGCAAAGTTACGTATGCGCCGGGTGGACATTTGCTAGCACCAGAAGGAATTGAGCGGATAGGCGATGTATCTAATGTTGTATTTTGTAATGGCGCCGTCCAGCTCCCGGGCGGCAAAGTGTACATTTATTACGCTTCCTCCGATACAAGGGTTCATGCAGCTGTAACGAGCATTGACCAACTGGTGGATTATGTGTTGCAAACGCCGCCGGATCATCTGCGTTCCCGCGCAAGCGTGGAGCAGCGTACCGAGCTGATCAGCCGCAATCTTGAGTTGATGGAGCAGGCGGAATATGCTTTTCTGCGCCGCAGCTAAGCAAACTAACAAAAGATGACGCTGTTAGCATAATTCATGACAATAAAAACAAAACAGCGTCATATTATTTTGTTTTCAGAGCGTATATGATTACGATGTAAGCGATACCAAATATGACTCAGGGGGTAACAAAATGAAAAAAGGCTTGGCTTTATCTTCCGCAATTTTATTAATGACTACCATTCTCGCTGCCTGTGGCGGCAATAATGCACCAGCAGAAAGCGCTCCAGCAGCTTCTGCAAGCCCTAGCGATTCCGCTGCCAGCCCAGAAGCAAGCGCAGCTAGCGAGCTGAGCGGCAAAATTAAAGTTTTGACGCATCGTACCGATTTTCTCAACGATGGGACGCTAGATAAATATGCAGCAGCTTTTAAAGAAAAATATCCGAAAGCTGAAATTGAGTTTGAAGGCTTGACCAACTATGCAACAGACATCCAAGTTCGCCTAACAACGGGCGAAGCGGGCGACGTATTGATGCTTCCAGCTGGACTTGCCGTATCGGAATATCCGAAATATTTTGAACCGCTGCCGGATGATTTTTTCACTAATACTTTTTTCGCTGACCTGTCGCTGTTCGATGGCAAACGTTATGGATTGTCGACTGGCGTAAATACGCAAGGGATCGTGTATAACAAAAAAGCTTTTGCAGCAGCAGGCATCGACAAAGTTCCAACTACGCTTGATGAGCTGTATGCGGATGCGGAGAAGCTGAAAGCTGCAGGCATCATTCCGCTTTATATGAACTATGGCGCACAATGGCCAATGGGCAACTGGGGTGACGGCTCTGCATGGTACGTTGCGGGCGATCCGCAGTTTGTATCCAAGCTCGTAACAGATAAAGCACCATTCAAAGTGGACAACGCTTGGGGTATTCTTGCCAACATCGGCCGTACTTTCATTGAAAAAGGCTGGGTTGAAAAAGATCTGTCGACAAACAACTGGGAAATGTCGAAAGGCGAGGTTGCATCGGGTAAAGCGGCTATGTACTTCCTTGGCAACTGGGTCATTCCACAAATCGTAGGCGCTGGCGCATCGTCAGACGACATTGGCTTCTTCCCGCTTCCATACGACAATAGCGGCAAATACAATGCACCGCTTGGTTCGGATTATTTGGTTGGCGTAAGCAAAGACAGCAAAAACAAAGAGCTTGCGACAGCTTGGGTCAACTTCTTCGTGAAAGAGTCCGGTTATGTAGAGCAATCCGGATTCATGCCAATCGACAAGTCGGCACAGTCGACAATTGCTCAATTGGCTGAGTTCCAAGCAACTAACCCAACACTGCTGGAAAGCGAAGCAACAGATCCGAAATTCAATGAAATTGCCAATAAAGCGCAAATCGGCATCGGTACTGGCAACTATGTACAAGAGTATCTGGTTGCTGACGATCTGCAAGCAGCTTTCGACAAGCTGAATGCAAAATGGAAAGAAGCTAAAACAGCTTTGGGCTACTAATAGCAATAAGTAGAATTAACGATAAATTTATTAGCGGTAAAATGCATGGCAACCTTGCTTCGGCGGCTCAGTCTCCGGAGTAAGGTTTCATGTGTTTAACTGACTTTTTTCATTTTCAGGAGGATACGATGAAAGAGCAATGGATGATTGGGAATTGGAATTTCAAGGAAAAAAATCAAGGAGAATGGCTGCCGGCTGTCGTGCCAGGCTGTGTACATACGGATTTAATTCAAAATGGCAAGCTGACAAATCCATTCTATGGAACAAATGAGAAGGACGCGCAGTGGGTGGACAAACAAGACTGGGAATATGTATCGAGCTTTCAGCCTTCACCGGAGCAGCTTGCTGGGGCGAAGCAGGAGCTTGTATTCGAGGGGCTTGATACGTATGCGGATGTGTATTTGAATGGAGCGCATGTACTGGCTGCAGATAATATGTTCCGCACATGGAGAGTGGATGTCACGGACATGGTAACAGCTGGCGACAATGAGCTGCGTGTTCTGTTCCGCTCGCCAATTAAAGAAGATTTGCCGAAGCTGGCTCAGCTTGGTTATGCGCTGCCAGCACCAAATGATCAATCCGAGGTCGGCGGACTTGACCATCAGAAAATTAGCATTTTTGCCCGCAAAGCGCCCTACCATTATGGTTGGGACTGGGGTCCGCGCTTCGTAACGAGCGGTATTTGGCGTCCTGTATATTTGGAGGGCTGGTCCTATGTCAGGATCACCGATGTATATATTCGTCAGGATGAGGTAGGGGCGGAGCTGGCGAAGCTTACAGCCGTCGTTGAGCTGGAAGCCGAACGCGAATGCGATGTCATGCTGAAGCTGGCATCATCCGATAAAGGCATGTTTAGTGGGCATTCTGCTTCTTTAGCCGCAGGCAAACAGACGATTGAAATTCCATTTGAAGTTGAAAATCCGCAGCTGTGGTGGTGCAGAGGTCTCGGCAATCCAGAGCTGTATACGTTCCAGATCGAATGCTGGCAAAGCAATAACGAGGTGCGATATGATTCGCAGAAGGTGACGACCGGACTTCGCACGATCCGTCTCGTTAGGCAGAAAGGCGAGGTTGGCACTTCCTTTTATATGGAGCTGAATGGCGTTCAGGTTTTCGCCAAGGGAGCGAATCATATTCCGAATGACAGCTTCACGACGAGAGTCGGCTACGACCGTTATAAACATGAAATCGTAAGCGCCGTACAATCGAATATGAACATGCTTCGCGTCTGGGGCGGGGGCTTTTACGAGGAAAAAGCCTTTTATGAGCTTTGTGATGAGTATGGCCTGCTCGTGTGGCAGGATTTCATGTTTGCATGCAGCATGTATCCGGGAGACGAAGCGTTCCTTCGCAGCGTGCAGCTGGAAGCTGAGGATAACATTAAACGGCTGCGCAATCATCCATCGATTGCTTTATGGTGTGGCAATAATGAGATCGATACCGCATGGTCGCATTTTATTCCAGATGGCGGCTGGGGCTGGAAAAAGGAGTTCACGCAGGAGCAGCAAACGAAGCTATGGGCAGACTATGAGGCGATTTTCCATCGTATTTTACCTGAAGCTGTAGCGTCCTTGACGGTAGGAATCGATTATTGGCCTTCCTCGCCAATGGTTGATCTGACCGGCGACCTTACGCAGCACTCGGATTCGTCCTCGACTAGCGGAGATATTCATTATTGGGGCGTGTGGCATAATGTAGAGCCATTTGAAAACTATAATCGTTATGTCGGGCGCTTCATGAGCGAATATGGCTTCCAGTCGTTCCCCGAGTACAAATCGGTTCGCAGCTATGCGGAAGAGGCGGATATGGAGCTGGAATCCACCGTCATGCTTGCCCATCAGAAAAATGGCGCCGGCAACCGTCTCATTAAGCAATATATGGAGATGTATATGTCCGAGCCGAAGGATTTTCCGGCGTTTTTGTATATGAGCCAAATTTTGCAGGCGGAAGCGATGAAAACGGCTATTGAAGCGCATCGCCGCCGCAAGCCGTATTGCATGGGCTCCTTGTATTGGCAGATGAATGATTGCTGGCCTGTAGCCTCCTGGGCGGGCATGGACTATTACGGGCGCTGGAAGGCGCTGCAATATTATGCTGCAAGAAGCTTCGCAGACTGCCTGCTGTCGGTAAACGATCGCAAGGAAGAGGGGGAAATCAGCTTCCACATCGTATCCGATCAGCTTGTTCCCGTACAAGGCCAGCTGCGTCTGCGATTGTACAGCTTTAGCGGCGAGCTGCTGGGAGAGCAAAGTGCTCCTGTCCGCGTAGACGCAAACGGTGCGGCTAATGTGCTGACGCTTCAGCGCTCCGAACTGCTTGGAGCTGCCAACACCGCAGCAAGCGTATTGCTGGCAGAGCTGCTGGATGAATCGGATGGACGTACTCTGTCAAGCGAGCTGCATTATTTTGAGCCAATGAAGGATATCACGCTAGCCCATGCCGAACTGAAAATAACAGAATCCGAGCACGATGGCTGTACCCAGTGGACGCTGGAGACGAATACGCTTGCTAAAGGCGTTTGGCTGACTTGCGAGCGTGAAGGCCGCTTTAGTGATAATTTCTTTGATTTGCTGCCGGGAACGGTTAAGACAGTAACGTTTATTCCGCATCATCTAGGAGATTTCAATGCAGACGCAAGCACGGGCGTGGAAACGAGTGATAGCCGCGTTACGGCGCGTTCGATGGTCGATTTCATTGTTCAGGCGAATTCATAAATAACGATCGAAATTAAAAGTGGAACGCTATACTTAAAAAAGAGATGACAAGATGAAGCGCTTTCAGCTATAATGTCTGCATAAGGTTAAAATTTCAATGCCGCGTAATGTAGATTGCCAGTTGACTGGCAGTCGCAAGCGCGGTTCATTTTCACTAAGTTAAGCGCTATACCTAATCATTTTTTTCGTCGCATAGATTAACCAATAGCAAGCTACGCCATGGAAAGGATTTGTGATCATTCGATGTCGATTTATTTTCAAACAGAGGAAAGTGCACAGCATCGTTTTGGCGACAAAGATAGCGCCATTTTGAAGCTGCTGGCCGACCGTTATGTTGGTGCGAATCCGCAGGCGGGATTTATTTTCCGCGCTTTTAACAAAAATGGCGTTTTGCAAAATGCAGAAGGGCTGTATGAACTGGATTTGGCTTTACGCTTTCCAGAGGCCAAAGCTGGGCAGCTGAGCTATGGAGCAGGGCTCGTATGGAGCGATGAGGAGCGCAGCTTGGATATTAACGTGCGCTGCCTTGGTCCTGTAAGGCTATATTTCAACGGCGAGTTAGTCTTTCGTTCGAATGTAATAGAGGAAATCAGCCCGGATGCAACGGTTAAGCTGAGTCTAGTATTTGCAAAGGGCTGGAACAGCTTATGGCTGTCGATGACTTGCACGCCAGCGGGCTTCGGCTGTCAAATCGGCTCTGACGAGGCCAAGGTGCGGATTATGAATGTCCGTGCACCGTTCGAGGAGCGTTACGGGCAAGCAGGATGGATTTTCTCGCAGCCGGTTGATGCTGCGCTTGAGTCAGGCAAACGGGTGGAAGTGGCGCAGCCGGACTTATTGGGATCACAGCGGCAGGAATCGGGGCTGGACTGGCTGCCTGTCATCGAATGGACGGAGGAGGAGTGCGGCCTTGGCCAACTGGAACGGATTTTCGGAGAGCAGCGTGGCAAAGCCGCCTATGCCTGGACGACAATAAATCAGCCGCTGCCTGGGAAACAGGCCGTCGTGCTGGAAGGCGAGTCCTCTGGCGAGCTGACCTTGTGGCTGGGAGGACAACAGGTAGGTGAAAGCACATCAGCAGGATCTTTCCGATTTGAGCTCTTGCTGGATACAGGCAAGCATCATTTCGTAGCCCGCAGTGTGTGCGGCGAGCAGTCTTGGGGCTTCGAGCTGACGGCTGCAAATGCCAAGGATGGCAGCGCTGTCAATTTGAGCTTGCCGCAGCAAGTGCATGGCTCTGGAGCAGGACAATGGTTGTATGTTGGGCCATTTGCAGCGGAAGCGACTAGCCCTACTTGGGAGCAGCTTATTCGCACCGATCTTCTTTATCCTCTTAACAAGGTATCGGAGCCTGCTGCACAGAGGAAGTTATTGAACACCTACTGGCAGCTCGATCGGCCGAACACCTGGGTACGTCCCTATTACGAAAATGCTATGCTAAGCAATAAATGGACAGTGGGTACGGTATCCAATTATGCGCGGTGGGATTATCCGCTTGGCGTTACGATATACGGCTTGCTGCAAACGGGACGTTTTCTGGAGCGTCCGGATATCGTCAGCTATGCGACTCAGCATGTGGAAGCTTGCACGGAGATGTACGATTATTCCTTCTGGGATCGAGAGCAATACGGGTTCCCAGCCATTAATCAGCAGCTCGTCATGATGAAAATGCTCGATAATTGCGGCTCGTTCGGCTCGGCTATGCTGGAGTCAAGGGTAGGAATGGCTTCTGCTGAGTTAGAGCCAATTGCCGAGCGCATCGCCGATTTTATGCTGAATAAGCTGGAACGCAAGCCCGATGGCGCGTTTTATCGTACCTGCGAGGGCGAATATGCCGCCAATACGATGTGGGCCGATGATTTGTACATGAGTACGCCATTTCTCTGCCGCTATGCTCGCTTAACGGGCAATCGTGAGGCACTGGATGAAGCGGCGAAGCAGTTTTTGCGCTTCAAAAGCTATTTATTCATGCCAGAGGAGAAGCTGATGTCCCATGTGTATGATTTTAAATATGACAGGGCGACAGGCATTCCTTGGGGACGGGGCAATGGCTGGACGATTTTTTCACTGACCGAAGTGCTGGAAGCTTTGCCGCAGGCGCATGAACTGCGAGATGAGCTGCTGGACTTCTTTAATGAGCTATGCGAAGGTTATGCCGCTCGTCAATCGGAGCGGGGGCTGTGGCATCAGGTAGTCAACCGTCCGGATACTTATTTGGAGGCTTCCTGCACGGCGATGTTTGCCTATGGCTTTGCTCGGGGCGTTCGCTTCGGCTGGGTGAAGCAGCCAGCCGCTATCATGAATGCGGCGTTCCGCGCATGGGACGGTTTGACGCGCTACGCTATTGACCGCCAAGGCAATGTTCACGGCGTATGCAGCGGCTCGCGCTACGCTTTTACAGCGGATTATTATGATCAGGATTTGCGGACGGTCGTCAACGACAATCACGGCATTGGCATTATGATGCTTGCCGGCACAGAAGTCGCCAAGCTGAAGCGGCATTTGCAAACGCAAACAAACGACGATAACGCAAAATAAGATGTGGAAAAAGCAAGGCTACAAGGTGAAACGGCTGTCGCCGTCCTTTGGCGGCGCGGCGCGTTTCAGTCCGAGAAATATAAGCGGAGTATAAGGGTGAAACTTATAAGTTCTTATATTTCAAGAAAAAACTTGTCAGTGACTCTATGTTGTAGTAGCCTATGGATGAAGCGCTTAATCTAAAATATTAGGCGCCATTCCTTTGATGAGTTAAGCGCTTAATCCAATGCATAAACATAGTTGCTGCAAGCTTGCTATAAACTTGATGAAAGTGTTCAGATTATAGATCTACGATAGGAGGAAATGGATATGACGACGATTAGATTGACGATGGCGCAAGCGCTGCTGCGGTTTCTGGATCAGCAATACATTTCGATTGATGGTGAGGAAACGAAGTTCGTTGAAGGAGTGTTCGGCATCTTCGGTCATGGCAATGTGACCGGCATGGGCGAGGCGCTGGAAAGAAGCGCAGGAAGCTTAACCTTTATTCAAGGTAAAAATGAGCAGGGCATGGTGCACACAGCAGCAGCCTTCGCCAAGCAGCGTAATCGCAAGCAGATTTATGCTTGTACGACATCGATTGGCCCAGGTGCGCTGAACATGGTAACGGCAGCGGCAACAGCGACCGTTAATCGCATTCCGGTGCTGCTGCTGCCCGGCGATAACTTCGCTTCGCGCCAGCCAGATCCTGTGCTGCAGCAGCTTGAGGTAAGCAGCGACTACACCCTATCAGCTACGGATTCCTTCAAGGCCGTCAGCCGTTACTGGGACCGTATCGTTCGTCCCGAGCAGCTGATTACCGCAGCGCTGCAGGCGATGCGCGTGCTTACAGACCCGGCGGAGACAGGGGCGGTCACGCTCGCGCTGCCGCAGGACGTACAGGCGGAAGCCTATGATTATCCAGAGAGCTTCTTCGCAAAACGCGTGCATTATGTTGACCGCCGCGAGCCGGCGGCGGATGCAGTAGCCCGTGCAGCGGAGCGTATTGCAGCGAGCAAGCATCCGCTTATCGTAGCAGGGGGCGGCGTCTTGTATGCGTCCGCGACCTCCGAGCTGCGAGCGTTCGCCGAAGCTTTCGGCATTCCGGTTACGGAAACGCAGGCAGGAAAAAGCGCATTTGATTGGCGCCATCCGCTGTATGCGGGAGCTATTGGCGTAACCGGTGCGCTGGCAGCGAACGAATGGGCCAAACAAGCTGATCTGGTCATTGGTGTCGGCACGCGCTACTCGGATTTCACAACTGCTTCCAAGTCCGCATATGCGAACCCGGATGTGCAGTTTATCAACATTAACTTAAATGGCGCTGACGCAGCGAAGCTGGGCGGGGAAGCGGTAATTGCCGATGCCCGCACGGGTTTGCAAGCGCTGCAAAATGCGCTGCAAGCAGCGAATTACAAGAGCAGCTACACCGATGCGGAATTGGCAGAGCGCAAAGCGGCATGGGATGCAGAGGTTGATCGTCTTTACAAGGAAGAGCATGAAGGCGGCTTCTCCCAAACTCGGGCACTCGGCGTCATTAATGAAACGATTGATTCATCTTCCGTCGTCGTTGGCGCTGCCGGAAGCCTGCCTGGCGATTTGCATCGCTTATGGCGCTCGACCGAGCCGAAAACGTATCATATGGAATATGGTTTTTCCTGCATGGGCTACGAAGTTAGCGGCGCTTTCGGAGCGGCACTCGCCGAGCCGCAGCGCGAGGTGTACGCCATGGTTGGCGATGGCAGCTACTTGATGATGCATTCCGAGCTGGTGACGAGCTTGCAGGAGCAGCGCAAGTTTACGATTTTGCTTTTTGACAATCATGGGTTCCAATGTATCCATAACTTGCAGCGCGAGCATGGCAGTGATGGCTTCGGCAATGAGTTCCGCTATCGTGAAGCGAGCACAGGCAGATACACGGGTCAGCCGCTGCCCATTGATTTTGCTGCCCATGCCCGCAGTCTTGGAGCAAGTGCTTACAAAGCAACAAATGCGGAGGAGCTGCGTGTTGCTTTGCTTCAGGCGAAGCAGGAAGAGCACACGACGCTGATTGAAATTAGCGTATTGCCGGGAACGAACTCCGGCGGCTATGAATCCTGGTGGCATGTCGGCGTTCCTGCTGTATCAGAAAGCGACAAGGTGCGGAGGGCACATGAAGCCATGCAGGCAAAGCTCAGCAAAGCGAAGCAGCTGTAGCAGGTTGATCCTATTTTTTCAATAAGGAGCTGGGGTAAGCGATGAAGCCATTTACATTTTCACTCGGCATTCACCCGATTAACTGGGTGGGCGAGGATGTACGGGAGCATGGGGCGGATACGACCTATGAGCAGATTTTGGATGATATTCAGCGGCTGGGGCTGACCGGAACGGAAATGGGTCGCAAATACCCGGCTGACACTGCCGTATTGCGCGAGGAACTGGGCAAGCGAGGCATTCAGCTCGTGTCCCAGTGGAAGTCGGTGCTGTTCTCCGATCCCGCATACCGCGAGGCCGAGCTTGAGGGCTACAGAAAGCATGCCGAGTTTCTGCAAAGCATGGGGAGCAAGGTGATCAGCACGGCTGAGGTTGGCGGCTCGCTGCATTTTGATCCGCGGCGTACGCCCAATGAGACGGAAGTGCTGCGGCTGGATGAAGCCGGCTGGCAGTCACTTGCGACAGGCCTTAACGCTGCTGGGAAAATAGCGGCTGAATACGGCCTAAAGCTGGCTTACCATCACCATGGCGGAACCGTAGTTGAGCAGCCGGAGGAAATCGACAAGCTGATGGAGCTGACGGACCCTGCCTATGTGCATCTGCTGTTCGATACGGGTCATGCCTATTATGGTGGAGCGAACCCGCTGGATGTGCTAAATAAGCACTATGACCGCATTGCCTATATTCATTTGAAAGATATTCGCCAGTCTGTACTCGATGAAGCCCGCTTCGAGCAGGCCGATTTCGTCACCTGTATTCGCAAAGGCGTATTTACAGTGCCGGGTGACGGCTGCCTTGATTTTGCGCCAGTCCTTCAGGAGCTCACAGCCCGCGGCTATAACGGCTGGGCGATGCTCGAAGGAGAGCAGGACCCTGCGACTCATAATCCGTATGAATATGCGAAGGAAGCGATTCGCTATTTAACTTCATTAAATAAATCGAATTAAGTATTTATAACATTAAAAAAACTGCTGGAGGTGGGCCTAGGGATGTCTTATATCACATATAACGCAGCGAAGCCGCTGGATTTTACGGCTATTGGCCGCTTGTGCATCGATCTGAATGCGAATGAAATTAATCGCCCGATGGAAGAGACTATGACGTTTACGAAATATGTTGGAGGCTCTCCGGCGAATATTGCGATTGGCATGTCCCGACTCGGGATGAAAACATCGTTTATTGGCAAGGTTGCCGATGACCAGATGGGCCGTTTTATTACGACTTATTTGAAAAATAATCAAATTGCCACTTCGGGCATCGTGACGGATGACAGCGGTGCAGTGACAGGGCTTGCTTTTACCGAAATTAAAAGCCCGTCGGAGTGCAGCATTCTGATGTATCGCGACAATGTTGCTGACCTGTTGCTTAAGCCGCAGGAGGTTAGCGAGGAGCTGATTGCTAATTCCAAAATGCTCCTTATCTCGGGTACGGCGCTGGCACAAAACCCTTCACGCGAAGCCGTGTTCCTGGCAATTGATTATGCCCGCAAGCATGGCGTCGTTATTGCCTTCGATCTTGACTACCGTCCATATACGTGGAATTCGCCGGAGGAAACGGCCATCTATTACAACCTGGCGGCTGAAAAATGCGATATTATTATGGGTACTAGAGAAGAATTTGACAATATGGAAACCTTCGAGCCTAATCCGGAGCGTGATGATCATGTGACCGCAGCGAAATGGTTTAATTATGCCGCACAAATTGTCATTATCAAGCATGGCAAGGACGGCTCCATCGCTTATACGAAGGATGGCGCTTCACACCGGGCCAAAAGCTTCCCGGCCAAAGTCATTAAAACGTTTGGAGCAGGCGATTCGTATGCGGCAGGCTTTTTGTACGGCAGCATGCAGGGCTGGTCAATTGAGAAAAGCATGGAGTTCGGCAGCGCCGCTGCATGTATCGTTATTTCCAGCCACAGCTGCTCAGACGCTATGCCGTCCGCCGACCAGGTTCAAGACTATATTGACCGCTGCAACCGCGGTGAAATCATCGTTTAATTTTAAAACAGAGAGGATTGAGTGGATATGACAGCAACATTAAGCAATTGGATTGGCGGAAAATGGGTAGCCTCGGTATCACAGCAGACAGAAGCCGTTTACAATCCGGCGACAGAAGAGGTGCTGGCTTATGTGCCGCTATCTTCGAATGAAGATGTGGAGCAGGCTGTAGCGGATTCGAAGAAAGCATTCGCTTCATGGAGCCGTACGCCTGTACCAAAACGGGCCCGCGTGTTGTTCAAATACCAGCAGCTTCTCGTTGATCATTGGGAAGAGCTAGCACAGCTGGTAACAAAAGAAAACGGCAAAAGCTATGCCGAAGCTTACGGCGAAGTGCTGCGCGGCATTGAATGCGTTGAGTTCGCGGCTGGCGCGCCTAACTTGATGATGGGCAAACAGCTTCCTGATATTGCTACTGGGCTTGAGTCCGGCATGTACCGCTACCCAATTGGCGTCATCGGCGGCATTACGCCGTTTAACTTCCCGATGATGGTGCCGTGCTGGATGTTCCCGCTTGCGATCGCCTGCGGCAACACGTTTGTGCTTAAGCCGTCGGAGCGGACACCGCTGCTTGCGAATCGCCTTGCCGAGCTGTTTCAGGAAGCAGGTCTTCCGGATGGCGTGCTCAACATCGTTCATGGTGCGCATGATGTCGTTAACGGCTTGCTGAAGCATCCTGATGTTAAAGGCATTTCGTTCGTTGGCTCGCAGCCGGTAGCAGAGTATGTTTATCGCACAGGGACTGCGGAAGGCAAACGCGTACAAGCGCTCGCTGGCGCAAAAAATCATTCCATCGTCATGCCGGATGCTGACCTTGACCTGACGGTTAAAGAAATTACGAATGCTGCCTTCGGCTCGGCAGGCGAACGCTGCATGGCCTGCGCAGTTGTTGTAGCTGTCGGTGATGTGGCTGACAAGCTCGTAGAAAAACTGCTGCAGACGGCTGATTCTCTGACGATAGGCAATGGCCTCGAGTCAGGTGTCTTCCTTGGTCCGGTCATTCGCGGACCGCACAAAGAGCGGACGCTTCGCTATATTGAAATCGGCGAGCAGGAAGGCGCACAACTGCTGCGCGATGGACGCAAAGATGCTGCGGCAGCTGCTGATGCGAAGGGCTATTTTGTCGGCCCGACCTTGTTTGATGGCGTTCAGAAGGAAATGACGATCTGGAAAGATGAGATTTTCGCTCCGGTGCTGGCGATTGCGCGGGTTGAAACGCTGGAGGAAGCGATTGAGCTTGCGAATGCATCAGAGTTTGCAAATGGCGCCTGCCTCTTCACGAAGGATGGCAGCAACGTCCGCACATTCCGCGAAACGATTGAAGCGGGCATGCTCGGAGTCAATCTTGGCGTTCCAGCCCCAATGGCGTTCTTCCCTTTCTCCGGTTGGAAAAAATCATTCTACGGCGATCTGCATGCCAACGGCACAGATGGCGTCGAATTTTATACTCGTAAAAAAATGGTAACCGCTCGTTGGTAGTTTAACGGTCTGCTAATCAGATAATGGATAATCGCATAAAGGAGAACGATCAAAATGGTACAAAAAATTAAAATCGGCATTATCGGTGCAGGCCGCATCGGAAAAATCCACGCTGACAACTTGCTAAGGCTCCCACAAGTGGAAATTGTCGCAATCAGCGATTTGTTTGCAAGCGCAGAGCTGGAAGCTTGGGCCGCTGAGCGCGGTATCGCTACCGTTACGAAAGACAGCGCTGCGCTTATCGCAGACCCTGAAATCAACGCCATTTTTATTTGTTCTTCAACAGATACACATGTACCGCTCATTAAACAGGCTGCCCAAGCTGGCAAGCATATTTTTTGCGAAAAACCAGTCAGCATGACGCTTTCGCAAACAGAGGAAGCAGTAGAAGCGGTACAGAAAGCCGGCGTAAAGCTGCAAATCGGATTTAACCGCCGCTTCGACCACAACTTTAAACGGATTCGCGAGCATGTGGAGCAAGGAACGATTGGCGAGACGCATATTGTGAAAATTACGTCGCGCGATCCGAACCCGCCGCATAAGGATTACATCAAGGTATCCGGCGGCATTTTCATGGACATGATGATTCACGATTTTGATATGGCAAGATTTTTGGCTGGCAGCGAGGTTGAAGAGGTTTTTGCGCAAGGCAATGTTCTCATTGATCCCGTATTCGCCGAATGCGATGATCTCGATACTGCAATTGTGACACTGCGCTTTCAAAACGGGGCGCTTGGCGTCATCGACAACAGCCGTCAGGCCGTATATGGCTACGATCAACGAGTTGAGGTATTTGGCTCCAAGGGCAGCGCCGCCGCAACGAATGATCACCCGAATACAGCGGAAATCAGCACAGCGGAAGGTATTGTACGGGATAAGCCGCTGCATTTCTTCCTAGAACGCTACAATGCTGCTTATGTAGAGGAAACCGAGTTGTTTATCGAAGCGCTGCTGCAAGATAAGAAGGTAAAGGTCGACGGTAACGATGCGCTGCAAGCCGAGCGAATTGCAAAGGCGGCGAAGCTGTCAGTGAAGCTAGGGCGACCTGTGAAGCTTAATGAGCTTCATGAACTGACGTAAGTAGACGGACCCAGGAAAGGTTGTGTGCGCAAGTGTCAGAGTTAATCGTAAAACCAAGCGCTGCTCCGGGCGAGCAGGGCGAGCTCATGAACATAACACCGCAAAGCGCAGGATGGGAGTATGTCGGTTTTCGCATCGTTCATCTGGAGCCGGGCGAGCAGCTTAAGCAGAACACGGATGAAAATGAAGTGTGCCTCGTACTGCTGAGCGGACGCGCGGATGTACAGACGCAAAATGAAAAATGGAGCAATATCGGCCAGCGGATGAGCGTATTTGAGAAAATCCCGCCGTTTTCGGTTTATGTGCCAAATGACAATTTTTATCATATTGAAGCCGTAACCGCACTGGATATCGCCATTTGCTCTGCGCCTGGCCAAGGCCAGCATCAAGCGAGGCTCATTGCCCCGGATGCTGTCGGTGTAGAACAGCGCGGATATGGCAATCTGGAGCGCCAAATCCATAACATTTTGCCAGAGACAGCGCCGGCGGACAGCCTGCTTGTCGTTGAAGTTTTTACGCCAAGCGGACATTGGTCCAGCTACCCGCCGCATAAGCATGACCAGGATGCGCTGCCGAATGAATCGCTGCTGGAGGAAACGTATTATTTTCGCGTAGAGCCTGAGCAGGGCTTCGCCATTCAACGTGTATATACGGATGACCGTTCGCTAGACGAGACACTCGTCATTCGCAATGGGGAAGCGGTTCTCGTACCGCGAGGCTACCATCCGGTAAGTGCGCCTCCGGGCTATGAGGTGTATTATTTGAACGTTATGGCTGGTCCTACGCGCATTTGGAAATTTCATAATGATCCAGACCATGCTTGGATTATGACAAAACCAGCTGAGGAAACGACAAAAGCCTAGGTCGTTTCACATATCAATAGACATAGCAGAAACCAGCTTTCCTTCAGCGGAGGCTGGTTTCTATCATTTTAAACCAATTCCTCCAATTACATTGCAAGATAACATGATGTGATACATAATAAATCTACCAGTTCAAAAGTAACGGAGGTTGTCGATGAAAGCCACCATCTATGATATCGCAAGGGAAGCGGGAGTCTCGATTGCGACTGTTTCCCAAGTCATTAATGGCAAAGGAAAAATCAGCGAAGAACGGCGCAATGAAGTCATGCGCATTATGGAGCGGCTTAACTACCAGCCGAGTGTAATCGCTTCCGCGCTGACCGGGAAACGGACGTTTACGCTTGGTCTGCTCGTTCCAGACATATCCAACCCCTTTTTCGCCGAAATTGCCCGCGCCGTTGAGGACCAGAGCCGCCGCTTAGGCTACAGCCTCGTCATATGCAGCACCGACAATAAAGATGAGCGAGTGGAGCGCTATCTGTCGCTGCTGCGGCAAAAAAGCGTGGACGGCATCATTATCGGTACCGGGATTGATAATGAGGACATTATTAAACCGCTGCTGACGCAGTCCATTGCCGTAGCGCTAATTGCGCGGGACATGCCTGCTCTGGCTGTGCATACAGTCATTGTGGAGGATTTTAAAGGTGGAGCGCTTGGGGCTCGGCATTTGCTAGAGGAAGGACATCACCGGGTCGCGGTGCTTGCCGAACATATGAAGGTCAGCAGCAGCCGCGAGCGGGTCAGGGGATTTAGAAGTGTCGTCGATGCAGCTGGGCTGCCTTGGTCCGACGCCTCCGTCAAGTTTTGCGACTACACGCTGGAGGATGGCAAGCGCAAAGCGCTGGAGCTGCTGAAGCTGACGGAACGGCCAACCGCCTTGTTCTGTTGTAATGAGCTGCTCGCCATCGGTGCGCTGCAGGCAGCGAAGGAGCTTAAGCTTCGTATTCCACGTGATGTATCGGTTATCGGCTTTGATAATACGATTTTGGCCTCGGTAAGTGATCCGCCGCTAACGACCATTGCACAACCGATTGAAGCGATGGGGAAAAAGGTTGTTGATCTGCTGGTAGAAGCGCTGCAGGATAAATCAGCTGCGGCAAAAGCAGAACGCATCGTGCTGGAGCCCGAGCTGATCATTAGACATTCTACAAGCTCCATACATGTATAACGTTGGACCATGATTGACTTAAGGGGGAACCGCTCAAGAAGAGGAGCGGCTCGCCCTATTTTTGATTACAGCCCAGATAAATAGGAAGGTCATTAAGCCGCCTTCAATAATGAGCGATACGAGCGGAAACCAATAGCTTAAATACCGATCAACTATATGGCCTTCGGTGCTGTATGGGAACATAGGGCTCAATATAAGTATGGCGCCGAACACATATACCCATGGTTTATGAGACTTCATCCCGAGCCACTGCGCGGTTCCTTCCGTAATAGCGTAATATAAGGTTGAGATCGTAATGAACGATCCCGAAATAAAGATAAGCAGCAGCAGCACCTCGATTCTCTCGAAAATAAGAAACTGCGTAATTCTCGACAGGATATAGATTGGATTTTCAAAATGCGCTGCCATCATAGGACCCATCACCACTATGCTGTACAATAAATAAATCGTCATGATCGAAGTGCCCAGTACAACGGCATAGACCTTCATTTTTAAAATGCTCTTTTGTTGCTTAATATGCGGCATCAGCATTCCCATCATGATGCAAATCCCAAACCAGCTGCCGGGATAGATAGCGCCTTGCAGGGCGGGAAATATACCGTGCTCGAAGGGAGGGAGCAGGTAGTGCAGCTGGATATAGGGAATGGAGCTGGTAAATAAAACAATGGAGGTTAGCAAAATAATGACGCCAATAATTTGGCTCAGTCTTGCAATGGCCTCAATTCCCTTTACGGCAGCAAGCCCGGCACATATCGTCATCGAGATGGAGAAGACCAACCGAGGGGTTTCGGGCATAAGGGTTCTAGACAAGAAATCACAATAAATCCACATTGCTGTAACCATTACTCCGAGAAAAAACAGCAGGAAAATGAGGCCGACAGCCTTGCCGGTTTTCCCCAATATGGAGCGTGTATATTGAATTAACGATTGTCCAGCGTACATTCTGCCCAGCCGATAAAGAAGGATAGCGACATAAATATCGATTAAAGCGCCCAAAATCATCGACAGCCACAAGTCCTGCTTAACCTTAGCGATCAGCTGGCTCGGAACCGAGAAAAACGTGAGCGAGGTAATCGATACAAAAATAATGAAAAAGAATTCACCCGATGAAATTAGACTCTTTTTCACTTTACATCATCCTTTTTTATTTTGCTGTCAATTAGCAAGCCGGATTTTACAAGCTCAATAGAAATACTGCTCTGCACCTTGATATTAGCAAGCTCCTCGTTCCAGCCCTCTTTCAGCATTTCCCAGATTTTTGGATCTTTGCGATGGATCGTTTCTCCAAATCCGACAGCGTCGCTTTTGTAGGAGTGAAAGAGCTTATGTAGAGTTCCTTCTATTGATGCTGCAATTGCGCTGCTCAGCTCTGTTTTGATTAGATCCGTCGTTTTCTTTTCCGTCAAATCCATCACCTCCGTAGACGTCTTAATGGAAGCTCTGGTTTTCATACGAACGTTCATTTGCAGCTGTCCATTTTCAAATGCTGGCTTCATAGCAATGTGGATGTTCTTCAACTCAAACATGATTGATTTCTTATCTTTGGTAGTCATCTGGAACAATCCAAGTGAAGACAGCTTGGTCAACCAGCTTACAACCTGTGTTTCCTCGCTGTTCAGCCAGCCGACCATTTTATTATTTCGAAAAACAGCAAGATCCGTAATTTCCATCACCAGGTCCTTAGAGCCTGACTTGCCAACCTGGAGCAATCCAGGCACCGCTACTTGAAAGCCTGACTGCTCCAGTCTAGGCAAAAATTGATAAAGCTGAATGCCGCCGCTTGTCGGCTTGTAGGTTTTATTTTTAAAATAAGCTTTCCATTCCTCGGCTGCTACAGCTTGCAGCTCTTTGGAGTCAGTCAGCACTTCCTTGACAGGACGCCGTGAAACCATCACCCAGCAGTTAAAATTTTGGTTAGGCTCCCGCCAGAAAAAATCCATACTATCATTTAAGCCTTGTTTGGCTAAACGTTCTCCAATGAGAAGAACCTTCGTTTGGGAGAAAAAGAGGCTTTTCTTCGCCTGCTTGCGAATCGTCTCAAGTGCATCTTCAACGGTAATGCCGTTTGCTGTATACGTCGCAATCGCTCTGCGCTGCTGTACTCCTCCGCCAGCGGCAACGGGGAGTGTCGGATTCACGAGCTGGACGGTAACCTGGAGCTGTCCCTGTTTATTCAAATCCAATCCTATGGCTGAAACAACAGTCAATTGATCAAAATTGATTTGGCTCCAGCAGCCGCTAAGAAGCAGCAGCATACTAAGGAAACAGGCATATTTACTAAGGTGGAGAAACACATAGTAGTCCCCCTTTTTTAAAATATAGGAAAGGATAGGATCGTTCCATCCTTTCTCTCTCTTTCTCGGATTGAAACGCGCCGCGCCGCCAAAGGACGGAGGGCAGCCGTTTCACCTTGGACTTCAATTTTCACGTTTTTTGCGAAGTGTAAACCAAGGAACACGAAATATGGCTTTCTCGGCTTCTTTTTTCTTAAACGGAGCGAATGGCGATAAATAGGGCAAACCTACCGATTGAATGGAGGCAAGCTGAACGCCCAGCATAAACAGCCCAATAATGATCCCGTAAAGCCCTAGAAGCGAAGCGAGCATCAGCATGAAAAACCGCAGCATCCGTATCGTCCCCGATAGAGAAATCGAAGGAATCGTGAACGAGGCAATCGCTGTGCCCGCAACAATCATGACCGATGGGGAAGAGATAATACCGGCTTGTACTGCGGATTCGCCAATAACGAGTGCTCCTACGATACTGATGGCAGATCCAATTGAACGGGGCATCCGAATGCTCGCCTCGCGCAGTCCCTCAAAAATGATTTCCATAATCAGCGCCTCCATTAAGACGGGAAAAGGAACGCCATCGCGTGCAGACAAAATGCTGCTCAGGAGCTGCGGAGGCACCATCTCCGGGTGGTAAGTCAAAATGCCGACATAGGTAGAGGGCAGCAGCAGCGTAATGAAAAAACCGGCATAACGAATCCACCGAATGAAAGTAGCTACAGGGTAAGCCAAATATAAATCCTCGGTCGTCTTGAGCAAATGAAACAGTGTACAAGGCAGGGCGAGCACAAATGGAGTGCCATCGACCACAATGGCCACACGCCCGTCCAATATAATGCCAGCCACATCATCAGGCCGCTCGGTACTGTATACCGTAGGGAAAAAGGAGGTAGGGCTGTCTTTAATAATCTCCTCAATATAGTGGGATTCCAATACCGCATCGATATCGATTTTCTGAAGCCGTTTGCGTATTTCGTCAACCGTTTCCTTCGCTGCCCGGTCATGAATATAGACCATCGCTATTTTGGTATGCGACAAGCTGCCAACCGTCAGCGTTTCCACACGAAAAGCCTTGTCGCGAATACGCCTGCGTATGAGCGAAATGTTGACGCCCAGAGCTTCGACGAAGCCATCTCGCGGGCCGCGGATGACACTCGATGAAGCTGGTTCATCAATGCTGCGGGTTTCAAGGCCTTGCGTATTGACCGCAATGGCTCCTTCGCTGTCATCTACTAAAATAATCGTCCAGCCGAAAACGAGCAGAGGCACGCATTCCTCGCACGTATAAACCATTTTCACATGATTGGCTGTCAGTATGTAGCTGCAAAGCAGCTGATGAGGCGATTCACTTTGATCCAGCAGCTTCATTTGCTGAGTTCCTGAAATGAGCGGTGAAATGACATCGGTATTTAAATTTTGCTTGCTTACGAGTCCGTCTATCCAGACGACAGAGGCTGGAATACGTTCCTCGCCGATCAAGCAGTTTCTCGTTGATAAATCTGAGCTGTTGCCAAGCTCGGACACTAGCTCATTATAAAGGTCGCGCGTCGTGTTTACCTTGCTCTCGGGCATGATGCTGCAGCTCCTTTTTGCTAAAGCTAGTCATGTTCGTACGTACCACATATTTATTGTGGCTAAAATTGGTTTTATTATTCGATGAATGCACAGCGTATTTGAATCGAAAAGCTAGTCATTTTTTGGGAAAGCAAGTAACATGGTAGGTAAGATAACGATTTAATCAAGCGTTACGGAGAAAGGGGCTAATTAAAATGGCCAAAACAATTGGACTAATCGTAGGGAGCCTACGGGAAAAATCATATAATCGAATGGTGGCACAGACGCTAAGCGAACTGGATGCTACTCTTGCATTCAAGTGGATTGAGCTAAAGGAGCTTCCTTTGTTTAATGAAGATTTGGAAGCGGGAGACGGACCAGAGGCCGTGCAGGTATTTAAGGCGGCTATTCAAGCAGTGGATGGCGTCATTATTGTATCGCCGGAGTACAACTCAGGCATTCCCGGCGTGCTTAAAAATGCGATTGACTGGGCATCCAGACCATCTCGCGGCTCTGTACTGCGCAGAAAGCCATTCGGCCTAATTGGCGCAACGCCGGGCGGCATGGGAACCGTTCATGCCCAGCTTCAAACTAGGCATATCCTGGAGTCCGTCCAGGCGCAGGTGCTTCCTTTTCAAAAGCTGCTTATATCACAAGTGCATACGAAAGTGGATGGGGAGCAGCATCGCCTAACGGATGAGAAGACGAAGGAATATTTGCAGGCTTATTTGCAAAAGTTTGTGCATTGGATCGATCATGTTCCTGAATTGGATTAAGAGTACAGAGGAGGGATTGCCTTGAAACAAGTGATGGATGTTGCTGATACATTGGTCAAGCATATTAAATCTCATTTCGCAAAAGATGTAGCGATTATTGCTTATTATGGCTCATACGCACAGGGAACGGCTACAAAGCGCTCTGACTTGGACTTTTTTTTCATTCCAACTACGCCAGAAGGCTACAAGGCGATGATTCAGTTTGTAATCGATCAAATAAGTTTTGATTTTTGGCCAATTAGCTGGGAGCGAGCAGCCAAGATGGCTGCCTATCAAGAGCCTAATACCTCGATTATTGCAGATTGCAAAATCTTGTATGCGCGTTCAGAGGAAGATCTCGCCCAATTCGAGCAGCTGCGCGCTAGTATTGCCGCTGCTCCGCAAACGGATGGACTGGCATTCACGGAGAAGGCGGAGGAAGAGCTTCGCAAGTCTTATATGCATTTGTATGCAATGGTGAGACGCGAGGCAGGGGAACTCGCTACATTTCGCCAAGAAGCAAGCGGCGTGCTGACTCATTGTTTGAGCAGCCTTACCCTGCTTAACCGCACCTATTTGAAGAAGGTGTGGGGAAAAAGCACCGAGCAAATTTTAAGCTTTTCGATACAGCCAGCTGGACTTAAACAGCAAATAAATACAATTTTGCGCTCTACTTCATGTGAAGAACTGCGGCAAACATGCGAGCAGCTTGTTGATGATATTCATCAGTTAATTAATGATGAGAAAGCTGCGTTTGACGCCGGTTGCTCGTATCCCGACCGTTTAAAAGGCTTTTACGAGGAAATCAAGGGCAGCTTCGACAAGCTGCGGACAGCGTGTGAGCAGAACGATTATGAAACGGCATTTTTCTGGTCCATTTGGGTGCAGGATTTAACTGCCCAACTGCTCTATTTTGGCGAAAAAGGCTATTGGTCGGCTAATCTGGCTTCAGAAAGAAATCATCAGCAGCTATATTTAAGCATGGGGTTTCCTGATCTTGTGCAGGCTCTTGATCCGCAAAATTTAGCTCTGCTTCTTAGCGCCGTAGAAAGCTTGGACTTGCTGCTCGAAAGCCATCTTCGTGAACAGGGTGTAGCTATCCGGCATTTTCAAACTTTGGAGCAGTTTGAGGCATTCCTTCAGCAATCATTGAAATAACAACGATGGATTTTAGCCAGCACATGTGGGGGAGGAGCCCATTTAATGGAATCCGCATCAGGAGAAAGATGGTATGAAATTGCTAACACGGTTAATCAAAGCTGCGTTTTAGCAGATCATTTAAATCAGCTGTATCGCTCCAGTTCCTTAGAACAGAGGGTAAATATGCCGGAAGAGCTAGGGCGCGGCTATTGGCAGCTTAGCCAGATTCAATCGTCCATGGAGCTCGTGTTATGCGATGCCTTCTTTAATAGAGAGACGTCGTTGCAAAGCCTGGAGCGGGATAACAGCTTAAAACTAAGCTTTTGTCTAGGGCAAAGCCTCCAATGGAATGCAGAAGGGCTTAGAAAAGAATATCATTTGGAGCATGGGGAAGTTTCGGCGTTTGGCCTTCTTCCTACGAACAGCAGCTGCCAGTTTAACGTCAATCAGCATATACGCGGTCTAACTCTCAAATTGGATCGCCTAACGGAGATTGGCGCTCTGCAGCAGCTGCCGCTGCATAAAATTTCATCCATTTTGACTGAAAAGCGTGAGCCGTTTCATCATTCCTCCATGAGTTTGGGGATGAAACGGATTGCGCAGGATATTTTTCATTGCCATTATCAAGGTGGTGTTAAGCAGCTTTATTTAAGCGGGAAGGTACTCGAACTGCTTGCCGTATATTTCAATGAAGCGATTTTGCAAAAGCACTCCGAGCCACGCGTGCCCGGATTATCCCGGACCGATATCGACAGCCTGCACCGCGCCAAGCAAATTGTGGATGCGCAATTGGTAACGCCCCCTAGCCTGGAAGCGTTGAGCAAGCTCGTTTGCTTGAATGAGTTTAAACTCAAGAAAGGGTTCAAGCTGCTATTTGGCCTGCCCGTTCATGCTTATATTATTGATCGAAGACTAGACGACGCCTATCGTTTGCTTGAAGAAGGGAAGTTTAACATAACCGCAGCGGCAGCAGCCGTTGGCTTCAGCAAAGCAAGTCATTTTTCAGAACAATTCAAGCGAAAATACGGGATCAACCCCTCTGAATATTTCAAATCCTCCTCGCTAAAGGGCTTCCGCCGCTAAAAATCCGGTTTTGGGTCATCTTGCTCCCGATTTGGGTATCCGGTGAAAGCAGACATATGCGATATTAGCTTATATCTCACACGCTTTGTTTGAGAATGATTTTTAATATCAATGATGTTGGGACGGAGTGAAATGAATACGAAATCAGAAGTGTCCGGCTTGATGCAAATCGCTGGCGAGCGGAAAGGGCTGTTAATAACGGCCAGTATTTTCTCGACCCTTTCGAGCCTGCTGCAAATTGTACCGTTTATTGCGGTATATAAAATCGTGCAGGAGCTGCTCATTCATGCGCAGCAGCCAGCCAATATGAACAAAGAGCTGCTCATCGCTTGGGGAATCGTCGCCTTTGTCTCCTTGCTTGCTATGCTGGCCGCGATGTATATCGGGGGAATGTGCTCCCATATTGCGGCTTTCAACATTCTCTACGAGCTTCGGGTACGGCTTGCAGAGCATGTGGCGAAAGTGCCCATGGGGTACCATACGAAAACGGCAACGGGCGAGCTCAAGAAAATTATTGAGGTGAGTGTTGAAAAGATTGAAAAGTTTATCGCCCATCAACTGCCCGATCTTATCAGCGCTCTCGTCATACCCGTTGTGTTAATCGGCTATTTGTTTTGGCTTGATTACCGAATGGCACTGGTATTAATGCTGCCTATTGGCGCCGGTTTGTGGCTGCAAACCAGATTGTTCGGCAGTAAAGCTGGCAAGGAGGCGTACCGCGAATTTCAGTATGCCATTGAAGAGATGAATGCAACGGGAGTCGAATACGTACGGGGAATGCCGGCTGTTAAAGTGTTCGGCATCACCGCAGATTCGTTTCTGACGTTCAAGCAAGCCGTTATAAAATACCGTGATGTTTCTTTAAGAATTACGGACATTTGCAAAACGTCATACAGTCTCTTTTTTGTCATCATTATTTCGCTGTTTACGTTTGTCGTTCCGATCGGCCTACTGCTGTTCAGCGGTCAAGCTGGCAGCCAATCCTTCGCTATTACGTTTATTTTGTTCCTCATCGTTACACCGAGCCTATCGGCACCGCTGCTGAAGCTCATGCATTTAGGAAGCGGGCTGCGGGAAATTGTCGAGGGACACAAGCGAATGGAGGCCGTGTTTGCGGAAAAGATTGTTGTGGAGCCAGCTTCGCCCCGGTTGCCCGAGCATTATGACATTGCTTTTAAAAACGTTACCTTCGCTTATGAGCAGAAGGAAAGCAAAGATTTTAAGCCCGTTCTGCAAAATGTAAATTTTGTAGCGCATGCTGGCGAGCTCACTGCCCTAGTCGGACCGTCAGGCGGAGGGAAATCAACCATTGCGAGCTTGCTGCTGCGGTTTTGGGAGGTGCAGGAGGGCGTCATTACGATTGGCGGTATTCCTATTCACGACATTGGGACTGACAAGCTGATGGAGCTGGTGTCCTTTGTTTTTCAAGATGTTCACCTCTTTTACGACACAATTGAGGAAAACATTCGGATGGGCAACACGTCAGCCACCAGGGATGAAGTGCTGGCAGCTGCAAAAACGGCATGCTGTCATGAATTTATCGAGAAGCTAGGCCAAGGCTACGACACCAAAATTGGCCAAGGCGGTACCTATTTATCCGGCGGTGAGGCTCAGCGCATTGCGATTGCCAGAGCCTTGCTTAAACGCGCCCCGATACTCGTACTCGATGAAGCAACAGCCTATGCCGATGCTGAAAATGAATACAACATCCAGCAGGGCATCGCCCAGCTAGTGAAAGGTAAAACCGTCATCATAATCGCCCACCGCCTTTCCACCATCCGTTCAGCGGAGCAGATTCTCGTCATTAAGCAGGGCGGCATTGTCGAGCAAGGCACACATGAACAGCTGCGCAGGGAGCAGGGGCTGTATGAGCAGATGTGGCAGGCTCATCAAAGCGCGGCCTCATGGAAATTGGGCGTTAGAGGAGGCGAGCCTCACCTGTGAAAAACTATTTTTATAACATTTCCGGCGGTTCGCCGAAAAGCTTATGGCCTTCTGCTGCTGCCGCTATTTTAGACGGGATTGCCAAAATCATTCCTGCAGCGCTGCTTGTTGATCTTTTTAATACGATTTATGTTTCATTTGCCCATCCAGCGCTTGGACTGAATATGAATCGCATGTGGATCGTTTGCAGCATCCTATTCGCTTGGCTGCTTGTAGAATATGCAGCTTATGCTTCCCTGTACGATAAAACGTACCGAGCGGCCTACAGCCTATCTGCAACGGGCCGATTAAAGCTGGCAGAGCATATTCGCCACCTATCGCTTGGTTTTTTTGGCAAGCGGGATCCCGGTGATTTGACAAATCTGATATTGAGCGATTATGGACAGGTGGAGCATACGATTTCTCACAATGTGCCGCAGCTCATTAGTGCTGTCGTACTGCCCATTATGGCGCTAACCGGGCTTATATGGCTGGACTATCGAATGGCGCTGGCGATGTTTATTGCCGTTCCGCTTGGGGCTTTGTTATTGTGGCTGACGGATAAGCTTCAAGCACGTCTTAGCGAAAATCATGTGCAAGCTAAAAATGAGGCTGCCAGCCGTCTACAGGAATATTTGACGGGCATTCGTGAAATTAAAGCTCATAATATGGGCGGCAAACGCTTTGAGCGGCTGCGCCTTTCGTTTGACCGTCTTAAACAGGCGTCGATCCGGCTCGAAGCATTTATGGGACCGATGATTATGGGCGCGATGCTGCTTGCCCGTTCAGGAATGACGCTGATGATTTGGACCGGCAGCTATTTGCTCGTCGGCGGAAGCTTGTCTTTGCCTGTCTTTCTGCTGTTTCTGCTCGTTGGTACAAAAATCTTTGAGCCCTTGACGATTGTGCTGATGAATTACGGTGAAATGCGTTATTCCGCGTATAGTGCCCAGCGAATTATGGATGTTCAGCAGGAGAGGGCGATGGAAGGCAGCGCAGATATAGCGGCTGCTCATCCCAGTATTATTTTTGATTCGGTGACCTTCGGGTATGAGGCGCAGACGGCTGTGCTCAGCGGCGTATCCTTTACGATTAAGCCCAAAACGATTACGGCGCTTGTTGGTGCATCGGGGAGCGGTAAAAGCACAGTTACCCGTTTAATTGCGAGGTTTTGGGACATTCAGGCGGGGACGATTTACATTGGCGATCAATCCATCCGTACGATTGCTCCCGAGAAGCTGCTGCAGCACATTTCGATCGTCTTTCAGGATGTTTATTTGTTTCAGGATACGATCGGAAATAACATTCGAATTGGCAAAATGGATGCTACCCAAGGGGAGATTGAAGCAGCGGCGAAGCGTGCATGCTGTCATGACTTTATATCGGGGCTTCCGCAGGGCTACAATACGCCAGTTGGGGAAGGCGGCTCGACGCTGTCAGGCGGCGAAAAACAGCGAATATCGATTGCACGCGCGCTGCTGAAGGACGCTTCCATTATTTTACTGGATGAGGCTACAGCTTCTCTTGATCCTGAAAATGAAGCGGCTGTCCAGCAAGCGATTAATGCGCTGGTAGCGGATAAAACGGTTATTTTGATCGCCCATCGCCTAAAGACGATTCAAAACGCAGATAACATTATCGTGCTGGACCAAGGGCGGTTGGTCGAGGAAGGAACACATGACGAACTGCTGGACGGGCGTGGCATTTACTTCCGCTTGTGGCATTTGCAGCAGCAGGCCGAAGGCTGGCAGGTAAAAACCTGAGCCGAGCTATCTAGCTTATACATTTTGAGAGGGGAAACAACGATGAAAAAGACAGTTATGATGTTGGTATTAAGTTGTATGATCATATTGGCAGGCTGCGGCAGCCAGAGCACGAATGGGACAGAGGCGAATAGTAAGCCTGAAACGACGGCAAGCGTTGAAGCGGCAAGTGTAACGAAAACGGTGAAAAACCCAAATGGGGAAGAGGTAGTTGTTCCACTCAAGCCTCAGCGCGTTGCCGATCTTTCTGGAGCAACTGAGGAGCTGCTGCTGCTTGGCATTGCCCCTATTGCTACCGCAAATGCAGATTACGGCAATCAAAGCGAGCTGTCGCCGACCATTAAAGAACTTATGAGCAAGGATACCATTAATTTGGACTGGTATGCAGAGCCCATCAATATTGAGCTGGTAACAGCCGCTGATCCGGATTTAATTATTTTGGGTGCCACGTTTAATACGGAAATGTATGAGCAGCTTAGCCAAATTGCCCCTACTATTATTATTCCGCATGCCTATTATGAATGGAGAGAGCGCTTCAGTTTCTTGGCCGAGCTGTTTAATGAAGAGGAGAAGATGAAGCAATGGATAGCCGGTTATGATGCAGCAGTAACGCAATGGAAAGAAAAGTTAGCGCCGGTCATCAAGGATGAATCCTTCGGAATGGTTGAAACGTATCCGAACAACATCGTTATTTACTCTACTACGGGATCGGCGGAGCTCATTTATAAAGATCTAGGCTTTAAACGAACAGAAGGCATACCTGATCCCGAAGATTGGGGTGGCAAGGAAATCAGCCTGGAGGGCTTGTCCACGATCAATCCGGAAAATATGCTAATAATGGAAAATTCTGAAAATAAAATGGCGGACAGCAACGTTTGGAACACTATAACGGCTGTCCAAAAAGGCAACATTTATAAAATTACGAATGTTGATAACTATAACTATTCCTATACGGCTATGGGGCGGCTGGAGCTGCTGAACCGAGTGGGGCAGCTTATTTTGGACAATCATATGGCTTCATAACATTAGGCATAAAACAAAAGGCGAAGAAGCAAAATACTCCTTTAAGCAGATATGTGCAAAGGAGGAGGATGCTGAAAATGAAAGCCGATGCAGTCTCTAGATTACCTAAAATTACTCGGGCGAACAGGAATGAACAACTTGCCCATTTTGAACAAGGCGCTTCCATTGATGGTGAGGTCCGGTATTTATAGTAACCATATTTTGGTGCAGATTATGACGGAGTGGTTGAAGAAAAAGGGGATTGAAACGTTCGGGGATCTTCCCGAAGGGAAGCTGTCCATTCTTGCATCAAACATAAGCAATGGAAAAATCGTTGTGTTTCCCAATGATTTGCCCCACTATGGTTTATCAGCGGCTACTTTTCCGATAGCGGCGGCTGTAAGAATGAGTACTACGCTGCTTTTCTTTTTTCAGCCTTATATGTGGCAAACAGCAATTAATAAGAAGCCCTATTATATGCTTGATGGCGGCATGCTTAGTAATTATCCCATCTGGCTGTTTGATGTGCAGGGAATTCCCCGGTGGCCAACTTTTGGTTTCCGTTTGTCGGAGAAACGAACCTATGCGCAGTCCCAGAACATTAACGGCCCGGTATCTATGCTCAAAGCTACAATATAAACATAAGTTTAGAGAAAAAGAAAATACAGCTGCTATTTCTCTTCTTCCAGGTGAAAGCCAGCCACATGGTAAAACAACTTTGTATCACTAAAAAGTAAAAGTTGGTAAGCAGGCTGTTGCTGCTGCAGGGCATTATTCTGCGGCGGCAATAGCTTATTTTTTTTCGGCAGATTATACAAATCAATAATTAAGCTACTCCTGGTCATTACAGCCGAAGCAAATCGTAATGAAAGACACCGAGTATTATATTCATCAATACCAGCCGGGGCTTGTTGCGGATGAAATATTGGACTTGGCTAAACGGTAGATTCGAGTGGCATTATGATGTAGGAAGAATAAGGGCAATTCCATTTTACTTATAGTATAATGGTTACTTCAATAGGAGATGGAAAATAGGAAAAGAGGGACCGAATGCTTACTATACTGGTTGCTGACGATGATGCGAACATTCGCGAACTTGTCTGTTTATTTCTGCGCAACGATGGTTTCGCAACCGTCGAAGCCGCGGACGGCAAGGAAGCACTAGCCGTCTACGCCTCAACGCATGTCGATCTTGTCGTGCTCGATATTATGATGCCGATTATGGATGGGTGGACGTTATGCAAGGAGCTCCGAAGAGCCAATCCTGATCTTCCGTTGCTTATGCTGACCGCGCGAGGCGAAACATGGGAGAAAGTAAAGGGGTTCGAGCTTGGGACAGACGACTATTTGACGAAACCATTCGACCCATTGGAGTTGACGGCTCGGGTTAGGGCGTTACTCAAACGATACCGTATTGGCTCCACGCAGACGATTCAGTTCGGCGATGTCATCCTTGATCGGCAATCCTATAAGGTGATGAGAGGGACAGAGTCGCTCACATTGCCACTCAAAGAATTCGAATTGCTGTATAAGCTCGCTGCAACTCCCGGACAAGTTTATACACGCGAGCAGCTGATCGATCAAATTTGGGGAATCAATTATGCCGGTGATGATCGAACGATAGACGTACATATTAAACGCCTGCGCGAACGGTTCGGGACTACACCGGAATTTCGCATTGAGACGGTGCGCGGACTTGGCTACCGTCTTGAGGTTTACGAATGATCAGCTCCTTATACACGAAGCTCTTGTCCCAAGAGGGCAAGGGCTTGTTTTTTTATGCAGAATTCTTAATGGGAAAGCATCCGTATCGATAACTCGATTAAGCCGACAAATTGATAACATACCTCCTGTATCGTATTGATATAATACAAAAGACCTATATATTGAATATTAATTCTGTTGTATTATTCATGATAGATTATGCATTTCTGTCGAATTATGTAATAACTGATTCGACAGTTTATCTGACGGTATGGGAGGTATCTAATGCAACGCAAGTCAGGGTATGACGATCAAGAACAATCGGAGTCTTTTTCCAAATCTGAGCTTACTCTTCCTAAAGGGGGAGGAGCGATAAGAGGAATGGGGGAGACATTCGAGCCGGATTTATTTACGGGCAGCATGCATATAAGTATTCCCGTCTATGCATCGCCCTGTCGTGAGTTTGAGCCGGAGCTTCAGCTCCGATACAGCTCTGGCAGTGGGAACGGTGTATTTGGACTAGGCTTCTCCTTATCCTCCTCTTCCATTTCCAGGCGTACGGATATCGGTGTTCCTCAATATAATGGTACGGATCGCTTCCTGTTCGACGGCGAGGAAATCATCCCGAAGCTAGATTCTGACAGCTTGAAGCCCATAACCCGAACAGAACATGTCGGAGAGCAGATTTGGACGATTATAGAGTATATTCATCGCTTGGAAGGGGCTTTTGCGAAGATTGAATTTTGGCAAACTACTGAGACTTCCTATTGGAAGCTTCTATCGGGCAGTAACATATGCTCTGTATATGGTCAGAGCAGCACAGCTCGAGTAGCTGATCCCTCACGTTCTGAAAGGGTGTATCAGTGGTATCTGGAGCAGGATGTTGATGCAAAAGGAAATAAGCGAGTCTACACGTATTTTCCCGAGAACAAAGACAATGTTCCGACTATGCTTTCCGAGCAGAATAGACAAGTGTCGGCAGCCAGCTATTTGCACAGTATCGATTACGGCAATTATATCGACACCCATAATGAAGAAAAGTTTGCCTATCAGCTTGTATTAGATTATGGAGAATACGATATTTCCAATGATTCATTAAAACAGGCCGACTGCAAACCGCACATTCCCCAAACGACCTGGCCGGCACGACTTGATTCTTTCTCCACTTACCGCGGCGGGTTCGAAGTACGAATACACCGACTTTGCCAGCAGGTTCTAATGTTTCATCGTTTTACAGAGCTAGGCCCAGATCCTTGTCTTGTCCGTATAACACGCTTCACCTACTCTCCCGATCCGCTTATTAAACTGAACCGTCTAGCATCGGTCGAAATGATCGGTTGTCAAAGACAAGTTGATGGTAGCTACTTCACTCTTTCCACCCCCCCCTTAGAATTTACATACGCATCATTTCAACCAAAGCAGCAAGCCTTTAATATCCTTCAAACGGAAGACGAATATACGATTCCTGGATACCTGGATGGTTCATCTTATGATTTCACCGACTTATATGGGGAAGGCTTGCCCGGCATTATGCAGGTTAGCTCCAATGCGGCAACCTATTGGGAACCGATAGGGGGCGGCATTTATAATCACCCCCGAGCTGCTGAAGCATTCCCGTTAACAGAGGAATCTGCCTCAGATTCCAAATCGTTCACTCTAACAAGCCTGAATGGCAACGGTGTCATGGATTTAGTGGTTGCCGATTCGCATTGGGTTGGCTTCTACGAAACGGAATACGGGCGCTCATGGAGCGGCCTGCAGCCATTCACAAGCTTTCCGCTCGAATATCTCCAAAGCCCCTACCCGAAAGAGATGTCGGACATGCAGGGAGACGGCGTTCCTGATTTGGTTATTTTTGAGGATCGTCAAATCAAAATATATCCGTCGATGTATGAACAAGGATATGGGGCTCCCCTTCGTGCAGCTTACCCTGAATATGACTCAGAGAGCTTTCCGCTCAGCTCGACGGATAGTAGGAATGAAATCGTGACTTTTGCCGATTTCGTAGGCGACGGGCTTTCACACCGGGTCCGTATTCGCAACGGCAGTATAGAATGCTGGCCCAACCTGGGATATGGGCAGTTCGCATCCGTCATACGTATGGATCAAGCTCCTTATATTGATGGAAATTTCGATGCTTCCCGCTTGGTTCTAGGTGATTTGAACGGCTCGGGATTAACGGATATCGTGTATGTCTACCCGGATCGGGCGGAATTGTTTCTCAATCAGGGCGGTAATGCATTCAGTTCACCCGTGTCCATTTCATTGCCGGAAACTTTCGGTGAAGGGGACCGTATGCAGTTGGCTGACGTTCTCGGCAACGGATGTAACGGTCTGCTCTTTACCAAGGTTAGTACGGATACGGTGAAGCATTATTACTATGACTTTTCAGGGGGACATAAACCGTATCTCCTAACCCGTACTGATAACGGCATAGGAGCCATTACGGATATCCAATACGCAAGCTCCGTTCAGTTCTATCTGGAGGACAAGCGAGCAGGGAAGCGGTGGGAGACTATTCTTCCATTTCCCGTGCATGTGGTGGAGAAGGTTCGTGTGACAGAAGCTTGTTCTGGCAATCAGCTTGTGACCCGATATAAGTATCATGAGGGGTATTACGATCCAGTGGAAAAGGAATTTAGAGGCTTCGGCTTCATGGAGCAATGGGATACAGAAATGTGTTCAAGCGGATTCGAATTACCAGGAAACGCCCCCGTGTACTGGAAGAGATGGTACCATACCGGCTCCTCCCGGAATTCGGCCACCTTGTCCAGGCACTTTCATAAACAGTATTACGGGCAGGATACCCTCGCTTATGTTATGCCAGATAGTCATCTGGATGAAGCACTACTCGGCGCTGACGGGGAAACGCTCCGTCAATGCTATATAGCTTTGAAAGGTCTTCTGCTGCGTGAGGAGGTATATGGATTAGATCAACCGGGCGGAATCTCTGTGCATCCGTATACGGTTCATGAAACCAATTATACCGTAAAGCTTATTCAAGAACGGGGAAATGCTCTTTTTGCCGCGTTGTATGCGCATGCCAGAGAATCAATTGACTATCAATATGAACGAAATCCTAACGATCCGCGTGTACAACATGAAATAGTCGTGGAAACGGATTTGTATGGTCATGTTACCAAGGCGTTACAAATTCATTATCCGCGCCGCTTAAGCTCGAAATTCTCCTTACCTGAACAGCAGCAGCTGCAAATACTTCTGAAGGTGACATCTTTTGTGAACGTCACAAATACGTTTCGCATCCTTGGCGTGGAATCTGAGAGCCGGTCGTATGCTTTGTCGGGTATCCAATTACCTGCATCCTTCTATTTTAATCTAGTAGATTTGCAGGCTCTACTACCTGGGGCATTGGAGCAGGTTATTCCCTATGCTACGCCGCTCACCGCTGGTATGTTCCAATCAGAGCTGCTCTCCTGGGATCGCCATTATTATTGGAATGCAGCCCAGACGGATGCTTTGCCGCTAGGTCAAATGACAGCTGTTGCGCTTCATCATCACAGCGAGCATGCAGTAACTACTTCCGACCAAATCAGTAAAATCTATGAATCAAGGTTGACAGACATCATGATGAGTGACGATTGCGGCTATAGTCTGCATGACGGGTACTGGTGGAATCAGGGGCTGGTACAGCATTATGCATTAGGTGCGGATAATTGCTTCTACTTGCCTTGGAAATTAGAAAACACAATGCTCTCCGAAAAGAGGAATCTTTTCTACAGGATACAGTACAGCTACGATCTCTATTGTCTATTTCCAATTAACACGATTCAGCATGTGAGTGAGACGGCTTCAACCTCCATGTCTATTGTTCTCGATTACAACGTAATCAAACCGGGACGTACAACGGATATTAACGGAAATATGGCAGAGGTTGTGTATGATCCCTTAGGCATGGTAATAGCCTCTTCCTTATATGGAACACATCAGAATCGGCGTGTAGGAGACGGTGATCTAGCACAATACCTGCCTGTGAAGGATGGCTCATTTGAGGATGTACTGGCTCACCCCGAACGATATCTTCAGCAGGCTTCTTCTTTCACTTATTACGATGTTCATGCTTGGAGGCTGGGGAAGGGGCCTAACCGAACCGTGGAGCTTTACCGGGAAACGAGTGTCTCGGAGGAGTCTGGCGATGCGCCCACCCGCATTCTATTGCATGTAAGCTATTTGGATGGACTAGGCAGGGTCATTGAATCGAAGAAAAGATCGGATGGAGGCGTGGCATTCGGAGTTGAAATCGCGGATGCTCCGGCAACTGACGTATTTAATCCCCCTACAGTAATAACAAACGTACGTTGGCTCGTTTCAGGCAGAACGGTATATGACCATAAGGGTAGACCCGTAGAGCAATATTTGCCTTATTACTCAAACGTTCCTGCATTTGAAGAGCAGGCAAAGATGGCGGGCTTGCTGCCTCCGCCGACGCTCACTCATTATGATCCGCTTTCCCGTATTTACCGTGTGGATTCGCCCAAAGGCTATTATACAAAGACGCTATACACGACTTGGGAGGAAGCACATTACGATGCGAACGATACCATCGCAGATTCTGACTATTACCAAAAATTTATGCGGGATTATCCGAGTGGGCCGGACTTAAATCAAATTGATGAGAAGGATGCTCTACTGAAGACATACCGATTTCGAGACACTCCGGTCATTCTAATTAAAGATCATCTCGAGCGTGTATTTCTGCAATTGCAAAATAATTTGGGTGAAACCTCAAGCGACCTGTTCAACGATATGGAAAAGGAAAGCACAATAACCGCATCCGATATATGGAATGAGCTGGTTCACAAAGGATATATAGATATTACGGATTCCGCTACGGGACGCGGAAAAGCTTCAGCGAATTTCCGACCATATTCTCCGGGCTTCTTGCTTAATATAGATGCCAAATACGAGCCTTATGCACAAGAAATTCTAGTGCTGCTGAGACAGAGCTGCCTGCCAGCCTATACAGGATACGACAGCAAGGGAAACGTTCTTTACGAGGTGAATGCGAGAAATTATTATGCCGGAGACCTCCAAGGACTGTTGCTGAAAGATGTACAGTTTACCTACGATATGCAGAATCGGTTATTGTGTACGGACAGCAGGGATGCCGGTATACGGCTCGGAATCGACAATATGTTCAATGATCCGGTGCATACATGGGACAGTCGCGGCTTCCATACGACCACTCTATATGACGGGCTGCAACGCCCTGCGCAAATTATAGTAGATGGAACGGATCATGCTTCTAATCTTGTATTGGGGCAGACGGTTGAAAAGTACGTCTACGGGGATAATGCCGGTCTTAGCGTGGAGGATGCCCAAAATCGCAATCTCTTCGGTAAGCTGTACATGTTGTACGATCAGGCTGGTGTGATGAGCCATCAAGCTTACGGCTTGCAAGGACATATTCTGGAAACGGAGCAAACGCTGCTTGCGAATTATTCCTCAGAACCGAATTGGAGCGAAGGAAGTCAAGGTGCACTGTGCAGCGAAACATTCGTCACCTCTTTTATCTACGACGGGCTGGGCAGATTGATTGCGGAAACCTCTGCGGATCAGACGGTGTACAGAAGCGCTTACAATTTATGCGGGCATTTACAGAAGGTTGTGGTTGATTTCCCAGAACAGCCGAATGTTCCGTTTATTCAGGACATCCAGTACGACGCAAACGGTCAGCATACGCTAATTGTCCGGGGAAACGGAACCTCAACAGCCTTTACCTATGAAGAAACCACCGGAAGGCTGCTTGGAATTGCAACGTCCCGATCGACCGCCGACAAGAAGGGAAATGCGAGGAGTCCGATTCTACAGAAGCTGACGTATTCGATGGACCCTGTCGGTAATATAACGAGGTCACGCGACTATAGCTTCCAAACGGTTTTTCAGAATCAGCAAATCGTGGAGCCGTTAAGCGATTACACCTATGATGCTCTCTACAGGTTGATTCAAGCTTCAGGCAGACAGCATCCAGGAATTCTGTCAAGCACGCATGCAGCAGGCTTTAAGCAAAGCGAATGGATGCCAATAAGCCAGCCACACCTGAATGATGTGGAGAAGCTTGAAAATTATACGGAGACTTATATATACGACGAGGCTGGAAATAAAACTCAAACCCGTCATGCGGCTGCTTCCGCCAGTTGGACACGAACACTTAAGGTTTGTGAGAATTCCAATTGTTTAAAGGAAATGACCGCAGGCAGCTTGGCGGGCATCCAGGTACAACTGCAATACGATAATAATGGCAACCTCCTAGCACTCGAACACCTGCGTTCCATGCAATGGAACTATAGAAATAATTTAGCTAACGCAACGATCATTGAGAGAGACGGCGACCAGTCTGACTGTTCTTACTATGTTTACGACAGCGGAGGGCAGAGGGTCCGTAAGGTGCTGGAGCGCAAAATTAGCGACGGATTAACCGAAATTCAAGAAAAAATATATGTAGGACGATTAGAAATCAAGCGAATTTCGCGAGTCCAAAATGATGTGTCAACCCTCATACTGGAACGGCATTCTTACCGAGTCATGGAGGATGAGCGGACAGCAGCCATTACGAATTTCTGGACCAAGGATGACGCAGGCCGTGAAACCGATAGCTTGGGCAAACGGCAGTTGCGTTATCAATTAAGCGATTTCCTGGGCTCTTCAACGATGGAGGTAGATGAAGAGGCTTGCTTAATCAGCTACGAAGAATACTTGCCATACGGAGGGACCTCCTACATTACAGGAACAAGCCAGCGGGAGGTGCAGCTGAAGGAATATCGTTACAGCGGTAAAGAGCGAGATGATTGCACAGGTCTATATTACTATGGGGCGCGATATTATCCGCCATGGCTAGGCTGCTGGATTAACGCCGATCCGGCCGGTACAGCGGACGGATTGAATATGTATGCTTTCGTCGGCGGCAATCCCGTGCGGTTCGTTGATCCGGAAGGATTGGCGAAGGCTAAGAACGATAAAAAAGTCGCTAAAAAAAAGCTGAACGCCAATTTTAAAGCAAAGAAGAGGAAAGAAGACTTGAAAAGTTTTTCCTCTGGTGATGGTAAGAAGCAGGCGGAAATGATTACAGAGATGAGAGGACGTTCACTCAGGGTTACAAAGAACAGACAAATTCATATCCGGAAGATGCTCCACAAGGCAGCGGATAAAGCGCAGATGGAGCTGGATCAATTTGACTTGCCGCCAAGCTCAGGAAAATCCCTGCCGAAGAAGGTAGCTGAACCAACCAGCGTGCAGGGAGCATTTTTCGCAGGCAGCCATACTTACATCGAAAATCAACAAATTGTTTCCCAAGCGAGCCTTAACGTGGATGGCCGCGATTCTACCAATGACACAATGGGAAAAGCCAGCGCCTTCCACAATACGAACAATTTGCCCGCAAGTCTGTATTCCAAAAGGAATGATTCGGGATCGGGAGGCTTGGGCGAAGCCTGGTGCCATCTGATTGCTCACTGTCTGGGCGGTGCGGAGGCCTCCAATAATCTTGTAGCGGGAAGCCAAGGCTCCAATCTCGTTCAACTAGGTATAGAGCTTGCGGTAAGGGATTTTGTCAAAAAAACGGGCGAGAAGGTGCTAGTTAAAGTAGGAGCGAATGTGAGGCTGAGGGCCGACGGCACCATAACCCATATTGCAGATGATTTTTTTTATCAGATCAATGATATGAGTGGAAAACAGATTTACTCCACCAAGTTCAAGGCGAATATTTTACGAGCGGATACGCTCCAGAAGCAGAAGAAGAGGGAAGCTACACGAAGCATGAAAAGTCATTTTGGTTATTAATTTATTCGGGCAACAAGGAGGGTCTTATATTCATGGATATTCAATCGTATTTGAGTGACGCGCATCCGACTTTGGCACAATTTTATGCCAATAACCCGAATTTCGATATCCACCATTTTCAGTTCACAAACACGGCTTCCGTGCAAGCGTTAGACGGGTCCGATGATCAACATTCGGAGGCTCTAAACCTGCTTAGCAGCTATCAAAGACTGCTACGGCTCACCAATGATCCACAGGCAGCCAGCGTACTACTAGCTGGCAGCAGCAAGGGAGAAAGCGAAAACGGGAATGGTACAGGCAAGCCTGCGTTGCATTCAGCCCAACAAATCGCAGCCATCAATCCAGATCAATTTGTGAGAGCCTATGGGCCGCTGCTCGGTGAGGACGGAGCAGCGCAGGCCGCTGCCATTTATACACAGGCGAAGCATGTTGAAGCCCAGACGATGCATCAATGGGCGTCCATCTCCCAGCTTTCAGCACCTCATACGAGAAATTACGCCGCCAATTCGATATCGGATGCTATTCTCCAGCATTATGAAGCGCTGCCTGATTATCAGGAGATCTTCGGTACGCTAAATTACTGCGAGTGCGATGAATGTAAATCTATCTTTGGTCCGGCTGCATATTTGGTCGATTTGATGCGGATTGCGAGCCAATACATTACGGTGCCCAATAGCACGACCATTCCTGCCAACATGGCCCTTTCCGCTCGTCGACCGGACCTGGCAGGCATTCAGCTTACTTGTGAAAATACGAATACGACCATGCCTTATTTACAGATCGTTAATGAACGGCTAGAGGCTGCTGTCTGTTCGGCTTTAAACATCAAGGGGGATATCTATCAGACCTTGGCGGGTGAGGTCTATCCGTTCAACTTACCTTTCCAATATCCTTTGGAACAGATGCGAATTTATTTGAATCGTATGAATGTGTTGCTTCAGGATCTGTACTCGGTATTTGGCTCACCCGCTGCAAGTGTAGCCGCAGAAATACTCGGTCTATCTCAAGAGGAGTTTTCACTCATTTCAACCTCCACCAAAGATGAAGCCCAATTGAAGGCATTCTACGGGGTATCGGATTTGAAGGTGCTGTCAGATGTAGATACATTTTGCAAACAAACCGGATTAACATTGGTGCAGTTGCAGACGCTGTTTAGCCAAGATCTTTCTGTAGCCGAAATCCAAGCAGGTTTGGCAAAATCGTTTTTTATTAATGATGGTTTAGCGCAGCCTCTGCAGGTCAATAGCGAAGATACCGTCTTGACTATAGTGAACTTGACTAACGATTCCTTGGACCGGATTCACCGCTTCCTGAGGCTGAGTAATAAGCTGAGCTGGAGCTATGCGGATTTAGACTGGGCGCTGCAATGTGTAAAATCTGGTGCACCGCAGCTGGATTCTCAAGCATTGACAGAGCTGGCCAAGCTGAAAACTGCTAAAGAGCAATGGAATCTGTCGATAGAGCAGGCAGGAGTGCTGATCTTCGATGTAAAAACGTATGGGCAGGGAGCTGCCTCAATCACAAGTACCGCATTCGACAAGCTCTTTAACGGACCGGAATCCACTCCTTATCATCCTGGGGACGAGCTGAAGGGCAGCTATTCCTTCAATCCGATGTTTACCGATACCCTCCTCTATTGGAAGGTAGGCGCGGCGGATGCAGATAATATGAAGCTCGCAGCCCGCATTGCCGCAGGGCTGAAGCTAAGTCAGAGCGATCTAAACCTGCTAGCTGCAGCGTTGTTCGGAAATCAAGTGAAAGTGCCGTTAACGGTGGGCAATCTATCCGTACTCTATCGTTATTCTTTGTTCGGCAACTTGCTGGGAATGCCCACAACGCAGCTTGTTTTGCTGCTAACGCTTTTCAAACAGCTGACCTTAGTCCCTACGATGGATGCCTGGGTCTTAATGAAGAATAACGCGGATCGATTGAAACGCTCAAGGATTAATGTGTATGAATTGGATTATGTAGTGAACGGCAACGCTTCCGATTTTGTGGACCCGCTTTATCGGCCTACAGATTTGGAAGGCTGGTTGAATAATCTCCCACAGCTCATTGCAAGTACGGCCTCCCGGCAAGAAGCGGGAGCCTTGCTGCAAGAGCAACAATTAAAACTGCTCGGGCAAATTTCCGCATTCTTCCATGTTCAAACCGTGCAAGTAACGAGTTTGATCGCTTTGTTAAACGATACTGATTTGGATCTTGTCGCTATATTCACTGATACAAAGCAGAGATTAACGGCTGAAGACAAGATGAAGCAGATATCGCAGTGGCTTGTGCTTGCACGCAAGTTTTCGCTGACCAGCGATGACTTGGCGACCATTAAGGACAGCCACATCGCTTTCGGTATTGCGGACACTACGAAGTTGACCGCGCTCAACGTGCTTGATGTGTACGCCTATCAGGAGTTGAAAGTGTTTTTCAATGATGTAATTGGCGATATTTCTCATTACATGAATGCTGCTACGGACACGGACGCAGCTGCAGCCATAGTAGAAATAACAGGACTTGCAGATACCGAGCTGCTCTCCCTGTTTGCGTCGTTCCCGTTATTGTCGCGAATGGAACGGCTTTATTTGCTGCAAAAGGTTATCAATGTTATGAAGTCCACAGGCGCGAGCTTCAGTCTGCTGGACAATGTAAGCAAAGTTGCCGGTCTCGGTGCTGAGGCGAATTGGGCGGATTATACTGTAGCCGCTAATAATCTGTTATTGACGTTAAAGGCGCGCTTGGGCGCGGATAATTGGGAGACTCTGTATCTTCAGGTTAACGGGGCCGTACAGGAGAAGCAGCGAACAGCTTTAATTTCTACTGCGCTGAACGCATTGTCGAAAATGGAGGATCTCGGATGGATTCAGAATGGTCGTCATTTATATGAATATCTGTTAATCGACGTCGAAATGAGTGGCTGCGCAACGATCTCTTATATTAAAGAAGCGCTGAACGCCATACAGTTGTACCTGCTCAGAAGTAGGGAACGGCTGGAGCAAGGTGTCATCCATTTTGACATACCTGCGGTATGGTGGAGCTGGATGATTAACTACCGGATTTGGGAAGCGAACCGCCAAGTGTTTTTATATCCTGAGAATTACATTGATCCTTCCTATAGGCAAAATAAAACCGCGCTCTTCACAGAGTTTGAAAATACGCTGAAGCAAGGCGATATTACAAAAGATACGGTGGAAGCCGCGTATCGAAAATATTTGGACCGCTTTGCGGAGCTTGCTAAGTTGAAGGTAGTCGATACCTATCATACCCATGTCACAGATCCAACGCATGACAACGCAGAGGTCACCTATCTTTTTGCCAGGACAGAAACACAGCCCTACAAGTATTACTATTTGACACGGGATGAAGGCAATGTATGGTCGGAATGGAACGAGATTAAAGTCACAATTAATGCTGACACGGTATCCCCGGTTTATGTATTTAATCGTCTCTTCCTGTTCTGGGTGGAACAAAAGGTCGTGAAAGATAGCGGTACTGGCTCGACTGGGCAAAAATCGGTTAGAGCAACCATTCGTTATACGTTCTACAATTTTAGCGGTAGCTGGGTTCCCCCGCAAACGTTGGCGGAAGATACAGTCATCTCGGCGGATAACAGTACATTTATGGTTCAGGACGGGGTCAAAACGCTCTTTAATACATCCCAGTTCGATCCTGCCAGACTTTGGTGGAATAAGGTGTATCCGCTCAAAATCGAGAAAAACCATTATCTTACGCCAAACGTCGGAGCCAACCGATTTGAGAAGCTGGTGCTGTTCTTTGGTCCTATGATTGACATTGGAGGTTTATCCACATTCACGATGCCGAATGCTCCTGTTTCTTCAACGGATACGCTGCAGCAATTTGAGAATCGTTTGTATAAAGTCGTGCAGCAATTTGTTCTGGCTAAAAAGGTCGGGCACACGGGATTCCTGCCTCTGTTTCAACCAATCGTTATCAATGATGATCTGCAGCCCGGCTTTATCGTCAATCCTGATGAGTACATCATTGCTGCTAAAGAAGCGTTGATCAGCCAGACATATTTCCGTCCTGAAATTGACCGAAGCTCCGGCAGACTGAATCTGATCGATACCACACAGATTCTTTATGATAACTATGCTGCTGATTCCATTCGAAATCCGTCGCCAGTCCTTGCTCCGGTATCTTTGAATGATTCTTCTTTCATTTCAACGACATTGGAAATGGATGCGATACAGTCCAAAGCGGTCTGGGGCGGTCTGGTGAAATCAGGCTACTTTAATGACAGAGGTTTGGCTAAAGGCTCCTTTAACTTTGTTCAGCTTGGGAAAGACGTTGCCGGCTATCTTGCAGGACAGACCAATGTACAGGCAAAAGCATCGTATGTGCTCAATAAGATCAGCCAGGCGAGTGGAACGGTAGCTTTGTCCAGTACTATGAGAGGCACCGAATACGAACTGCTTACGGTGAAAAACCATCCGGCTGCGTTCTTGTTCAAAGGGGATAAAGAGGCATTCCTGTTCATGGATACAGCTTCGGAGGTACAGGATAATGTACCAACCATCAGCGAGGCGCTTCTAAATTCGGATACGATTTTTGCGCCGACCTCTTTTATTTCGTCCAATCTGAATATTGACGCGAACGGTTCGCAAACCATCTATAATTTACTCGTCAAAGGAGGATATTTGGATCAGGAGGGGGTTCTGGAAAATTACTCGGATGCCCAAAGCCTGACAGAGTATTTACAGCCGCAACTGGTTGCGAGCACATCGGCGGTCGTAAATGTGTTGATGAATAGCCCGATGTTTACCGATCATTCCTTCGTGGCGGCTGCTCCTGTTGATATTGAGGTTTCCGGTTCTCAGTTGATTTTTCAACAATGCATAAAATCGGGTTACCTTGATCCTAATGGCAGAATACTGGCGGATATTGATTTCTATGAGCTGCTCGAATACGTCACAGGGCTGCTCGATGGACAGCCGAACGAGGATCTGAAGGTTCGGCATGTTATGGATACTTTGTATCAGTGGCCTTTTCCGGTGTCTGTCGGCTTTCTGGACAGAAACAAGGATGGCATCGGCAGCATAAAATACCGTTTCTCCGCCTTCCGTCTTACGACGGCCGCGGTGCACAGGCTTAGCTCTACGCTATTTACAGGCGGTGTCGATGCGCTTCTCAGTCTGGAGTCGCAACAGATTCCAATCGAGGCGGAATTGTTGTTTAAGCGGTTCCAATTCGATGGCAATTATGTAGTTGCTCCCGATGCAGCCGATGGTTCGCAAGTTGATTTTTGGGGGGCCTACAAGCCTTACTATTGGGAATTGTTTTTCCATGCCCCTTACTTAATTGCGGACTTGCTGAAAACGAACCAAAGCTATCAAGCGGCCGAGAAGTGGTATCAGTATATATTTAATCCGACTTTGCAGCCTTTTCAGATCAGTGCGGAAGATTTTCAAACCTCGACGATCGGGCTGACCAGTTCACAGCGCATTTACAAAATTCTGGTTGATCAAAAGATTATTACGGATGCAGGTGCGGTAAGTGCGGATTTCTCGGATGCAACGCCGATCAGCCAGCTTTTCTTCTTTTTGGACGATAAGCAGATCGATTCAGTCCGAAATCGGTTGTTAAACGATAAATTAGGCAATCCGGCGGCTCGCTTCTGGCAGTTTAATCCTTTCCGGAACCATACACTGGAAACGTTAAAGGAACAATTGACCAATCCGCAGGAGATTGCGGCCTATAATATGGATCCGTTCAATCCAGATGCGATTGCAGGGCTGCGAATCGGTGCATACGAGAAAGCGGTGGTAATGGCCTATATTGATAATTTATTGCAGTGGGGCGACTCCTACTTTATGCAATACACATGGGAAGCCATCGTGACCGCAACGATGATGTACGTATACGCTTATGATTTGCTGGGACCAAGGCCCGAAAATATAGGGAAATCCCCAGAGCCTGCACCGAAAACATTCGCCGATCTTCTTGCGCAATTCAAAGACGGCATTCCGCAGTTTCTAATTGCGCTAGAGCAGGAGACAGCCGCGAATGACGCTTTAATGGCCTATGCACCGTTCAATGCACTGGACACTTATTTCTGTGTGCCGGAAAACAAGCAATTTATTGCCTATTGGGATCGGGTGGAAGACCGTCTGTTCAAAATCAGACATTGTCTCAACATTCAGGGAATCCCGCAAACACTGGCTCTATTCGAACCGCCGCTTGATCCTGCCCAATTGATTCGCATGGTCAGCGCCGGAGTGAATCCATTAGCCTCACTGAAACCGGCTAATCAAGGTGTTCCTTACCGATTTGCATTTATGCTGGAACGGGCGAAATCCATAACAGGCACATTAACACAGTACGGTAGCAGCCTGCTGGCCGCACTTGAACACAATGATGCGGAAAGCTTGTCTCTGCTCCAGAGCACACATGAAAAAAACATTCTTAATCTCTCCACAATGATTAAAGAGCAGCAATTGGAGGAGATTGCAAGTACGCTTGCGTCATTAACGGAAAGCAGAACGAGTGCGGCATTCCGACAAGAGCATTACAGCACTTTATATGAGGAGAACATCAACGGATTGGAAATTACGGATATAACATTAAGGGGGTTATCCACGGAGCTTCAGGTGGCTTCCATTGCCATTCATGGGCTCTCGATAGGGGCCTATCTGGCTCCGAATATTTTTGGCTTGGCGGATGGCGGGATGCAATTCGGTGATGCCGTGAATGCTGGTGCATCTATGGCTGACGGGGCGGCGAACGGCTTGGATAAAGCCGCAGGCTTAATTAATACCGGCGCTCAGTATGTGCGCCGCCGGGAAGAATGGGGGCTGCAGCGGGATGTCGCGGCATCTGAAATCAAGCAGCTGGATCAACAGATTACTGGAGGGAATGTGCGCTCCGCCATGCTGCAAAGGGAGCTCGACATTCATCAACAAAACGTAAAGCAGCATGATGAGATGGAACAGTTCCTGCGCGGCAAATTTACGAGCCAAGAGCTTTACCAGTGGATGATCAGCCGATTATCGACAGCCTACTTCCAATGTTATCAGCTCGCAGTGGATATGGCGATGGCTGCGCAAGCGGCCTATCAATATGAGCTGGAGCGGCAGGATCAATTTTTGCAATTCGATTACTGGGACAACCTCCACAGGGGACTTCTTGCCGGGGAAGGCTTGTTGCTGGCCTTGAATCAAATGGAGAAAGCTTATCTGTTCAATAACTCGAGAGATTTGGAGCTTGAAAAGACCGTATCCTTGCTTCATCTGGACCCGGTTAAATTTATTGCTTTTAAAGGGGGAATGCCAGGCGGCACGGGGGTTCAAGGCAAGCTGGATTTCGAATTGAATGAGAAGCTGTTCGATTTCGACTTCCCTGGCCATTACTGCCGCAAAATCAAGTCAATCTCTATTTCCATACCGGCTGTAGTTGGACCCTATCAGAATATCAATGCGATACTAGTCCAAAATAGAAATGCTGTCGTCGTACAATCCGATATTACAGGGATCAGCTATCTCCTGAATCCGGCTGATCCTGCACCGGGACCAGAAGTATTAAGGCAAAACCATGTGTCGCAGCAGGTTGCCGTGACTCGGGGGATGAATGATTCCGGTCTGTTTGTTCTGGATTTTAAGGATGAGCGATATTTGCCGTTCGAGGGGACAGGCGCGGTATCTTCGTGGACGTTACACCTGCCGCCGGAAACCAATCGCTTTGATTTCAGCAATATCTCAGATATTATCGTCAAGATTCAGTACACGGCCAAAGACGGTGGGACTCTACTCGCTAACCAGGTGAAACAACAGCTGCATGCCGAAAGCGCTCCTTATCCTTATACTCCGGCCAAAATGATCGACCTGAAGCAAGCGTTTCCGAGTAATTGGTTCGCTTTGTTCAGTCCGCAAGCGACCCAAGGGGTACAGCAAATAAGCTTTCCTGTCACGGATCGTACCATCTTGACCCACTTGTCGGATGTAAGACTGCTGTCCGCCACGGTTCTGATCCTTACGTCCAATCTGGCAATCGTATCCGATAAGGATCAGAGCACGCCGTTCTTGAGTTTAAAAATGGGGGACAATGCTGTGATCCCGGTAAACGTAAACAATAACTTGGGAACATGCAATTTAAGCAATGTCACAGGAACCGGCTTAAACGCCATTTTGCAATTTTCTTTAGCCAATACGCCGGATACTCTTTTGTTGAATGGGGCTTTAAATCAGGAGGTATTAGCAGGGTTAACCGTTATTATAACTTATCAATCAAATGTGTTCACAAAGACAAGTATGACTAACTAAACGAAAAGAGGTAATGAAAAATGGATTGTTTAGACTCTCTTGAAATCAATTTGGGTAAAGCGCAAAATTTAACGGATGTAAACTGGTCTCAAGTGAATCCTCAGGATATTAACAACAATAATTTTCAATTCGGAAAGCCTTTTTATCTAGTATGCCCCGGACAGCATTGTCAGGATAATGTTAACTTCTCCCCTCAAGCCCATCGTTTATGCCAATGTACGGATATTAACGGAAACCCTGTGCCGGGCTGTTCCCCGCATGATTATCTGTACCCGTTTGCAGCTCAGGTATGCTTTGATACGCGCAATCCTTCCGATATGAGCCATGCGACGCTCGGCAACCGCGGCTGTATGGGTTTGGGAGAAACCTGGAACGTTGTCACCTGTTATTGCTGCTGCTCCTGTTTCGCCCACGGTACGCAAATCGGGACACCACAGGGCCACACTGCAATCGAGAAGTTTAGTGTAGGGGATAAAGTCATTACAGCCAGCTTGCAGCAAAGCGAGCAAGGTATCCAACTGGAGTGGAAGAAAGCCAGATTGAACTTCAGCAACGGCACTGGTCCTCAAAGTCATCAGCCTGCTATGGTCTACATCCGATTCGGCGGTCATGGAAGCATCATCGTCACTCCGGACCATCTGTTCCTAATGCCTAGCGGCAAGCTTAAGCGGGCTGACCGTCTCGTGCCGGGTCATGACTTGCTGATTTCCTATAATGCTACGGAGGTAGAAATTAACGAAATCAGCATCGGCGAATACACAGGCGGGGTGCATCATATCGCTACAGACGTTTCCTTTAATGGATCGCTGGACGGCCATTTGCTGCTTTCTGAGGGATTGGTTTCCGGCGATTTCAACCTGCAAATTCGTCAGCGGGACCTTATGGAAAGCGGTCTGCTAGAGGATATGGAGGCTCAACCGAAATTGGGAACCAAAGAATATGAAGCGGCTCATTCACACTTGGTTGCCGGGAATTATATGTCCTTTAGCACAAAGAGCAACGCTGAATCGGATACGTTATCCGTTGCTGCTGCTCCTGAAGCGGCTGCGAAGTTGAGCAAATTTTATGTACACGGATCAAATGTAGCTTTTGTGCCAGACAATGCTGCTGCCTTCCTTAGCCCTTTGCAAGCGATTGACGTAAACGATAGAGCGGAAAGATGGAACTTTACGGAAGTGAGTATTGGCAATGCCATGGTAAAATACCTAGTGAACCTGTTCCAAGGCTTCTACCCGGATATTACGTTCTATCATGATATCGGACGTCTGGAGCCCAACGCTTACGCCTTCACCCAATACGGCAAGCAATACGTTGTACTTTCGGGCGGTTTAACGCGTATCAAGGGGCTTGGCATGGAAGGAATGGCGTTCATTCTCGGGAATATGGTCAGCCGTCTTCAGAAGAGCGCGCCTTTGAACGCAGATGGCTACACTTCTGTTGGCATGAGTGATTACTATACACCTGCTATTTTGCAAAATATGTTCTTCGGTACGCTTTACGCCCCATTGATGACTAGCGCGCTGCACCAAATTCAACTTGTCATCTTTAATAACATAAATGTTTCGTTGCATGATGCTTATGAAAGCGATTTTTACAAGCCAACTACGGGAACTAGAATGGATGCCATAGAAGCAGGCAATGGCATGAATTTCCCACCGAACGGCATTGGTGGTCCAGAAGCGAACGGCTTGAAGGTAATCGGAGCGAAAGTAACTGGAGCGACCATTAGAGCATCCTCGCTGGTGACAGCTGATATAACGCCTGACATCGCAGCGAAAGCATTCAAGCTGCTGCAGGATAATCAAATCGTCGATGCAACAGGTTTGATCACAGCGGATTTCGCAGTAGTCACAGACCTATCGTTCCTATTCGCGGATCTGACCGGGGAAAATAAAACGCTGCTTACAGAAGAGGTTCGTTACGCTTTGCTTCATGCCAGCTCCAGCGTTGAATTGCAATTTAATACAGCCGTTAAGGCGCTGAATGCAGCCGATGAGGATGATTTTTCATTTGAGCCAAGTGCCCTTATTAGCGCTGTAACATCTGGCAGCAGCCGTTCTTCCGTATTGCTGAAGGTCAATCTACAGCGCGGAGTGGCTTATACCGTTTCGGTGTCCAGAGCGCTAACATCAGACATCGGCTCGACCTTGGACCCGAATTCCGCTTCAGCTGAAATAACGTTGAAATAAAAGTTGAACGATTAAAAGCACAAAGGAGAATAGCTATGAAATCAGCCGCCCAAGAGATGGGAGCATTCACGGGAAGTATAAAAGAGCAGTGCGAGCAATTCGGCATCATCCTGGGTTTGAAAGGTCCGGTTTCGGAAAAGGTTCTTTTTGCGGCTGTTCATGATCCAAGTTACGCGCATAATTTATTGTCAGCACGAAGGTCGGAGATGTTTCTAACTCATTTGCTGAACAATCCTCCAATTGTGGAGATGGGCGAAGGAGAGGAGGTTTTAGGATCGCCCGGAGTATCAGGTACAACGGGTGCTTCTGATGCATCACTCTCACATGCAACAGAGGTGTCTACTTTTACTGGAGGGCCTGCGGCGGCACATTCCAATACGGATTTGGCCAAGAAAGCCGGACAAGCGCTGTGGAAGTGGGCAAGAGCAGGTTTTGCCACTGTGGAAGACGATATTTTCCGCAAACGGATGAACGCTTGCATGACTTGCCCGCACATTCAAAACAAGCCGGATAAGCTGTTGTACAACGCACTTTCCGGAACCACTTCGGCCACTGTCGATGCCGCGGAGAAAATCTGCGGCAAGTGTGGATGTGTGCTGTCCAAGAAGACCAAGCTTCCGACGGAGTCTTGCCCGGATGACCATCCGGATCTGGTGGGTATGACACGCTGGGGAGAGCCGATATCAGCCTCCTAACTTTATAAAAAACCATCCTTGCGAAATGAACTGTAACCTCAATTATGGACAGTGTTAAAAAACGGTATTGAAGCCTTAAGCAGCTAGGAGATGACTTCTGAATTCATCGAGGCCACTGAAAAACTTACGTTTATAATTTGTTAAGATTTGTTTTAAATCAAAAAGGCGAAATTTCGTTCACATTGGAACGGAATATCGCCTTTCTCTTTATTCTTTTACTTTGAATCTTTCATGAGTGTAATGATTCGCTTGAGATTAACAGAAAATATGGCCATGGCACCTTGCATTTGCATGCCAACAAGACCCGAGGACGATGCAACATCATACCCGTGTCTATGCTTGAGTTCACTGTTTTTCGCTTCAATTTTATAACGTTCTTTCGATTTCTCCTTGAAATCATCACTATTTTGAAATGCCTCATGTTCCTTATGTTCGGTGGATTTGATGGTTACAGAATAGGTTTTACTTTTCGCACCTTCTTTATAGCACCCGTCTTTCATTGGACATACTTTGCATTTTTCAATGTCAAACATGTAGGTATTCTTTTGGTTATTATTCATACCTTTCTTACCTGTGCGCGCTCTTTGAATCGCCATATGTCCAGCTTTACAAACGTACATACCTGCATCTTTATTAAACTCAAATTCCTCTTCTTTTTTACGAGTTCCTTGTGTGATATTAGGGTTTAATTTTGATATTAATTGTAATTCGTTGTGATTGGCATACTGAATATTATCTTTTTCAGAATAGGCTGCATCTCCAATAACGGTATCGATCTTCATACCTGTGTCATGACTTTTTTCGATGAGAGTTTGAAGTTGTTTTCCATCATTCTTTTCACCCGTCGTAATCACCGCTGCTGTAATGATTCGTTCTTCATTCATTGCAAGATGTGTTTTATATCCGAAGAAAGAGGAGTCGGCTGTTTTGTGACCTAAACGTGCATCCGGATCATTTGCGAATTGAAGATGCTCTTCGTGATCTTCTACGATTTCTTTTAAATAGTTCAGCTTTTCTTTTACTTTTGGGTATTCGCGAATCTTTTCTTCCTTTTCCACAGCCTGAATGACTTTTCGGCAATAGTCCAATTCATCTTCCAATTTGTTTGTTGTTGTTTTTGAAGGGAATTTATCTTTCATCTTTTCATCCATTTGATAAACGGCTTTTCGTAGCAGCTTGGACTTCTCCATTAAAATCTCTTTGGGTGATTTTTGATTGTAACGCGCTTTTGAATGTGTGGCGTCTACAATAATCGCGGTACTTTTTATGATTTCTTTTTCCAATGCAATCGCTACTGTTTTTTGAATAAGTATGTCTAGTAGGTTTACATCTTTCAAACGAAGTTTTCGAAACTTCGTTAAAGAACTCGAATTAATGACGCCATCTTCCGGCGCCATATCCAAGAAATATTTAAAAGACATGTCATATTTCGATCGTTCTACAACATCCACATCGGATACATCGAAAATAGATTTCAATAATAAATATTTGAACATACGTATAGGAGGTACTGCATTGCGACCGTTATCAAGGCAATATTTATTTTGTAATTCTTCATGGACAAAAGAAAAATCAACAAGGTCAATAATTTGGCGGAGCATATTATCTTTAGGTACAACTATATCGTAAATTCCCACATACGGGCTGAGGTTAAGAGTTTGTTGATTTGAAATCATCCGAGACACCGCCTAGAATTATTACAGCTATTATACAGCAAAACAGAATACCCTTCCTCGCAAAATCGAGGAAAGGTATTCTATTTCTAAGGTGTGGACTTTTTCAGTGGCCTCGAATTCATCAGGAGTCATCTTTTTTAGTGTCCACTGATAGCGTTCTGTATTGTAGTGGATCACATACTCATTAACCCGTAGCCGCAGCTCTTTAAGAGATTTACAGTCCTTGTAGTCAAGCTCGTCCTTCATATGACCAAAGAACGTCTCCATGGACGCATTATCCCAGCAGTTCCCTTTACGAGACATCGACTGCTTAAACCCAGCTTCGGCGATGAGGAGGCGGGTTTTCGGGTGCGTATAGTGCATGCCCTGGTCAGAATGGAAGATGGCATCGGGATGAATATTTCTGTCCAATCGTTTGAGTAGGCGAGCCACTGTCCGCTCAACCAAGGATAGCTCCAGCGTTGAAGATAGATAGTGTGCCAGAATCTGCTTCGTAGCACCGTCCTTCACACAAGAAAGATATGCCCATTGACCGCCACCATAGCGCATGTATGTGATATCTGTAAGGAGGACTTTCTCTGGTTCTCCTTGATCAAACTGACGCTCTAGGAGATTAGGACATGTACGATGTTCTTGTGTTGCTTTAGCCATTTTGCGATAGGGATTGGTTTGACGGATCGTAGCTACTAGCCCAAACTTGCGCATGATACGACGAATCTTTTTATGATTCATGACAATGCCATTCAGTCTCTCCAGCCTCATTTTGATAACCAATGCGCCTACTTTCCCATTCAATGCTTCAAAATGCTCCCTAATAAGCTGAAAGTCGTATTGATCGGCTGTCTCTCGCAATTGACGCGACTCTTCAGCGTTACACCAACGGTAATAGCCACTTGCACTTACTCCGGCAATCTTACAGAGGTAACGTGTTAAACGTCGTAAATCATGCTTACGAATCGTTTGATGAATGAGCTGAAAGCGCTCGGAAGGTGTCAACTCCTTACTTTTTCGCCTTTCGAGCGCTTCTAGCTTTTTTAATAGCTCGTTCTCCGCTTCAAGGAGTTTAATCCGAGCTTCTGCTTGTTGCAGCTTCTCTTCCACTGATGATTCCGTTTTTGATCGTCTACCCGTACTTCCAAGGCCTCGGCGCTCTTCTAACAAACCAGCCTCACCGTGCTTAGTGTAGGTCTCTCTCCAGCGATAGAGGCTTTCTGTAGGTGTTCTCTGGCCAACGAGCTCAATACTAAAGCCTGCTTTCAAAAAAATCTCCATTGGTGGCTCTCCTGCCTGGTTAGCTTGCACTGCTGCGAGTTTAAAAGCTGGAGCATACGAGACGTTTCTCCCCGATACGCGGCTGACATTCGGATTGGACTCCAATAGCCTGATCTCTGTTTCAGTAAATCCTGTTCTGGTTTTCCTCATGATGTTCATTCCCCATGTATTCTCGATAGTATGATTAAAGCACAAAAACCCGTAAGAGGTCACTTTTTTCAAGTGTCCATCTTACGGGTTACAGTTCAGAAAATGCCGCAGGGATGGTTTTTTTTGGAAAGGGCGATGGCAATCTTTAGCGAGCTGATTAACAGGGAACTGTGTTAAATAAATCTAAATAAAAGCTTCACATCCGTGTGGACTTCTTGTTGTTCGGCTAGGATTTTCCAATGTCTGGGAGATCGCTGGAAAGGGTCATTCTAGCGTTAAAGCAGTGCGAAAGAAGTCATCCCAGCATTAGCGCTTTCTACCATATTCAAGTAGCATAATCTATGCACAGGAAATAGCATTATCGTGTTGGTCACTACATATGAGGAGTGATTGAATGCAACAAAGAGGCTTGATTCACCAATTGTTTGAGCAGCAGGCGGAACGCACGCCAAATCGTGAAGCTGTTAGATTCGAGGAGGAGTCGTTGACTTACACCGAGTTGAACCGCCGCGCGAATCGGTTAGCGTTTCGTTTGCGTGCGATCGATGTCGGTCCTGACGTACTGGCAGGAATCTGCATGGAGCGTTCGATTGAACTAGTCGTTGCCCTGTACGGTGTTCTGAAGGCAGGGGGCGCATACGTGCCGCTGGATCCGGATTATCCGAAGGATCGGCTAGCCTACATGATCGAGGACAGCAAGGTAAGACGAATCATTACGCAGTGTCAATTCGCGGAATACTTCGCGGGGTTCGACGGTGAAATACTGATCTTAGACGAGTCAGAGCTATTGGACGGATATGGAGAGGAGGAGGGCAACCCGAATATTGCCTTGCATGAGAGCCATCTTGCTTACATGTTCTACACCTCTGGATCGACGGGAAGACCGAAGGGGGCGATGAATACGCACGCTGCCATTCGCAATCGGGTTCTCTGGCTGCAGCACACTTTCAAAATGGAGGAAAAGGATAAGCTTCTTCAGAAATCTCCTTACAGCTTTGACGTATCGGTATGGGAATTTTTCTGGCCGCACATCTGTGGAGCATGTCTCGTCATGGCCAAGCCTAAAGGCCATCTTGATAACGCTTATATGTGGGAGGTCATCAAGCGCGAATGTATCACGTTCGTGCAGTTCGTTCCAACGATGCTCCAGACGTTCTTGAGTACGGAGCAGGCTGAGGACCTTCCCTTTCTGAAACATGTTTTCTTATGCGGGGAGCCATTGTCTGCCGCACTGAACGAACGGTTCTGCCGTACGATGTCTGCGCAGCTTCACAACTTATATGGTCCGACCGAGGCAGCGGTGTTCATTACCAACTGGACTAGCGATCGCAGCCTGGATCGATCGGTCATTCCAATTGGCAAGGCTATCCCCGAGAATGCAATGTACGTATTAAACGATCGTTATGAACCAGTCGCACCTGGTGAAATTGGGGAGCTCTTCATTAGTGGCATCGGGCTCGCACGCGGCTATTACGGCAGACCGGATCTGACAGCCGAGCGATTCGTGCCCGATCCGTACAGCAACGAACCGGGAGCACGCATGTACCATACCGGAGATCTTGGACGCTGGCTTACGGACGGGAATTTGGAATGTCTGGGCCGCAACGACGATCAGGTGAAGGTAAGGGGCTTTCGTATCGAGCTGGGCGAAATTAGCACGGTGCTCGAACAGCACCCAGGTGTCAATCAAGCTGTGACGGTTGTCTGCGAGGATCAGCCCGGAGACCAGCGCATTACCGCCTATTTCATTCCAAATGCTGAGCTCGCTCCCTCGATCAGCGAGCTGAGGAGCCATCTACAGCAGCATTTGCCGGACTATATGGTTCCTTCCTATTTCGTCGAGATGGAGGCCTTCCCACTGACGCCTAGCGGCAAGACGGACCGTAAGCTCCTGCCGAGTCCGACGCTGTCCCGCCAGATGATTGGGCAGACATATGTTCCGCCGGAAACCTATATCCAGAAGGAGCTTGCCCTGATCTGGTCAGGCTTCTTCAGTTTCAATCAAATCGGGCTTGATGATGATTTCATCGACTTAGGCGGCCACTCGCTCGTCGCTACTCAAATTCTTGTAAGGTGCGATCATGTGTTAGGGGTGAAGGTTTCACTGAAGGATATGCTCACGCAAGGAACGACGATTCGCACCCTCGCATCGATTATCGAAGCCAAGCTGCTTGCGGAAACTGACGATGCCGAAATTGAAGCGCTGCTGAGCGAAATGGAGCATCTATCGGAAGAGGAAATTGAGGCGCTGCTGAAGCAATAGCCAGCAGATGGTCAGGAGGAGACGATTCGTGGCAAATTTCGTTCTTAGCACGCATATGACGAACGGAGATGTACTGCCGTTTCTACGGTTAGCGTCTGCACTTCGCCGGCGCGGTCACCAAGCAACCCTGGTAACGCACGGCGTATTTGCGCCGCTGGCCGAGAAGTCCGGCATCGCGTTTCGCGGCATCGATAAACCAGAGGAATATAACGAAATTATGAAGGATCTCTATATGATGGAGGATCCACTGAACAAGCCCGACCTCTATGAAGCTTATCAACGCAAGTATTATTCGAAAGAGAAATTCCAACAGGAGTATGACATCCTGACAGAGCTGTGCCAAGAGGAGGGCTCCGTGCTGATTTGTAAGGAGCGTGACGGCTTCGTAGCGATGATCGTATCTGAGATGATGCAGGTGCCGATCGTAACGGGCGTTCTGGCGCCCAGCTATGTGACACAGCTGCATATTTGGGAAGAGCTTGGATTGGACTTTGCGATATCTCTTATTAACACATTTCGCAGCAATCTTGGTCTTACGCCGGTCTCAAGCTGGACATCATGGATGGGCGCCGTGAAAAAAAATATCGGTTTCTGGCATGAGAGCTTCGATGCTGCTGTCGAAGCACCAGAATGGGCACTTAAGGTGGATACCGTCGGATTTCCACTGGCAGATGCAATTGAATATGAGTCTTTGCCAAACGACCTGCTAGATTTTATTCAAGCTGGAGAACCGCCTCTCTTGATAACAGGCGGGACAGGGAAAATGATTAAACCAAACTTCTATCAAGCAGCAATCGAGGGCGTCAAGCTGCTTGGGCAGCGAACTATAGTTGTTACGAGGCATGAAGAATTCATTCAAGGCGAGCTTCCGGATCATATCCGCTGGTACAGAATATTGCCGCTCGCCAGTGTCTATCCGCTAATCAGCAGCGTCATCCATCACGGCGGAATCGGTACGATTACGGGAGCCATGACCGCCGCTGTGCCACAGCTGGCACTCGCGGCTGATACGGATCGGCCAGATAACGGAATGCGGATTAAGCATTTGGGTATCGGTGATTATTTACCACCGCTGCAGTGGGAGCCCGCGCTGATTGCAAATGCCATGAAAGGCATTCAGACAAGCGTAGTGAAGGAACGCTGCCGCCAGTTAGCGAAGGTCATGGCGGAGCATGATACGATGGCAGCGGCCTGCACAGCCATGGAATCGGTAATCGGCAAGCCCGACTACGCCATTGCCTCGGAGCAGCTTATTGCTGATTACGTTGCAGCGCAGCGCCAGCAGTCCTTGCGGAGCGTAGTGACAGCGCCTGATCAGCGCCTGGACGCAATCAATCAGTCACTATCAGCAGGCAAGCGTTCACTGCTCTCGCAGTGGCTGGTGCAGCGCCAGCTCGGAAGTCATCCCCTGCCTTTGAAGGAGGCGCGCTATGAGTAAAACGATTGATCGAATCGAGCAGCTTTCACCCGAACGACGGGCGCTCCTCGCTCTGAAAGCCAAACAGAATAAGGCAAAGGCTGCCGCAGCTTCGTCCGTAATCCCAAAGCAGCCTAGGCAAGCAGGAAATAACAAGTTCCCGCTATCCTTTCCGCAACAGCGTATTATGTTTTTTGAAGAATATATGCCAGGGACAGAGCGGTACAATTTTGCCAACGGCTACAAGTTCATCGGGAAGCTGAATGTCTCTGCCTTGCATCGCACACTGAACGAGATGATCAAGCGTCATGAAATTATGCGCGCTGTTGTTGCTTATGAAAGTGACGATTACGTTCAGATCATTCGCCCCGAGCTCACGATCGACCTCCCCATTATCGACTTGGCCGATGAAAACAAGGTCTATGAGATTATGGAAAAGGAAGCCACGGAACCTTACGATTTCCTGAACGGACCGCTTGTAAAGGCAATGCTCTTCCGGTTGGATCCCGAAAAGCATGTTCTCGTCTGGATGACGCATCACTTGATCTATGATGGCTGGTCGGCCAACGTTTTCGACGAAGAGCTCGCCGCGATCTATCGTTCCTTTGCACTGAAAGAGCCGCTTTCGCTTCCGGAGCTGCCGATTCAATATCCGGATTTTGCCGTTTGGCAGAGGCAGTGGATGACAGGATCGGAATACGAGGACCAGCTGCGCTACTGGAAAAATAAACTGATGCCAGCACCGGCGACGCTGGATCTGCCGACGGATTACCCGCGCCCCTCAATTCAAGTTGAGCGAAAAGTCGGTTTCTTCAGCCTGACGCTCGATTCAGCATTCTCGCAGCGTATCCGCGAAGCGAGCAAGCAGCTCGGCTGCACATCGTTTGTCCTGCTGTTAGCTGCATACAAGGTACTACTCGCAAGCTACAACGGCAAGCAAGAGATCGTTGTCGGGACGCCCATGGCGAATCGAGGCAAGCAGGAAATCGAGAAGCTTGCTGGCTTCTTCGCGAATACGGTCGCACTTCGCTCCCCGATTGACATGGGCAGCAGCTTCAGCGACTTTATCTCGGCAGTCCGTGAGACGGTGCTGGAGGCAAATGATCATCAGGATTTGCCGTTTGACAGAATCGTCGAAGAGATGAATCCAGATCGTGTTATCGGCCATGCGCTATTCTTCGATACCATGTTCCTGTTCGAACGGCATGGGCAGGCGCTGAGGGAACTGCCTGACCTTGAGATTGTACCGTTTGTGGGTGATCGTACGCGAGGCGGGATGCTGGATCTGACGATGACGGTATTCGAAAATCAAAAGTTAAGTATGGAAGTCACTTTGACCTATCGCCCAGATCTATTCCGCGAGTCGACAATCCAGCAAATGGTGGAGCATTACTGTATGATCTTGGAACGCGTAATAGACAATTCCGCACTGCCGCTATATGCGGTTGCGGCTCTCTCGGGCGAACAGCTGCGAAAGGTGCTGGTCGACTGGAATGCCACCGAGTCTGTCGGGGCAGAACTCCAATTGCCGCATCTTCTCGTGGAGCGCCAATCGGCTCTCACACCTATGGCTGCTGCCGTATGCTCTGAGGGACGTACGCTTACCTATCGAGAGCTGAATGAACGGGCTAACCGATTGGCTCACTATTTGCGCGGTATGCAGGTCGGACCTAATACAACAGTCGGTCTTTACATGGAGCGCACCGTCGATATCATCGTCGGCTTGGTCGGCATCTTGAAGGCAGGCGGCGCCTATGTGCCGCTTGATCCTAAACTGCCGGTTGAGCGCTTGCGAATGATTGCACAGGAGGCTGAGGTATCCGTCATCGTGACCGAGGAAGCCTTCGCTGATCTACTGCCGCAAAACGAGGAGGCAGCAACTGCGCCCATACGCATGGTTTCACTCGACCGGGATTGGGATAAAATAGCACAGGAAGAGGCAGGCAATCCCGAGGTAGTCTCAAAGCTGGGCGATCTTATGTATGTGCTGTTCACCTCCGGATCGACGGGGAAACCGAAGGGCGTGGCGGTGGAGCACCGAAGTTATGCCAACTATTTGGAAGGAATCATGCAGCGTTTGGAGCTGCGGGAAGGCCTCCATTTCGCCATCGTCAGTACGCTTGCTGCGGATCTCGGCACACCGATGATTTGGGGGGCGTTCGGATCAGGAGGCACCCTGCATGTTATTCCGTATGAGCGGGCCGCTGATCCCGATGCTTTCGCCGCTTATTGCGTGGAGAATCCGATCGACGTCATGAAGATCGTTCCAAGCCATATGGAGGTGCTGCTCGGCGTATCGAATCCCAGCGTCATCATACCGCGCGAATGCTTGATTCTTGCTGGAGAAGCCTCGCATTGGGGGACCATTGCGGACATTCGGAGCCTTCGTCCGGGCTGTAGGATCCAAAATCATTATGGCCCTACGGAGACAACCGTTTCCGTGCTCACCTATGAGGTGCCAGTAGGTGGAAGCGAGCAGGATCATCTTGCGGTGCTTCCGCTTGGACGTCCGATACCGAATGCACCGGTCTATGTGCTTAACGCAAACTTGCAGCCGGTTCCTGCTGGCGTCATCGGCGAGTTGTATATTGGGGGGAGCGCCGTTACGCGCGGCTACTACGGCAGGCCGGATCTGACGGCCGAGCGTTTCATTTCGAATCCGTTCACAGACCGGCCGGGCGAACGGATGTATCGCACGGGCGACCTCGTTCGCCATTTGCCTAACGGCACTATTCAGTTTATTGGACGAATGGACCAACAGTTCAAGATCCGTGGCTACCGGATCGAGACAGGCGAGATCGAGCATGTTCTTCTGCAAATGGAAGGTGTGCGCGACGCGGTCGTGACTATTCGCGAAGATGAACCAGGAGACAAGCGGCTAGTTGCCTATCTGGTACCGGAGCAGCACTTGTTACGAGATTCTCTGGAGCAGGCTATGCGTGGGGCTCAGATCGATGTAAGCGCGATTCGAAAACACATAAAAAGCATTTTGCCCGACTATATGCTGCCTTCGGCCTTTGTCGAGATCGAGCGGCTGCCGCTTAACGCGAACGGTAAGCTGGATCGTGCAATGCTGCCTGCGCCTAGCGCCGAAAATCGTGCGGGCGACAACGAATTTGCTGCGCCGGAGACTAAGGAAGAGCATGAAATCGCCGCTGTCTGGCAGGAAGTATTGGGGCTCGATCAGATCGGCATCAACGATGAATTCTTCGACCTTGGTGGTGATTCGTTCAAGGCGATTAAGGTCGTACGCAAAATGGGCAATTCCTTCAGCGTAATGGATCTCTTCCAGCATCCGACGGTGCGTGAACTGGCCGAGCATCTCGCTTCCGGCGCTACGCGGAGCAATGATCTTCTGATCGAATTCAAAAAGGCATCCAACATCGGCGGCAAAGCGATTACGCTAGTTTGCGTGCCGTATGGCGGCGGCAGCGCGATTACGTTCCAGCCGATAGCCAAGATTTTGCCACCAAACTATGCCTTGTTCGCGGTCGAACTGCCTGGTCATGATTACAGTAGACCTAGCCAGTTGCTGGCCTCGCATGCGGAAACTGCCGCTCAGATTGCCCAAGAAATCAAAAGCAAGGTCAAGGGAGAAGTCTATCTCTACGGCCATTGCTTAGGTGGGGCAATGGTGCTCCGAACTGCGCTTTTACTGCAGCAAGCCAATGTAGAGGTTAGCGGGATTTTTATGGCGGGAACCTTTCCGGGTGCCAGACTGCCATTTAAGCTGACGGAATGGTGGCATCGCTTGTTCCCGCGGGAGAAGTGGACGTCCGATAAGTTTGCACGCGACATGCTTCGCGCCTTTGGCGGCTTCGATGACGAAATTTCTCCAGAGGAACAAACGTTCGTTCTACGCAACTTGCGGCATGATGCACGTGAGGCAGAGGATTATTACACGGCGCTCTTCGCACTGCCGAATAAGCCGAAGCTGAAGGCGCCAGTTGCTTGCATTGTGGGTGGAGCCGATCGAATGACCGAGTTTTACGAGGAACGTTATATGGAGTGGCAGGATTTCAGCGAGGATGTGCGACTGCACGTTGTTGAGCATGCTGGGCATTATTTTCACAAGCATCAATCAGACCATACCGCGAAAATCATGTCGCAGCAGATTCGCATGTGGGAGGAAGAACGCGACTTCGGGGCAAACCGGGCAACCGAGCACACGGTTTCTCAGACCTCGTCCGCTCCTCAGTATGTACCTATTCAAGAGCAGGGGAGGAAGGACGTTCAGCCAAGCGTTAAATCTTTTCTGTGGGTAACGCTGTGCCTGATTATTGCCACAATCGGAACGTCACTGACCGGATTTGCGCTGGGCATCTGGGTTTTTCAGCAAACCGGGTCGATTTCAGATTATGCGACGATTTCGCTTTACGCTATTCTACCTACGCTTCTGCTGCTTCCAGTGGCCGGTGCAGTTGTGGACCGCTATGATAGGCGAAAGGTCATGCTGGCAGGTCAAACGTTAGCGTTATGCTCCGTAATCTTCCTCTCGACTATGCTCTATTTGGATGCGTTGTCGCTATGGGCTATCTACGTGGCTGCCGGCATTGGATCAATTGCAGGCGCTTTCACCATGCCGGCCTATCAGGCGGCAACAGCTCAACTCGTGCCGAAAAGATACTTAGGACATGCAAACGGATTAGGACAGCTCGTCATGTCATTGAATGGAATTATGGCTCCAGCGCTGGGAGGGGCTCTGGTCGTATTGATCGGTCTGAAAACCATTGTCGTCATCGATCTAGTGCTGCTAAGCTTGTCTATCGTCATCCTTTCGCTGATTCGATTCCCGAACCTGATGTTTAAAAAACGCGAGGAACCGATGAGCAGGGAAATCGTTGGAGGATGGAAGTACATTATTCAAAGGAAGAGCATGGTCGCGATGGTCGTGTTTTTCGTCGTTGTCAATTTCTTCATGAGCTTATATAACGTACTGACGACGCCGTTTCTGCTTCAGTTCATGACCGCTGACAAGGTAGGCATCGTTATTGCGTTTGAGGGTGCAGGACTGCTTATCGGCTCGATACTTATGACGATATGGGGCGGCTTTGACCGCCGAGCGGACGGAATGGTCGGTTTCGTTATGCTGACCGGTTTATCAATAGCGGTTGTCGGCATCTATCCTTCACTTGTAACGGCAGCCATCGGCTTATTCGGCTTTGGCTTGGCGCTGGCGCTCATCAATACGCACTGGCTGTCCCTGATACAGACGAAGGTAGGGCTTGAGCTGCAAGGCCGCGTATTGGCAACAAACCAAGTCATGGCTTTCAGCATGCGTCCCCTTAGCTTTCTGCTTGCAGGACCACTTGTTGCATCTGTTTTCGCTCCGCTTGCATCGGCGTTGCCAGCTGGTACGGAGGAGGCAGGACTGTTCGGAACAGGAGGCGGGATGGGCATCGGGCTGCTGGTCACTTCAATTGGCGTCATCTTGTTCGTCTGGGGGTTGCTCGGCATGCGTTATCGGCAACTGCGCCACATGGAGACAATCTTACCAGATGCCGTGCCGGATGCCGTTATTATTCGAGATAAGGATCAGCTGCAGCAGCTTGCAGACCGCCAGATGAGCGCTGGAATCTAATTATAGAAAATTATAGAATTGTAGAATAGGGGAGGGAACTCTTAATGGAGAACGAAATGCTAGAAGTGAGTTACAAAGTAGTCGTCAATGTCGAGGAGCAATATGCGCTATGGCCATTGCACCTGCACAATCCAGCCGGCTGGAGCGATGCCGGCAAGAACGGCACGAAGGAAGATTGCCTGGCATATGTGAAGGAAGTGTGGAGCGACTTGACGCCGCTAAGTCTCCGTCAAGCATGAACTCTGTTCCAGCGATCCGTGCATTGCGCATGGATCTGCGTTCAGTCCAAGAAGAGCTTGAGCGTATCGCACGCCTACTATTAAAGTAGTAGAAAACTAGTAAAATGAAGTGAACCAAATTTCACTAGTTTTCCAGGCATTGTTCATAAACAGGGAGCATCGTGCATTGTGCATTGTGCAGCCAACCTGTTAATGAGCATGCTCGGATGTTCTATGTGATCTAGATGGGCAAAGGATTAGGGTTAACCATTTCGAATGGTTAACCCTTTTTAATGCCATTTTCGACTATGGATTTGGATTGTCTATGAGATGTGCGATTGATGGTGGTCATTACATGCAAATGGTCGTATATTAATAGTATGTGGATGATGAGAGACCATGACCCACATTACGCAATGATAAACGATTCTACATAGAAGGAAGGGGAAAAATGAATTTTCAACCGCTTGTTTCATTTGTTGACCGTATCACTTCCTGGCGAGTTCCGTGGGCAGAGGTACTGGTAATGTCTCAAAATGATATCGTTTTCCGTTACCGTAGCGGCTATGCTAACCTGGAGGCACAGACGCCTATCAGTGATAGAGCGATCTTCAATCTCTACTCCTTGACGAAAATAATGACCTGCGTGGCAGCGCTCCAACTGGTGGAAAGAGGCGATATGCTGCTAAGTGATCCGGTTTCCGACTATCTGCCGGAGTATGCTGAAATGACGGTGAAAAAAACGTTGCCGAACGGGGAAGTCAGGCTTGAAAAAGCAACCCGTCTCATTACGGTTCGCGACTTGTTTACGATGACTGCAGGGTTCTCCTATGATGTAGGTTCTCCATCTTTTAAGGAAGCTGTGCAAAGTACCAACGGAACACTACCCACACGTGCATTCGCGAAAGCGCTTGCCAAGGAACCCCTTTTGTTTGAGCCAGGTACGCATTGGAACTACAGCATGTGTCACGATGTGCTAGGAGCATTGGTGGAGGCTGTCAGCGGAAGACGCTTTGGTACGTATCTGCAAGATGAAATCACCGGACCACTTGGCATGAACGATACAGCGTTCGATCTTAACGATGAACAGCAGACTCGACTGATTCCGCAGTATGCGTACAATGACGAGCTTGAAAAAGCCGTACGTATAGATGGAAACGGGTACCGAATCGGTACCGAATTTGAGAGTGGTGGCGCCGGATTATTGTCTACAGTTAGTGATTATTCACTGTTCCTGAACGCACTGACTGGGTATGGAACCAGTCCGGAAGGCGTGCGGATTCTGTCACAGGCCTCGGTGGAACTGATGCGCACGGACCATCTGAACGAGCAGACCCGCGGCGATTATTCATGGGATCACATGAGTGGGTACGGCTATGGCCTTGGTGTCCGTACTCATGTCTCCAAGTCATTAAGCGGCTCACTGAGCCCAGTCGGCGAATTCGGATGGAGCGGCGCCGCCGGTTGCATGGCTATCATTGACCCGGATTCCAAGCTTACCGTTATGTATGCGCAGCACCTTCTAAACAGTCAGGAGCCTTATGTTCAGCGACGCTTGCGAAATGTCGTGTATTCCTGCTTGTAATGTAGAAGCTGAAGTCTTAGCGCGGCATATCGTTTGATTTGTATCGCGGGACAATAGCTTGGTTCCGTTACTTTCCAAAGAGTAGAAGAAGGACTGCTAAAGACTATACTATTGGAGCATAGACAATGCATTTCCTAGATAGTGTCACTTGTTGGGACGAAATAGTTGAAATTTGGGAATGCACTACAATTGTCCGTACCAAGACGAACTTAACAAAGAAACAATTCAATCCATGATTTCTTTTACACCTCAGTAAATTGCGATGTTCGTTATGAGCAACTGAGATGAAGAGAATATCCAGCTACAAAAGTCGATCGATCAATATGTAAAGAAATCGAATTTTCAAACCCGTGGAACTTTAATTCAAGATCAACGGGTTTTTGATTGTGTGAATAATAAAGGAAAGGGAACATAAAAATTTTATGGCAACGTGTACAGTGAACTAAAATAGGTTGCATTAAAGGTCTTGATAAACAAGGCTTTTTTTGATTGCAACCTAATCGCTATTTATGAGCATACCGAATTACAAATAACAGTTGTTCTTTGAGTAAATTCCCCCTTGATATTGTTAATCCACGTTTTGCTGGTGGGACCCCTAATTGAAAATAAAGATTAAAGGAGCCAACTAAATGATAAAACAATTACCAAGCACGAAATTTCCTAGTCTAGAGTACACACCTGGCGAATCTATTTGGATAGATAACCTAATACCTGATAACAAGATCCCGGTTTATTTTAATGTGTCGGATAAAATCACACAAGATGAGAGCGCTATCGTTAGAGTTTCCCATGCACTTGATCACATGGATGAGTTGGTAAACAAGGCTCGGGCGCATCTAAGAGATATTATTCAAAATACAAAGGACCCTAGTTATAAGCTGCTTCATGATTTCTTTGCTTTTCATCTTTTAGAAATGGATGATGAGAGCGTAAAACTAATGTTTGGGATGGAGCAACTTGAAACATTAAGTGAACTGGAGATGCTTGACCTACTTATGCTAAAAAGCTTGGGAAGCAGCCTGGGCGAAGGGTGGTTGGGAAGTAACTTTGAAAAAGAGCAGAAAAAACAGATTTTCATCATTGATTTTACTTTTGACCCAGAATATACGGATCAGTTGATTGTTGTCTATTTGGATGCGAATAATAACATACTGACTATTAGCCATGAAAGTTAAGAACAAGAATCTAAGAGAGGTCTTGCCAGGTTTAAGGAAGGAATATCGCAAAATTCATTCTGATTCTCACAATTTGGCATCAAGAAAATGAATATGACAAAATAGTAGATAGAATTATGGGAATTTCCCAACATTTTAACGGTTTTATACGTTTAGCTAAATCGTTGAGTTTAAATGTCCGCTAATAGAGTACTAGATGAGGGTTTGATCACTGGAATGGAGGAGTTATGTGGATACCGATAAGCCAGTGTTTCAAATTCACAGCGTACAAGAAATTCTGGCACCCTTGGCCAATATGCAGGTATCGTTGTCTCGCCATATGCGCAATAAACTTTCCACAGTGCCGCTAATGGACTTTGAAGAAAGCGAATTGCCCGGACAGTTGGGAACATGTCTCAGGATGTTTCATCCGGATTTGCCAGAGCATTATCCTTTCACTTTTGTTTGATAACGATCAGCGTTTGGGAGAGCGGTTTATGAATATAGATCATGAACGCCAATATTGGGCGCTTATAAGGAGAAGTGGAGACAATGACCGATTTTGCAGCGATCCGCAACTTGTTTCATATCACGGAATCCTGTGGTTTCGACGTGAAGGAATTGCAATCGTGGATCAGTCGATATGGGAGTATACCCGAAGTGTTGAAGGATTATTATCTGGAATTGGGCGCACATCCGCAATTGAATGGTTCCCAGGATTTCTTGCTTAAGCCGAAAGATTTTTATCAATATGAGAATGACGACTATTTGATTTTCTATTTGGAAAATCAGGGTGCTTGCGTTTGGGCCATACGCCGGGAGGACTTGGCAGTGTCCAATCCCCCTGTGTATGAGAACTACGGGATGGAGGAGTGGTATCAGACAAGCGAGTCTCTTACGGAGTTCTTACATGCCATGGCCTATTTTCAAGCAGTGATTTCGATGGAGTTCTGCACTGAGGAATACTGGCAAATCGACAAACAGGTTGTGGAAGGGATTAAGTTGTTGTTTCCATCCAAGCAAGCGGATTCGGGCTTGTACACGGGCGTGCAGTTTTATGGTCAAGCGGGCGAGGTGATTGTGGTCATGAACAACCGTGACGGATATCTGCTGATGTTCTCAGCGGAAGATGAACAGCGATTTGACGCGTTGCATGCGACCTTGCTGGGGTTGGTTGATGGTGGAGGAAGTGGGGGAGAAGGAATCGCATTATGCGATGGAGAGATTCTTGGTGAAACATGAGCAATATCAGGAAAAATTCGGATTATTTCTATTAAAGTTATGAACTCAGCAATGAGGCGGCAGCCGATATCCGAAAACTGAAGCTGCCATATTTAGTATCAATTGAAGAATATGAGATACGCTTTGGCGTGGTTATGCTCATTGATTTCTATTTGGAAGAAGAGTAAATGACTCAGGTTCTAAAACTATTTTCAACAAAGCTCTGCAAAAATAACATATTCTTACCGTGATACGGTTTGGCAAAGCTGTTTTGAGATCTGAAACATATTGTTTAGGGGGAGTTTGAGTGAAACAATCGTTCACCTTTCATGACGAAAAATCCAGTAAATTTTGGTGGATAGATTATAGTGACTGTGACTTTGTTGTGAATTATGGAAAGACAGGCGTAGTTGGAAAATATGAAATTAAAGAATTTGACTCTGAAGAAGAATGTATCAAACAAGCTGAAAAACTTATAAAACAAAAGTTAAAGAAAGGTTACAAGGCTGATAATAATTTTGATTTTAACAACCATTTATACTTTGATGATGAGGAAATAGGTCTTCATATCAAGACATCCCATCCTAACTTTGTTAAACATTTTAAAGACGATTTTTATTATGACTGCGGCGAGGAAGAGGCGCCTTTCGGCAGTGATGAAGGATCGGATACATTGGCGGAATTAACTGAAAGTCTACGAAAGAAAAGTCAATTGAATTTTGCTGAGTTCCCTAAATTTATTATTGAAAAGGTATGGGGGATGAAATATGTTCCCGTAAACAGCTTGTTGGAAGATGAAGTGAAAAGAGTATTAGAGACTGACGAGATGAACATGCTCCAAAGTGATATGGTCACTTATGCAGTCGCTTTTGGTCAGATAAAAATAACTGGGGTAATTGATCCTGGGCTAAAACATTGCGCCATTGATTCCTTGAAAAGAATTCAACAAACGGCAAAAATTTCGAACTGGGGAACGGATTCAGAAATAAGCAGAAAAATGATTGAAGATCTATGTTCATTTTGACAACATATGAAGATGAAGATGCATAATTAAATCAGATTATAATAGGAAAACAAGCTGTCGTGGAAATTATCAATGTCAGCTTGTTTTTTTATGTGGCTGAATGGTTTCAACAGATCGAACAGAAAAAGGAAAAGGACATAAACGAAATTACTGGACGAACTTCGCTGCAAATCGGCATTCATGACCTTTTACATATCGAGTATAGGGATGGGAACATCAAATTATATTCTTGGATTAAAGGTTCACCTGAATATCAGCACAAGGGTACTCGCTTTGATAACCCACTGATCCATAAGGAATTAGAAAATTCGTTGATACCTTTGCTAGATAAGGGAATCAGACAAAAGCTGCAAATCTATGAGGACAGCGCCTTGGTGAACTTTTACACAAAACCCGTATTTCTTTTAGTTTTATTAAATAGGCAATAAGTCTTTTAAAATAGATATTTATATAATATGTGTCACATTAATGACGTATTTTGATAGTAACTAGCTAAGGTGTACTAACATAATAGAGGGCAGCTACCGTTTATTTCTGGTAACTGCTTTTCTTGTGGAAAGGCATTAAGTAAGTGGGAGTAATTCCTTGTTTCTCTGTCCATGTCCCGATTCCAGTCTCCAGTTCAACCTAACGAATCGAGTGCAGCCAGAATAAAAAGCGAATCATTCGCCGACGTGTTCAAGAAAAACAACATAAACCAAACAAGCGCGAGCTACAAAGGGTAAGTAACCCTTCAGCTTGCGCTTCATCTTTTCTTATCCATTCTTGACAGCTTAGCAGCATCACCGATCAAGGTTTGTATAGATGTCGCATGTAAGAAGAGGGGGACTCACCGAATACTTTTTTGAAGACTTTACTGAAATAAAAAGGGTTCTGATATCCAAGCTGTGCACTGATCTCCGAGATATTCAGCGTACTGTTGCGCATGCATTCGATGACCTTGTTCATGCGCAAACGGGTAATGAGAATTTGCTGCGCAATTTTGATCTCAAAGCAGGACTGTGGAGCTACAGCGGTAATGGAGGAACGACGAGCGCAACAACAATCTCCATGGATGGGCCCGAGCATTGGCATTGGGGATGGGAGTCTCCAACCTGTGAGCTGCGTGGACATATGATGGGACACTGGTTATCGGCAGCGGCCCGCATCTATGCCCAGACTGGAGATGGAATTGTCAAATCGAAAGCCGATGCCATCGTCGAAGGACTTGGTCAATGTCAATCCGCTATCGGCACCGGCTGGCTTGCCGCTTTCCCGGAAACTTACATGCACCGTGCAGCGAATGGCAAATGGGTATGGGCACCACACTATACGGTCCATAAGTTGCTCATGGGGTTGCATGAAATGTATGCGCTCGCCGGAAATCAGCAGGCACTGGCCATTATGACGGAAATAGCGGACTGGTTTTATCAATGGAGCGGTGAATTCGACCGGGAGGAAATGGATGACCTACTGGACATTGAAACGATATTTTTACGAGCAGAGGAACGGGTCACATTTTTTTTGCTGAAAAAGCGAAACAATGGTTTGAAGAACAGGCAGATGGGTTTGTCAATTTTGAATCGTTTAACTCAAAAGTAGCGACACAAGCAGAAATAGACGCGGCGAACGATTACCTGAAACCTGTACAAACAAAGGTGCACCATTGGCTATCGAAAATTTTAAAAATGCCGAGAAAATCAGACCTCTTGGCAAAAAGGAACAGCAGTTGTTTAACCAAATAAATAAGTGACCATAGTAGGGTCTTCATCATATAAACCTGATATGCTAGTGTTTGAAAATTTCATACCAACAAAAAGCACAAAACATACGATATGACATTATTGAAAATAACAAGCCGCTCTTCCCTGCTAAGGAATAATCGGCTTTTTTCTTACTACTGTCGGAAGAAAATATAGGATTAGACTGGGAATGGGCATAAAGCTAACTTTTTGAAGAAGAAGTTGCTGACATCATCGGCATTTGGTAGAAGAAGGCGGGTTATGTAGGGTGTGTTTTATAGGATGTCAGAACTATATATCGGAAAAATTTGTCATGTTACTATAATAGAAATAGTCAGGATGAGGAGGAACGCAGTAATGACAGATTATAATCAGCCAGTTTTCGATGCATTGCCACCAAAAGGGAGTAGCAGAGAGAAGGCTATCTCGGAGCTCGGAGCTAAAGAGGCGCCTGAGCTGTTGCATCTGGCTAGTACAGAGCGCGGGAAGAGTAAGCTTGCCGCCCAGAGGGCACTGGCTAAGATTGATTATGAACCGGCTACAGCTTATTGGAAAAAGCTATTAAAGTCACCTCAAAAATGCGAGAAAATATTAAACCACACATTCTCGAATACAGTGTCGGATCTGCTTGCTGATCTATTGCTAGCTTTTTTGCAGACGTTTCTGGAGAAGAAGCCTGGCAGCAAGATCAGCTGGGAAGAGCATGAAACACTGCTTGCCTTACTTGGCATGATGCCGGGCAAAGCGAGTGAGAAAATGTGCGAGGTGTATGAGCTTGCAGCAGAGCATATCCAGAAGGTTTCATCATTTAAGCGCGACAGCGAGGTACTAAAGTTAACCCACAGAGATACTTCTTCCTTTGATATAAGCGATACGTTGGAAGGTATGACTTTAGAGCAAGCCTTTCCTATGATTTTGGCTGGCTCTGTTTTGATGGATGGAGATATTAGGCTGCAAGCGCTTGCTTCCAAGCTATTTGAACAATATGGGGGAGCCTGGCTGTCTCCTGTCTTTGCTTCTGCGCTTTTAACCAAGCCAGCTGGCGATGTTTTCGAGGTCTTTTCACCGTATTACAAAGACCCGATGGCGCAGTGTTTTATTTTGAACGTGCTAGGTACGGTGAAGTTTGATACTAAGCAAAACCGGCATACGTTTAGGTTTGGCTGGGGTCATATGATTAGGGATGATACATATTTTTCACTTACTCCGCTGCTATTTGAGGATTTGGATGTACGCTGGATAGAACTTTTGGCAGCAGATCCGGAGAAGAAAAAGCTAAGCGGTCTTATTAAAACAAGCTATTATGTTGGACAAGTAACTGGAGAATTTGATGATGTGCTAGGTGACCTGCTTCCGCTAAATAATAAAATTTGCTGCCAAAAGGTTCAATCGTATTTTCTGAAAAGAGCGATTCTAGATGATGGAATTGGCGCGACATATGTTGGTATTTTGTATCGGATAGGTTATGAGGACGTTGAATCGATTCTTATGAAAAAATGGTCCCAAAAGGAAAATGCAACCTCTATTTGGAATGTGTCCAGTGATTTGCAGTCATTTACCCATTGGTCAGCTCAGAAAAGAGCAACGCTTTTTGAACAGGTTGGACAATTAGTTCAGGACAAGAAATTAAATATAAGCTATTGGAAGACGAACACGGCCGAGGATCTGAAGAACAAGCTACTCAAGTAGCTTCGAGGAATTCTATGAGAACATTTGGTTAAGAGGTGCAGTGTCAAGCATAAGGGTGTTCATCCAGTAGGAGGAAGTATGAATAAGAAATGTAGTGAATTCATTAGTTGGACTAAAGATAATGGATGGGATATAACTGATAAATCTGAATATGAATTAAATTTAAAAGATAGTATAGCATCAAGGTATAAAGAGATCCCAGAAGGTTATCTAGAATTTTTAAAAAGGGTTAAAGAATGCATAACGCCTAGTGAGAAAACATGGTTTATATGTGAGGATGAGTATAATGATAACTCGGATACTGCATTTAAATGGAATGAATTTGAAGTGTTAAGCTTAGAAGCAGCAGAGAATGATGAGAAATGGAAATCAGAAATAACTTCATGGTGGGATAACTATCTACCCATAGTTATGTCAGTTGATGATGGATATTCATTCTATGCAATTGATTTAACGAATGATATAGGTGCTATTGTACAAGGATATGAGCCTGAATTCGAAGAGGTAGAAAAAATAGCAAATAGTCTTGAAGATTTTTTTCAATTAATCATGTCTAATACAATAAAGATGCAATAGAAAAAATGCATAAAAATTGTATAAATAACTACATAAAATCATGGCTTCCTCAAATTGATCGAGTTCGACAAGAGCCATTTCTTCAGATACAGCTTTGTAAATGGGCTTCAGGTCAGCCGTTACCTTCTTCAAATCTTTGTAAGAGACATAGCGGGTGGAATTACGTATTTGGTGGATGATGCACTTTTGGATTTCTGTCTTTGGATAGCAGGCTGAGATGGCTTGTGTAAAGCTGTTTAAATGGTCTACACAAGTGATGAGTATGTCTTGCACACCGCGATTCTTCAGGTCATTTAAGACGCATAGCCAGAACTTTGCGACTCATTTTCGCCTATCCACATGCCCTAATACTTCCTTGCTTCCGTCCAGATCAATCCCGATCACCATGTAGGCTGCTTTGTTCACAATAGCCCCGTCCTGCTTGACTTTGAAGTGAATGGCATCTAGAAAAACAACGGCATAAACGACTTGCAGAGGGCGATTCTGCCACTCCTTGATGAGTGGAATGATCTTGTTCGTTACATTGGAAATGAGCGTTGGTGAGACCTCAATACCATACATATTTTCAAGGTGATCTTGAATGTCCCTGGTGCTAACTCCCTTGGCGTATAAGGCGATAATTTGGTCTTTAATTCCCGTTACATTCGACTGATGTTTTTTGACCACTTAAGATCTATCGGAACGCTACACCCAAGGTACGGGATCAGCTGCTAACGCGTCTTTTTGATCCTGCATGTGATGAAGCAAGTCATTTACTGCTCTGCCTCGCCCTGCAAGGCGATGAAGTCTTTCAGGAAGCATTCCTGAAGCTGGAGAGAAATCCGCTGCCCTGGCGCAGCAAGCTGTATGTGAATCCGTCTGTCTATGCCCATCATGGTGGCTGGCATTTCGATGATCGGGGGAATTGGAGTGCTGGCCATTCCCATCTGCCCGAATTGCATCACCTTCACTGAAGAGACGTTCGTGTGCTATGACGAAAATGGTCGTAGTGAGATCATTCCTTTTGAGCCACCCTTAACGAAAAATTATTGTTCGGAAGATGATCTTCTGGAGATGAGCCGGAATCAGCTCACACTTAGTGCCGAGGCGATACCGAAGCATTACGCTAGCGGTGGTGATGAGGTCTTCACAATCGGAGGCTGGCCGGATTGGGTGCAGGACGCACAATTCGCGACATGCTCGGACTGTGGTCAAACCATGAAATTTCTCGCAGCGCTTCCATGGAACGTATTGATGGATGGCTCTGAAGGTACGTTGTATATAGAGATTTGTACCGAATGTCGCAAGCTATGCCTGTTCCATCAACAGACATAATGAATCGGTGTTGACAGCAAAATGCTAAACGAGTACATCCGAAGAGGTGAGCGTAATGAAACAAGTGGAACAGCAAGATAGGGAATTTCTATTCCAAGGAAGTGTTGAGGATGTTGATACATTTTTGAAAAGGCATCCGGATGTGTTCAGTGGCGATGATCGGACAGACTTCTTGCAGGCAGCAAGGGAAGAGGAGTTGTTGTCGGTACGAGCTAATCTGTTTTCCAGGGTGTATGGGGTGATTGTGGATTGGCGAGAAGAAGATGGTGAGATCGTCCGTTTATTTGGCGAATTTTTACCTGGAGAAGTGATCGTGGAAGAGATAGATGAAGGACTGACCATGTCATATGCAGGTGAGATCTATTCGATTCCACTGACGTTTTCGCCTAATGATCGTTACATTACGATTCGAGGTATTGCGGATATCATTCAAAAGCAGTTTGAGATTCGGTTGTTTCGGGATTCCTATTGGTCGGATACCCATGTGTTTGTGCTCATGTCGCATGTTCAATGGCAGGAACTTGAGCGCAGCCATACTGCCGAGGTAGAGAAGATCTTTCAAAAAATTACACCAGAACTCGATTTCCCTTGAGGGAAAAACACAAGGAGTGTACCAACATGAGAGAAAGATGGAGAAAGCAAGCTATTATAGAATTACTTAGCAAATATCATGGCGAGGAAGATGAGCAAGTAGCGGCGTTGCTGCATCAGCATGCAGAAGTGGCGATGAGGCTGGAGTTGGTCGGGGAAGAAGATTACAGCCGGACAGGCAACAGCCGGGTAGCGGGTCGTCCGGATCTCCCGCCGTCTATCGCTTGGCCCTGTACGGAGGAGGGAGAATATTATACGTTCCTGGCTCAAATCAATCTGGGAGAGTTGCCTTTTACACCTGCAGATGATTTGCCTACCACAGGCATGCTGTATTTTTTTCTAGGAGCAGACGAGCCAGCCTACAATGTGGATCATCGCGTCATTTACTATGATGGTGACCTGCAGCAGTTGACATTGGCCGAGCCTCCAGCAGATAAGAAAGAGGTATATGGGGATGAGCGGGAGTTTGTTGCTCATCGAGTCACGTTTGCCCCGCATCTGTCCCTTGCAGATTTGGGGGAAGAGACAGAAGAGTTAATGGATAAATATGAAGAGCTGTATTTGGAGGTACGTGATCAGAGTGATGCGCTTTGGGGTGGTTTGCAGTCCTGGTCTGGCGATACGTCTCTGCATGCCTATCTATGCAGGAGTGGGATGGAGGCTTTGCTCTATAATACCCATAGAACCGAGGAGGAACTGCGCGAGAAGGCAAGAGAAGCGTTGGCTGGCGGACAGAATCAATATGCCGAACATATTGAAAACGAGCGAATTCCACTCTTGCAAGTGTTTAAGGCACGAGAATCGGAGCATCGTGAAGCGGCTCGGAACTGGCGATTGTTGTTCTCACTCTCCTCACTTGATGCTGCGGGTATGTGCTGGTGGGATGCTGGCTTTCTTGAATTTCTAATCGACCGCAACGATTTGCGCCAGAGAAGGTTTGACAATACCTATGTGAATTTAGCAACTAGTTGATTAAAGAAAAAAGATTAAAACAATCGAACACAGAAAGGTGAAAACGTAATGAAATTGGATGCTAATTTAAACTATTTAAAAGACATGTATAACAACAGCTACTAACCTGTTTTTTTAGTGGATAAGGTGAAAGAGCAGATCCTGATGGTGGTGAATTTTTTGGAAAGCGGGGCACATTCGAACGAAGTGATACAAGGCAAACTGGATGGATGACGATCGCCATCAACGATTTGCAGGAAGAATTCGATGAGCATGACAGCGAAATCGAAACTGTGGCACGGGATTCCATCGGGACGACCGTAGAAGTGATTCTGTATGCGTTTAAGGTGGATATCGATACCGAGACGGTCATCAGGGAGAGAGACTGGTAATTTTCTAGCTAGAATGGAGGTATAGGAGTGAAAGAGATAGACCTTGATTTCAAGCAATTATGGAATGAAAGGAAAGAGGATTTTAAAAGACCGATTTTTACAGAAGAAGAGAAGTTGCAATATGAGAAGAATCTTCAGTATAAATTACCACAATCCTATATATCGCTGTTACAGAACACTCAAAATGGAGGTCTCTTGAAAAGGAACTGTTTTCCTATTTATGATGAGAATCAAAATGTTAAACAACTTTTCATTTGCTCCTATGTCAGTTCCATTTGTGAATTGGAGAGTGAAAAAGAACGAAAAGATTATCCCGGACTTGTCAATTTGCCGGATATCGGAATCTATTTTGGTGAAAATCTAGATGCAGCACGTACAGAACGTTTTGTATTTGATTACTCACAATGTACTGCAAAAGATGAGCCAAGGGTCACTTTTGTAAAACAGATATATCAAGTCGGGTATGAAAAAACAGTGTTAGCTAATAGTTTTAAGGAATTCTTGGACAAGTTAATCCGAACTCCAACATCTAAGCCTTTTGATTATGATGAAATCAAAAAACAGATAAAATCTGCTACTCGAACAACCTTTTCTAATATGGTTAATCTCTATGAACAAGAAGAAATTATTGCTTTTGGGCTGTATTTGGATGCTAACGCAACTATGGTATGCCCTGCAATGAACACAAAAGATTTTTTTTTACAGGTTGTTGAGAAAGATCCCAAGGAACAGGAATTTTACAAGTATGAAACAACAGAATGGAAATATGAAGGTGAACATACAGAGCATTTTAATGTTGTGTGCGAGACGATGGTGAAGCATGTAACTCTGCTTACCAGCAACAGTAAAGTTAATCAGTTTAGAAACAAGATGGTTGAGATGTGCATTCAAGTGTTGGAAGAGTTAAATGCTGATCTTTTCTTTACACAAATTTGCGAGCGAGATATTCTCCTTACGATAAATATATCAAATGGAGAGCTGTTCGGACAAAAAAAGAAACAGATTAATAGACGACTAAATGGTTGAGCTTGGTCAGTACTTTCGGAAAACATGAGGTGAAAACGCAAGATGGCACAACACACCCTGATCAACACGGTAGCGGAAGAAATACTTTGTGCAGTGGATGAATGGTTTCAACAGATCGAACAGAAAAAGGAAAAGGATGTAAACGAGATTGCTGGGTGAACTTCGCTGCAAATCGGCATTCATGACCTTTTACATATCGAGTATAGGGAGGGGAAAATCAAATTATTTTCTTGGATTAAAGGTTCACCTGACTATCAGCACAAGGGTAGTCACTTTGATAACCCACTGATCCATCAGGAAATAGAGAATGCGTTGATACCGTTGCTAGAAAAGGGAATCAGACAAAAGCTGCAAATCTATGAGGACAGCGCCTTGGTGAATTACCGATTTCAAGCAAGCATCAAAGTCGGCGGATCCGAAACACTTCCCATACTTAACGATGTGAACCAGCGCAAGCGCGAGCTGCTGTTGCAGCGCGTTCAAGCCTATATCGAGGACAAACTGGAGGGCCAGTCTTATCCGACTGATCCGCTGGAGAGCTTTTTTCTCTCTCAACATCTGGTCGATCCGCAGCTGTTTCCGGATATGGATACTGCCTTTATTATGCATGTATATGAGCTGGTGATGAAACGGAACAAAGGGAATAAAACAAAGATGTACGATCATCGTTCCCAATTCATTCGTGCGTTTAGTCAGTGGGCTGAAAGTGTGTTTTTGCCGTTTTACTTTCATAATGGCAAGCCCAAATGGGGGCGAGCTGAATATACGATAAAAGAGGGTATCGACTTAACCGCTATGGAGCCGCAGCAAATGGAACTGGTTCTGCAAACGGCCATTTTGATTATTAAATACGAACCCAACTACAGTCGACAAAATGGACTCGATCTGCTGGAAAGGCTGAAGGAACTAGGCATTACGCAGGCGGTTAAGGTGTTCAAGGAGGGTAGCGGAACGCTTCCTGCAGAAGATATCCATTATAAGGATGAACAGATCGAATGTCAGGCTCATGACGTTTTCTCGATTATCACCATTCGAATCAAGGAAGAGTGCGCAGACAGTTATGCAAAGGGTCTCGATTTTATTTGTCGCCTGCTGGAGAAAGGTTTCTTCCGAAGCTGTCAGATCAAGCTGAAATCGCAAGCCAAAAACATAGTTTCTGTTCCCGGTCTGGCGAAATCGCAAACCCATCGTTTCTTTGCTAATGCCTTGCAGTATGAGGAGTTGCATCCGAAAGGGGAATTGATAAAGAAAATTGTTACACCTGCTCAAGCTTGGATAGAAACGAAGAAATGGGCGTCTCGACAAGGGTACCCAATTAATTGAACGAGGTGAGACTAATGTTAATTACAGCTATTTGGTTGGAACAAGATTATTGTTCCAACCAAATAAAAGATGCATATTTGAAATCTAGATATTTCAATCTTAGAATACCTTTTAGTGAACAACAGAGTGAGTATGAAATTTGTAGATTTAAACTTATTGTTGAAGAAGTGAGGGGGGATAAACAACTATTGTTGGATTCTGCTGTGTTAGGTGAAAAAATAGCAGAAGCGGAGTATAAGAGCGTATCGTTTTCAGAAAATGATATTATATATTATTCACATGAGAATAATTTCACGGATAGTGAGAATAAAACCATTCAAACAGCTATTATCGAAGGTGTATTACGCCAAAAAAATCTTTACCAAAGAGAAAACATAGAATTGTCCGGGGAGTATCATGTAAATATTCAAGTTTTTCGGAAAGAGATATCTCAGCCAGATTTTTTATCAGTGGAAGCACCACCCATTTTAACAGACTACGAACAAAAAATTGAAACAATTACTGTGTATATACTGATTTTCAAAGACTCTATTGATTTGAAAAAAAACAGTAGACTTAGTAGTACCTCTGTTTACGGTAGCTTGGGAAACCTAGGCTTTTTTATGGTTGATCTTGATTTATTTAGTGAATTTATAAGAAGTGAGGTTGGTGACGGGGCAGTCAATCTTGTGGATTTATTTACAACAACTGATCTGGTTGATAAATGTTTTGAAGAGGGGTTATTGATAATCACTTGGGGGATAAAGCCATGGCACTATTATATTCACGCAATGAATAATTCAATTATATTCGATGAATGTATTGTCAGTGGAACTTACAAAATTAAAAATAAGACCAAAAAATTATCTGTAATTCCAGGGAATGGATTGCTTACATGGCCTAAGTGTCTTGAAAAAGAATGGCCTACAATTTGTATAGAGGGTGACGGTGAAAAAATTGTTTTATCGCTATGTACTTATTCTGGAAATATTGGAAATGAAATAATTCCTTTGTATACACTCCGTAGAAGTGAAGAGCCTGTAGAAAATATTGAACCGATTATTAACTACAATTTTCTCGATTAATACCTCTAGCGCTGAAATTGATCTTTATCACGCAAATTTGGGAGGAGAAATCCGTAGCAAGGAGGATAGCGATGAAAGCATATCAGAAGTTTGTCATTTATTTCTTGGATGACCCGACATGGTAGAAGCGAAAAGACGGGCCGCCGCTCGAATTGTTCGACCGCATGACGGCGGAAGAAGAGCTTCTCCGCATCGTAAGCCTGTGTGACAACTGGCTGGTCATAGCGCTCGGCTATTTGCGATCGCACAAGGCGAAAGACATTTTGTACGAGCTTCTTCCCGGAGCCGAGGGGGAAATGAAGGTTGACATTGCGCTTGCGTTATGGCGCATCGGCCGTGATAAAGAACTCGTGGACATCGCACTTAACGCAAGTCGTACAGAGATTAGTTTAGGTTCTTTAGAAACACTGACAATTCGTGAAGTAGAGAATTTTTTATCTTTTTTAGAGTATCAGCTGGGTAATACAAATCTCACGATTAATCGCAAGTTATCGTCACTGAAATCCTTGTTTGATTACCTGAAGAACAAGGCTGAGACCGCTGAGCTAAAGCCCTATATTCAGCGGCCAAAATGGATTTAAATGTCGTCAAGGAAAGCCAGGAAACCATTGCGAACCGTATTGAAGGGAAAATTCTCAGAGAAGACGAATTTGAGGGGTTTAGACAATTTGTAGCCCATGATTTTGGAGAAGTGAATAAAGAGAACAAACGGATTTATAACTTCCATCAGATGAATCGTGAACGGGATACAGCGATCGTATCGCTTATTTTAGGCTCCGGACTTAGGCTTTCTGAGGTTGCCGGAATTAAGCATTAACCTGGAAGATCTGGATTTAAGTAAAGCTATCGTACGAGTGATACGCAAAGGCAATAAAGAACAATATGTTTACTTCAGCAAGCAAGCATTATTAGATGTGGAAAGTTATCTGCAAATTCGAGAATCAAGATACAAACCAGAAAAACTGGAACCCTTTTTGTTTATTGCAGCTCCTATCAGCCGTAAAGGAAAAAGCCGGCGCTTAACGCAAAGATCAATTGAAAAACTAATGGAAAAATATGCAACCGCTTTGGGGAAACCAGCTTTAACCGTACACTCACTAAGACATTCTTTCGCGACACGATACCATCTAGAGAACAATGATGTACCGAGATTAAAAAATCAATTAGGACATTCATCGATACAAACAACAATGATATATACACATCTAACAGATGAAGAGATGAGGAAAGCTGTAGATAACATGGACCGATAAACCTGCGTGGTTACGCGGATTCTCAAATACATCTTCACAAAACCCGTATTTTATACATATGTGTATATATCGATTATACCCCTTGGCACCACTAGATTTTAACTTAGTGTCATCATATAGCCTTAACTGTTAAGCGACAAACTTACTTTACACGGTGGCGTCAGGAAGGACTGACTCCTAACGTGAGACAAATCAAAACACCTTCAAGAACATACCTTCATGTTGAAAAAGATGAAGATAATCTTGGAGGTGTTTTTTCGTTGGCAACAAGAGTGATCTATCCTGTGGATATTAAATCGTCTTATCTAAGTTACATTTCTTTATCACGCGCTCTTGTGACCAAAAATCAAAATTTAATTAATAGCTTCTAGGACAAGCGCTGCAACTTCCTCTGCTGTGCCAAGCTGTAAAGCCTCAGCTGCTAACTTCTTCATTTCGATAGTGGATAACTTCGCAATCTGGCTGCGTGCAGGCAGAATGGAAGTAGCGCTCATGCTGAATTCATCCAGACCTAGGCCCAGTAGCAAAGGAATCGCCATAGGTTCCCCCGCCATTTCCCCGCACATGCCAACCCACTTCCCTTCAGCATGTGCAGCGTCGATCACCGTTTTGATTAGACGTAGAATGGCCGGATTGTACGGCTGGTACAGATAAGAAACCTGTTCATTCATGCGATCAGCGGCCATCGTATACTGAATAAGATCGTTCGTCCCGATGCTAAAAAAATCAACTTCTTTGGCGAATTGGTCAGCTAGCACAGCAGTAGAAGGTATCTCCACCATAATACCCAACTGCATGTTGTCCGATACCTCCTTGCCTTCTTCGATTAGCTTAGCCTTCTCTTCAAGCAGCATCGCCCGGGCGGCACGGAATTCGCCAAGGGTGGCAATCATCGGAAACATAATTCGCAGATCACCATGAACACTTGCTCTTAGCAAGGCACGCAGCTGTGTGCGAAACACATCCTTCCGGTCCAGACAAAGGCGAATCGCACGGAAGCCGAGAAACGGATTCATTTCCTTCGGAAGCTCCAGATAAGGAAGCTCTTTATCACCGCCAATATCCAGCGTACGCACGACAACGGGTTGTCCGTTCATGCTTTCAAGCACCATCCGGTAGGAATTGTACTGAACTTCCTCGGAAGGCAGCTTGTCCCGGCCCATGTACAGAAACTCGGTGCGGTACAGACCAACGCCCTCTCCTCCATTCTCGATTACACCGTTCACGTCATTTGGCGTACCAATATTGGCTGCAAGCTCAACATGTTTCCCATCAGCCGAAACCGTGGCCTCATCACGAAGCTTCTTCCACTCGACTATCTGTTGATCATATGCTTCCTGCTTGCTCGTATATTCTGCCACCTCAGCCTCAGTAGGGTTAACCAACACATCACCGCTTAGACCGTCAACGATAATCAAATCCCCTGCCTTAACCAATGACAAAATATTTTTCGTACCAACAACCGCAGGAATTTCCAAAGAACGCGCCATAATAGCGGAGTGAGAGGTGCGTCCACCAATATTTGTTGCAAAGCCTTTCACGTATTTGCGGTTAAGCTGCGCCGTGTCGGATGGCGTCAAGTCCTCCGCGATCACAATAACCTCTTCGCTAATTTCCGCAGGACTTACATAAGTGATCCCCAGCAGATGGTTCATCACGCGCTTGGTCACATCACGCATATCAGCTGCGCGTTCCTGCAGGTAGGCACTTTTCATATTTTCGAACATCTTAATGAAGTGGCTAGCCACTTCATTAAGAGCGTAATCTGCGTTGACGAATTCCTCTCGGATTTTGTCTGTCACAGGACCAATCAGCTCAGGATCAGCCAGAATAAGCAGATGAGATTCAAAAATCCCCGCTTTCTTTTCCCCTAGTTCGCTCAGGGTACGCTCTTTAATACGTTGCAGCTCTCCCCTAGATTTTTCCAGGGCGCTCTCCAGCTTGGCAATCTCAGCCCCAACATCGCTGATGCTCTTATTTGTAATGGTGTAATCCGGATGTTCCAGGATAAATGCACGAGCTATTGCAATACCTGCCGAAGCAGCGATTCCTGCATGTTTACTCATGAAGTTCTCCCAACCCTTCTTTAATCATAGCGTCATGAAGAGCGATTAACGCTTCATTCTCTTCGTTGCCTTCCGCAATCAGAGTCAACGTATCCCCAGTATCGAGACCTAGAGACAGAACACCCAAAATCGACTTAAGGGTTACTTTTTTGCCATTAGCCTCGGCAAATATTTCAACACCACTAAACTTAGTAGCTATATTGACCAAAGCAGTTGCTGGACGAGCGTGAATTCCGTCTTCATCAATAATTCTGTATGTTTTTTGCATTATAATCTCACCTCAAACCTATCTTTTTTGTGTGTTTCCTACTTGATGCCTTGATGCTATGCCATCATTTCAATTACTTCAAATCTTCGCCGTTTGTTTCAATCACTTTTTTATACCAATCAAAGCTTTTCTTTTTCATCCTTTTAAATGTTCCGGTTCCGTCATTATTCCGATCAACATAAATAAATCCATACCTTTTCTTCAATTCGCCAGTTCCCGCGCTCACAATATCAATGGGCCCCCAATAGGTGTAACCCATTAGTTCAACGCCATCAATCACTGCTTCTTTCATTTCCTCGATATGAGACCTTACGTAATCAATTCGATAATCATCATTAATTTCTCCGTTTTTCAACTCGTCATTCGTTCCCAGTCCATTTTCTACTATGAAAAGCGGCTTTTGATAACGGTCGTATAATTCATTGCATACATAACGAAGGCCTTTTGAGTCAATCTGCCAGCCCCAAGGGGTAGCATCCAAGTAAGGATTAGGTGTGCCAGCAATTCCACCTGTATGCCCCAAAATTCGCGTTCCTGCTTTATGCGTAGTAGAACGATAGTAACTAAAACCTAAATAATCCGAAGGATACGTTCTAATCAAATCCAAATCCGTATCTTCCATCTCCACATGTACATCATTTTCATCCCAAATACGATGAATATAGGTTGGGTATGCGCCTCGAAGCAGAACATCGCCAAAGAATAATGAGCGTCTCCTAACTTCATAGGTGTCAAAAACATCGTCTGGATGACATGTATTCGGATATACCGCACTAAGTGCCAACATTGCACCCATTTTAGAACCAGGTATAATTTCATGACATAATTTTGTTGCTAATGCGCTTGCTACAAAACAATTGTGACTTGCCTGATAGATTGCTTGCAGACAGTTCTCATCTTCTTCAACAAGAATGCCTCCTGCGGCTGTTGGACTTGTATAAATATTATTAATTTCATTAAAACCCATCCAATATTTCACTTTGCCCTTATACCGATTAAAGACTGTTTCACAATAACGGATATAAAAATCAATCATCTTGCGATTTTTCCAACCGCCGTATTCCTTCACTAAATGCCACGGTGTTTCAAAATGAGAAAGTGTCACAACAGGCTCAATTCCATGCTTTAGTAATTCATCGAAAAAATTGTCGTAGAACTCCAGCCCTTTTTCATTAGGACTCATTTCGTCTCCATTTGAAAAGATTCGGCTCCAAGCAATGGATGTGCGGAATACCTTAAAGCCCATTTCTGCAAACATGGCCACATCTTCTTTGTAATGATGATACAAACCAATGCCTTCATGATAAAGGTTCAAATCGGTGCTATCCTCTTTAATGCCTGCCAGAAGCCCATTTGGCATTAAATCAACAATGGATAACCCTTTACCATCCTCTAAATGAGCACCTTCTGTCTGATTGGCAGCAATTGCCCCACCCCATAAGAAGTCGCTTGGAAAAGTTTTATATATATTCAATTCGATTTCCTCCATCTCTCTATACCTGCATGTATTTTGTTTTATACTACTTTAAAACAGTCAGTATCTGTTCCCCTTCGGTTACCTGCTTAAAGCTCACAGGTAAAACATCCAGGAAGTCATTTGTATTTGTAATGATAATAGGTGTTGTTGTTTGAAACCCATCATCCTTAATACCTTGAATATCAAAAGTAACTAATTTTTCACCTTTTTTCACCACTGCACCTGATTCGACATGTGCTTCAAAATGCTTCCCTTTTAGCTTAACAGTGTTAATACCAATATGAATTAATATTTCAACACCATCATCACTCACTAAACCGATTGCATGCTTAGTTCGAAATAAATCAACGACCTTTCCGTCAAATGGAGAATAAACAATTCCTTCGGTAGGCTCAATGCCGATACCTTTACCCATTGCAGCACTTGAAAATACCGGGTCATCTACATTTTCCAGCGGAATGACTTTACCTTTCAATGGTGAAAGAATATCCATTCTTTTAGCATCTGTAGCTGGAATTTCAACTTGAACTTGATGATCATTTCCATCTTCATTTGTTTCTTTTGTTGTTTCTTTTTTTCTACCGTCTAATCCAAATATGAATGCTAACAAAGTTGCTGAAATAAAGGCCGATCCAATTCCAATTACATATCCTACGGTAGGGGTGTAGTTCGGTATCGTAAATATACTGTTAAATACGAATGTAGAAATCTTTACACCGAATATGGCAATCATAGCACCACCGATAGCACCTGAAATAAGCATAAGTGGAATCAATCTTTTATAGCGTAGAATCAAGCCATACAGGATGGGCTCGGTTACACCGGCCAAAAGTCCTGACATCGTTGCTGCAAAAGTAAAAGAAGCCTGTTCTTTATTTTTTCTTGAACGAAGGAATATTCCGAATGCAATACCCATTTGTGCAAAAACAGCAGCCGCAGTAATCGGCTTAATCATGTCCCCGCCATTCGACATGTTGTCAAGGATGATCGGGAAGATGCCCCAATGGACGCCGAATATAACAATAAATGGCCAAGCGGATGCGATCAAAATACCGGTTATAATAGGAGAAATATCTAACATAAAGGTAACGAAGTTTCCAATACCTGTACTAATGTAGCTTCCGAATGGTCCGAATACAAGTGCGGTAAGTGGAACCATAACAATAATACCTATCATCGATACAAAAAATAATTGGATGGTGTCTGGTGTCACTCGTTTTAACCATTTTTCCAAAGGAGCATAAACGACCATCGCCATCAAAATCGGAAATACAGTTGATGAGTAATTGGCGATAATTAATGGAATACCCATAAAGGTCGTGTCGCCTGTAAACTCAGATAAGGCGGTGAATTTAGGATCTAATAACCCCGCTGCAACGACACCACCAACATAATGATTTGCACCCAACTTTTTCGCGGCAAGTATACCCACAAAAATCGGCAGGAAATAAAATAGGCCACTAGATGCTGCATTTAACAATGCATAAGTAGATCCTTTTACATCAATCCATTCAAAGAAAGTTAATATGGCAAGTACAGCTTTTATCATACCCGCACCAGCCAGTGCTGGAATCAGCGGTGAAAAAACACCTGAAATATAATCAAATGCCTTAGCCATAATGCCTTCTTTTTTTCCATTCTTATCGCCATTATCATCCGAAGTAATTTTATGGTGATTCATAATTTCAGTAAAAACTTTTCCAACCTTATTCCCAACAACAACCTGAAGCTGTCCACCTTTTTCTACAACAGTTAATACATCCGGAATTTTTGACAATGACTCCTTATCTGCCTTTTTATTATCTTTAAGCCTAAATCTCAAACGTGTGGCACAGTGTACAAGAGAATCAATATTTTTCTCCCCACCTACCAGATTAACGATCTTTTCACCCAATTCTGTATTATTCATAGCTGCCTCTCCTTTATTATGCTTTTTCTAAAAAAAAGACTTGAATTAAACCTAAACCAATTGTCAAATTGACAATGCTCTAGATTAAATTCAAGTCTGGCCTCCCGAAGAGTAACAAGGTTGAACGAAATTATTCAGTTTTCCTATCTAACAAACGTTGAATGTGGATAGTTAAATAGGTAACCTCCATATTAGACACTTCATAGGAATATTGCTTGTTTATGAACTGCTGTACCTTTTGCGAAATTTCGAAAGCTCGCGTGTATCTTTCTTTTACTAACTCGTATATAAATAGATCTTCTCTATCCTCATGTGCATCTTGAGAAAAGATCCGATTCGCAAAAAACTTTAAATGCATTAAAAATCGAAATCCCGTTAAAGTTTCTTCATCGACTGTACTCTTGAGCTGATACGTAATGATACTAAGTATTTCTGTTACAAACTGAGTAATTTTCGCAACGGTATTCATGCCATTATTTAACTGAGCATTGACAAAATGAAAAGCTATAAATCCCGCCTCATCTTCTCCAAGCTCAACTTTAAACTTCTCATTAATCATTTGCACAGCTTCTTTAGCGACTACAAATTCTTCATGATAGATTTTTTTTATCTCCCACAGTAATCCATTTTTCACATTCAGTCCATCTCTTGTTCGTGTAACCGCTAAACTAATATGATCAGGCAATGAGATATAAATGCTTTCGTTTAAGTTTTTTTTAAGCCTTCTTTTTGCTAAACTGATTATGTCATCCGATACATTTATCTCTTCAATTGAAACTTCTTGCAACAGTTTTTTGAACTTAGCATATAAGCCCTTATCCTCTAAATAAAAGCGCTTTTCAATTTTTTGATGATCAATGGCATCTCCTTTTTTCTTACCAAATGCTAAACCCTTCCCTATCAGTATGACTTCATCCCCTTGGGAATCGATACTAATGGCAATATTATTATTAATAACTTGTTTTATTACCATATAACCCCCTCCGAAAAAAGACATAAAAAAGCAAGACTTCGACAAATACAGGGTATAATATCCCCATTTTTGTTGAAGTCTTGCCTGCATGATCAGTAACAATCTTCAATTCAATTTATTTAGTTAATGAATTGATAATACCTCACAAAAGTATAAATGTAAACACTTACTTTTAACGTCCTACTGTAATACCTGCCAATTCCTCTATTCCTGATTGCTTAATCATGAAGCACTCCCAGCCCTTCTTTAATCATAACATCATGAAGAGTGCTTAACGCTTCATTCTCTTCGTTGCCTTCCGCGATTAAAGTCAACGCATCCCCTGGATAAAGATCTAGAGACAAAAGGCCGAGAATCGACTTGAGGTTTATTTTTATGCCAGTAGCTTCAGCATATAGTTCAACATCATTAAATTTCATGGCTGCACTTACCAGGGCTGTTGCTGGGCGAGCATGAATTCCGTTTTCATCAATGATAGTGAATATTTTTTGAATAATGATTCCTCACCAAACCTCTCGTTTCTTCTGATTACTATTCCAAACCGTTCTTGCTTTTCCAGACAAGCAACACACTACATGCGAGCACTTGTCACAACCTATTTCTGTACTCTAGGGGTGTCATTCCTATTTTTTTCTTGAATAGTTGATGAAAAAACTTCATGTCCGAATATCCGACCGATGCGGAAATTTCTGTTACACTGCTATGACCTTCCGTCAGAAGACGACATGCAGCATCCATACGAATGTTATGCAAGTAATTAGTAAAGTTCATTCCGATCTGATTCTGAAACAGGCGGCTGAAATGCCGTTTGCTAAGGTTTGCTTTACTAGCAAGATCGCTAAGTCTAAGCCTGCTCGCATAATTGTTTTTAATAAATGCTATTGCTTCGTCGACTGCCATCCATTGTTGTTTATACTCAAAGGCCGCATCATTCTGAAACCGCTGCCTATATAAACCGATTAATATTTGCACGACAAGAGCGGAAAGTACGGCTAAATATCCTGGAGGTTTTGCCGAGTATTCACGATATAGTTCTTGAAATAAGAAATGATACGATCCATCTGGATCTTTTATCGAGAACCAAAGTAATTGTTTGTCTGCAAAATATTCAAAAATTTCCGATGCTTGAGGGAAACAGGATTGAATTTCGCTTAAATATTCCTTCTGAAACAAACAGTTATAAACGATAAGTGGATCGTCTTTCGTACACGTTCTGGGTCTAAACACATGACTACAACCAATTGGAATAAAAAATAAAGTCCCATGCTCAACAGGAACTGCTTCATCGTCAATGTAATGTACACCTGCACCTTCACTTGTATATGTTATCTCTATAAACTCATGGGAGTGGGTATTTAGTTCAAATGTTTCACTAACCCTGTTTACATTAATCCGAATACCAGACTCGAAATAACGATCTCCGGACATGATAAAAGTGCTACGTCCGACACTCATAATGATTCTCCTTTCAATTTGCTTTAGGTTGGACATTATCATACGAAATAATACTTTAAAAGTCCATATTCACCTATAAATATGTCACTTATACCCCCTATTGAAACTTCTCCCCTTCTGTACAATAGAGTTATTGCTAGCATAGATAAAATCATCAGTAAATATTGAATTGTTCTGGGCATGGTTCTGAATTTAGTATTGGAAGGAGAATTTGATGTTTCGTTAAAATTTGGAGGCTTAGGTAACATAAAAATAATCAGAGGATGTTAGACAATGAAAAAAAATATTTTATTACTTATAGCTTTATTTGCAGCAGCTTTGAATTTACGACCAGCAATTAATTCTATAGCTCCACTATTGGATGATATTCAAGGAGATCTTGGAATGAGTGCTGCATTAGCCAGCTTGCTGACTTCAATACCTGTACTTTGCATGGGGCTTTTCTCACCATTTGCAGTAAAAGCAAGTGGGAAATGGGGAATTGAACGAATTATCGGGTACTCCTTATTAATTATAGGAATTGGAACGGTTATTCGTTTCTTTACTCATTCTACTCTTGTTCTTCTCTTATCTTCCTTAATCACAGGAATAGGTATTGCATCTATCGGTCCACTAATCTCAGGTTTTATTAAAAAGTACTTCCCTGAACATGTTCCATCTATTGTTGCAGTCTACAGCATTGCATTAACCATTGGGGCCGCTGGCAGCTCGATGCTTTCCGGTCCATTGCACGGGTATTACCATTCTTGGCAGAAAGCAATTGGGCTATGGGCATTTATTGCTTTTATTGCTGCAATAATCTGGTTTTTTTCGGTTACTCCTGTAGCTAGTCAATCAATTAGATCTTCAGAAAGTACGAAAATCAAATTGCCTTGGAGGAACAGAAAAGCCTGGACTCTCACTTTTTCGTTTGGATCAATGGCCATGTTAATGTATTCTTTTACAGCTTGGCTTCCATTAATTATTCAGGAGATGGGTTATTCAAAAGCCTACGCAACACTCTGCCTTACTGTTTTTGTTGTGATTCAAATCCCTATTAGTTTAGTACTTCCAATATTATTAAAGACATTCCCTTCAAGACGAGTTTGGATGATTACTGAGTCTTTAATTGTACTGGTTAGTTTAATTCTACTACTTTCTAATGCTTCGCCAATTATTGCAACTTTTCTTTTTGGTCTTGGGGGTAGTGGATTATTCACTTTAAATCTTATGTTGCCAATAGATGCTACAAGTAATGCCAATGATGCTACTTCTTGGTCAGCAATGCAACAGTCTGTTGGTTATGTTATTGGTGCGTTAGGCCCAATTATGTTAGGTTGGATTCATGATGTTTCTCATAGTTTTACACCTGCTATTATGGTGATGATATTTATCAGTATTTTAATGATAGTTACGCAAATTGCATCGACCTCAAAAAAGCAAACCTTTTTAAACCTATAGTATAAGCATTTTTCGAAAGGATGATCGTATGTCACATTATACTGAGCCTAATTGGATGCGTAGTGCATTAATTACAATTGACATCCAAAATGATAACTCCCTTCCCGGTTCCAAAGCCGAGGTACCAGGAACTGCCGCTATTTTACCAACGATGAAGCAGCTAGTAGAAGCATATCGCAGAGCAAAGCAGCCAATCATTCACGTCATTCGATTGTATAAAGCAGATGGATCTAATGTAGATCTTTGTCGCAGAGAAATAGTGGAAAATGGATTTCATTTTGTTGTACCCAATACAACTGGTGCTGATCTAGTAAGCGAAATTAAGCCAGCAGATAGTCCAGTCCTCAATGGGGACCTACTCCTCAATGGTCAATTTCAACAATTGGGTGAATATGATTGGGTGATGTACAAACCTAGATGGGGAGCGTTCTACCAAACATATCTTGAAGAATTCCTCGTTCAGAAAGGTATTGATACTTTAATTTTTGCTGGATGCAACTTCCCTAACTGTCCGCGAACAAGTATGTATGAAGCTAGTGAGAGGGATTTCAAAGTAGTTATGACCGTCGATGCTATATCAGGTATATACAACAAAGGGATAGAAGAAATTATAAGTATCGGAGTATCTGCTATAAAATCAAGTGATGTTCTAAAAAATTTAAATGCCATACACGGGAGTATAGAATAAAATAAACTAAAAGAAATACGGGTTTTGTGTAAATGTATATAATGATTATTGGATCATATTTGTATCATTATCTGAGGTTTCATTCATAATGCTAATTTACATTCCTATTTTAGATCCATTTTCTTGGACTGCATCAACGACCTTTTTCAAATAAATCCATGGAGTTCCCTCATTTTCATTTATCTTAGTAATAATTATAGACGAACTAAAAAGATGAAACAAATCGTCGTTGGAATGCATACGAAAAGAAACCCGAGGTCTTTGAATGACCTGGGTTCCTCTACATTTTGATACAGGGCTTACCATTCCTACACAAACAACTTTCCAGTTGTTTTATTAGCTCGTAGCAGGCTGTAATGATTCGAGTAGTTTCTTGATTTGTTCATCATATTCCAGTTGAAATGATGGAATGATTTCATCTAATCTTTGCTGGAACAAATCCGGATTTAGCACACCAAGTTCAGCTCTTAACTCCATTTCTTCTTCTGAACCGTTGTCGTTCAGAATCATGTTCAGGATATCACTATTAAAATATTCACTTGGAGGAAGGATTAAAGCATTCATCAGGAACTGCATAAAAAAGAGATGATTATCTTGTTCCTGATAAGATTTTTTCATTGCCTGCTTCGTAAACAAATTGATATATTTCTGAGCAAAAGCAACTCCTTTCAATTCGAATGGCCCACCATGCTCAACCCCTTTCCAACGCAGGTCGGCCACAGAACTTAACCACCAAGCCGGTTCGATAGCCTGCTGCATACGAATTAACACTTTTCGCTCAAACTGTGGATCAGGATGTGTTTGTTGTGTCTCTAAACATTTCCCTATAGTCTCCGCTTCAATTGCAGCAACTGTGATACCTTGTCCATGAATTGGATCGAAGCTGCAAAAAGCATCGCCAAGGACGAGTAATCCAGAGGGCCAAGTCTCCATGAGTTCAAAATGCTGACGAACAGACTCGGATATACGGTATCCGCGTGGCCCTTGCACAGGCTCCACCCGTTCCATCAACTCTACAATTTTATCTGAAGCAAACAAATGTTTGAGTTGTTCTTGAAACTCCTCTGGCTGAGTGGACGGATACTCATCTCCTCCAGCATTGAAAAGAATGAGTCCAGCGATATCATCCTCAATGCGCGTAAATATGCCTGCACGAATACCTTGTTCAGGATCTGAATCAGACATCACCCATTCGTTCGGAATAGATGATTTTATTTTGTAATAGCGGGTACTGTAACCAAGAGATACCTTCAGCACCTCCGGTTCCGGCACAGACAATCCTATCTTATCAAGCCATCTGATCAATTTGGAAGAACGTCCGGAGGCATCAATAACCATATCGGCTGGAATTCGTTCTTCCTGTTTATCCCCGCTTCTTTCTTTTGTATAAATGCCTGTAATGGAACGCTGATCTTCAGATACCATTAGCCCGGTAACTTCCGTACTTGTTAAGAAGCTTATATGAGAAATGTTCTGGATTCGCTTGCGCAGCACCCATTCCAGTAGAGCTCTGCTGCACGATGCATTTTTAAAGGAAGAAGCATCCTCCTTATTAACTAATGTACCGTATCGATTGATAACCACAAGCTTCTCTTCGTGTGAAGAGATTGCGCCTAATGCGATCAATTCGTCATTATACCCTGGAAAGTAATTTTCCATAATGAGTCCGCCGCGTGGTTGTACACGATGTGGATGATAAGATTGAGGTACACCCTGCCGGTTCAGCGGCTCCGAAGGGAATTCATCTCTTTCAATAACACATACTTCTTCATAATATTCAGATAACATTCTTGCAGTAATCAATCCTGCAATCCCTGCCCCAATCACTACCGCTTTTTTCATGTCAGACATCTCAACTTCATCCTTTCTTCAAAATTATGTTTTATCTACGATTGTAGACCACTAAAAATATTGTTTATAATACCAGTATATATTAAAAATCTCTCTTCTGGTAAGAATCAATATAGAGATGCTATATAGTTAAACTACGATATGGAAGAGGTGTAGATGAAAATTATTGAGAAAAAGGTTGATTTAAGAGTTGCCCGAACTCACAAATTGTTAACAATGGCACTTAAAGATCTCTTATCCGAGCAAGGCAAACTATTCAGTACTATCACGATTAATGAAATATGTGACAAAGCCATGGTTCACCGTACAACGTTTTACAAACATTTTGAGGATAAATTCGCGCTGTTAAACTCGACCCTAACCTGGGTGCTTCAGGATTATTTACTAATGAATATCGAAGATCGGCTGCGGCAGCCTTTGCAAAGCTTATCTAGAATCATGTTGGAAAATTTACTTGAGCCGATGGTACAGAACCAGAAGAATGATAAGGGGTTTACTGATTTTTTCAAAAATTATATCGGAGAAATATCCAAACGGGATCTTCTGGAACTAAAGAAAAGAGGTAAACAATTTTTGCTTCCGATAGAACTTTTAGCCGAATATCACTCGGGGGTCATTAGTTTACTTGTGACGTGGTGGATATATCATTTCGAAGAAGATATGACAGCAGAACAGATGGATCAATATTATTACCAATTAATTAACGAAAAAATCATGTTAGAATAGCAAACAGCTCACTTTGAAATCAATGACTGATTTAAAGTGAGCTTCTTAGATTTCAGTACCACTCCGATCCACTTCACCCATGCTGACTTCCTTCCGTTAGATTCATGAATTATAGGAACCCTTAAATATGATATTGTAAGTGTGAGCCTTATATATTTGTATATTCATTTGGAGAACAGCCACAAATTTTAAGGATACAAGTTCTTGTCCTCGAGTTTGGACAAGAACTTGTATCCTTAAACAAAAAAACCGCAATTTACGCGGTTTCTAATGCATATATGTTCTTGTCCTTTGACACTTAGTGTCATACACTAAATAACACCATTTTTTATCAAAAAAATATAAGTTAAAAAACACACAGCCGGCCCCTATGAGCCGGCTGTGTTGAGTCAGACCCTACCCCTACTTTAGTAAAATGCGATGCTCCCAGGTTAATGAATACTATTATAAATGCTTTTAAATTCTTGAACAAAATCAATCGGCAGCATAGGGTCATCAGAAGCGGCTACTCGTTGAAGCTCTTTTAACCAGTTCATTGATTCTTCATCCAAATTTGACACATCGTTTGCTTGATGAAAATTAATATACAGCAATGCATGACGAAGTTTAATAGAATCTTGTAAATATACTATTTCTTCTTCTTGGATTGTATTTTCCTTCAGATATCCTTTCATAAAATGGCGGAAAAACAATTTATAATATTCCGCTTTATTTTCAAATTCCTTAAACGGATAAGAAAGTGCATAATACAATGTAATCCCAATATCGTTTACGAAATACGTATAACCGTAATCATCAAAATCGAACAAATAAATGTCTCCGTTATGCAGATAAAAATTACTTTGATGAAAATCAGTATGAGTCAAACCGTATGTATCTTTGGACTTGGGCAGAGAAGTAAGTTTTGTTAATCTTTCTTTTAGAATTGAAATCATTACATCATCAGGTCGCAGGTATTTCTCCGCCTTTAATTGAACTTCTTGGTCCCAGGCTTGTCGTTTAAACGCCGGATTACTCCATTCATAACCCTTTGTGGCATGATGGATTTTCCCAAGAAATTCGCCCCATTTTTCGTAAAGCGATTCATTCCAATCTTCATCCGACACTTCTTTTCCAAGAGACATTTCGTATGAAATGGCTAGGAACGAACCATTTTCTGCAGCAATTTCTTCAACCATGTTACCCCTGGTCGATGGAACAGCATTTGAAACTGCAAGTCCTTTATTCGACAGAAAATTTAAAAATTCAATTTCACCCCGTATATTATTTCTTGATCTTCTAATTGTATGTGAGATTTTTAATATGAAAAATGCGTTGTTTTTCTGGTATTCATAAACAAAGCTTTCATAACCGCCCAATGAACGAACAGTGTCATTATTAATGTCATATCGCTTTATTGCTTCGGTAAGGATCTCTTCAGTGAATTGCTCTTTAATTTCTCGTAACATTTCCTACACCTTCTTTCATTCATAAGTTAAGTAGTTGCATAATTTTTTTAATCGAAAATTTCGGCGACCACCTGACGAAAGGCCTCCGCTGACCGCTTTCCAGGTAATTGTCCAGTAGCGCCCTCTCTCAGAAGCACATCGAGTGTTGGTCTAAAGCCTAGCAGCGGCAAGCCCAACATACGTAACCCTTGTTGAATAAACATTATATGATAATAACCGTTAGCAATAATTCCCCCTCCTATGTAACACAATATTTAAGAAGCTATTTAATAATAGAATAGACAAAATTATAAATTTTATCTGCTAAATATTACATTGTATTTCATACATATGTATAAATGAAAACTAAAATCCTTGTCCATCAAGACTTCTTATATGTCCAGTTGTCGGAGTACAAGAACATATATAATTAACTGTAAAAGCGGTCAAACTTACATCCCTTTTACTCGAAGAAAAAATCTTCATTCTGAAAAAAGCTTTTTACTGCAATAAATTTCATTACAATAAATAGAACAACCGATGGAAAATCAGGAGTGGTTACCTGTATGCCATCGGTTGTAAGAGACAACTTATGAAAGAAGACGAGTTTAAACCCCTCTTCTAACTTGGCAGCTTCTTGCCTGCTCGAAAATGGTTTCAATCATGGAGTGACTTAGCAAGACTTCTTATATTCAACTGATCAAGTATCGGGATTAGTCTCCACTCGAAATCGTCCTGCTGTATATTTCTTTTTTGTTTATCATTCCGTTCAAATTAAAAGACTTATTCGTTCTCCAATTCATAATCTTTCAAAGCATCTTGACACTGTTAATCAGCACTAAAAAAACCACCAATTGACCGAAGAAGTAACATAAACCAGTTTTCTTTCTCCACTGTTCGCTCAGTGATTAAATCAACCGTTCTTAATTGTACGACGCTTTGCCCTTTGACTACGTAAGTAAATGTCGCCGTTCCAGCTTTTGTACCAGCTACCACAGGGGCAGCGAGCCCACCAGGAACTAAATTGACTGTAGCAATAGGTTGGGTAGATACATCTGATTTCGGGAGAATAAAATAAACATCATCTTTTGTTACTATCTGAACATTTTTTTCTTTCCCACCCTTGACAGGAGATGTTTCCATCCCAGTGACTAAACTCCCAGCAGGAATTACTTGGTTCATTGTAAAGTGATTGAATCCATAGTCTAATACCTTTGCCGTCTCTTCGAAGCGGCTCCCCATCGATGGAGTCCCCATGACAACACTGATTAAACGCATACCATTGCGCTCTGCAGTTCCGGTAAAGCAATAGCCTGCGCTTTCGGTATATCCTGTCTTGAGCCCATCCAAGCCCTCATAAGCATAACTCGGAATAGCTTTGTTAGTCTCTAGCATCCGGTTTGAATTGACAATTGGATCTTTATCGGACTTACGCATCTTGTAAACAGGAATGGCTGTGACATCAGCATAATCTGGTTCATCTTGAATAAGGTTTTTCGCCAATGTGGCCGCGTCTTTTGCTGACATCAGCGTTTCTCCCATTTCATCAGGGAGAAAGCCTTCTGGCATGTCAGCGCGGCTCAGTCCGGTAGCATTGATAAAATGGGTTTTAGTCAGTTCCATGCGTTTGGCTTCCTCATTCATAAGTGTTACAAAGTTCTGTTCTGTGCCCGATACATGCTCAGAAAGAGCAATGGCAGCATCATTCGCGGATCCCACTGCCATTGCGGTGTACAGTTCTTTTACCGTATGCTGATCTCCTTCTGCAAGAAATGCACGGGTACCTATGCTTTTAGATGCATGATCGGTGACTGTAACGATGTCATCCCAGGATAGTTCTCCTGTTCTAACTTTTTTGGCAACAATGTACTCTGTCATCATTTTGACCATACTTGCCGGCGCAAAGCCCTGATCGGCGTTGATGGACAATAGAACATCTCCTGTAGTTTGTTCAATAAGAATGGCGGATTTAACATTAAGATGCAATGATTCCACAGTCGGTATGTCAGACATCCCCGATGAGTTAAGTGTTCCTTGGTTCGTGGCTGAAACTGCGAGCGGTAACACAAATATTGCCAGTATACAAACGACGATTACTGTGATTAATGGTTTGAATATTCTAAAAATCAATGTTCTCTATCCTCATCTCTGATCATTGGACGCTCCAAATCGATGTGTCCCATTAAGCTTTCTTTATGTTCTCCATCAACCAAAAGTTCAATAGAACTCACCTCACCAAATTATAGAACTGAATGATTTAATGTCAACCTTATTTTTTTTCTAGTCTTAAGAAATTCTTTTGAAATTACTAAAACAATCTTTTTTAAATGGTTTGTTTGCATGCTTCTAAGGCTTGGGCTAAAACGTGCAAATCCCTTTACATCAATTTATTCGACAATGGCACAATGTTCTTGTCTTTCTCGGCTAAGGAACCAAGTTCTTGTCCTTGGCTTTGGCTTTGGACAAGAACTTGGTTCCGAAAAACAAAAAAAGCCGCTTTGTAAGCGACTTTGAATGGAACACCACTAAATTGTGTAACTTCCTCGGGCTGAACCCATATGACTCATGATCATTTCGGCAGCCCGCTTGTAACCGCCAGCCTGGCGTAAAGATTCACCGATGAGGTAAGCCTGCCGTTTATAAAGTGAATTGTGCAGGACTTCTGTTACCGCCTCTCTCAAATCAATTGCACTGAGGTTATGTTTATTCAAAGTAATACCCGCACCCAACTCCTGTACCCGATCTGCAACAAGAGGCTGATCTGACGTTAATGGGATCATCACCATCGGAACGTTGTAATATAGCGCCTCACTCGTGCTGTTCATTCCAGCATGTGTAATAAAAACATCTGTATGCTGCAGCATGTCCAACTGTGCAATGTATGGCTTGACGATAAAATTAGGAGGAATTTGTTCCGTCAGCGGATCCATATCCGTGTATTTCCCTGAAGATAGAACAACATTCACGGGTAGATCCCCTAATGCTTCAAAGCAAAGCTGATAGAAACCCAAGTTCTTATTTAAAATCGTACCCATGGCAATGTACACGGTTTGAGGGTACCGTTCACGAAGCAGCTCGAACGCGAAGGCCGGAGCATCTTGACGTGTTATGATCGAAGGACCAGTGAAAATAAAACGATCATCCAGCTTTTCTGCCTGCGGCTGAAAATAACGGCTGGTGTACACGAGCTTTAACTGACCTGCATGTGCCGGAATCTTTTCCATGGCTGGAATACTCACTTGAAACTCTTCGGATAACTCAGTTGTTATCTTCATCGTAGTCTCATAAAGCTCCTTCGTCTCCGTCTCATTAAGGTCTGATCCAGACCCGAGAGGCTCTACAAAAGCAAAGGAGGCAATCGAACACACCGCGGGAATTCCCAGTTTTTCTGAAAGAATAGTCCCTCCCCATCCCATCAGGGAATCAAAGATTATATAGTCAAACTTTTGATTCTCTATTACTCGCAGCACATTGGGGATGATCCTCCGAATGATACCGCTTACCATCATATAAATGAACTGATAAGAATGCTTGTACTCCTGGGGTTTCAACACCGGATCATGAGAGAAGGCATCTTGTGGAAATGGATAGGTAAGTATCTGGGCACCGGTTTGTTCAATTCGGGAACGATACTCCTCCGTGCATACATAGATGACTTCCTCACCATTGTTCGTCAACTGAGTAACTAATCCTAACGACGGATTCACATGTCCTTCAGCTGGAGTAATGACTACTAATACACGTGCCATCTTATCCACCTCCCTATGCAATTTGTCCCCCCGTTCTTCGTGATGTATTTAACGACGCGGCCGTCATCCGTTACATGGAAATGTTGTCCTTCACCTGGCTGATCGGATGATGTTCTTGATGAACGAGTTTGTTAATTCGTAGTGCTGCCAAGAAACTTAACAAGACTAATAGTAATTGCAGTGTTAACACGATCAAAACGCCTGTCGATATGCCCCATTGTAAAGTTTCGGACAAGGCAATCAGAGCGCCACCAACTCCAATGCTTACTCCCATATAGAAGGAATCCACAAATTGCAGATTCGCGGACATTTCTCCCTCTTTCCTGGGCATGGCATGTTGTAAAGCAATGGCTGCAGTAGTAGGGTTGGCCAATCCAACACCGAACCCTGTAATCATTTGCGAGAGAAGGATGAGTATAATTCCACCGTCCGTCAAAATAAGAGCCAGGATCACGAGTACAGTTCCAGCGATCATAATCCCAATGCCGGTCATGACTCTGCCCTTTCGGGCAAGACCTTGATCTCGTGCATCAAGCTTGGCTTGCAACCACGCTGCGGCGGACCAGCTCAGAGAACCTGCTGCTACAAGAAGGCCAGCAAGGTCAGCTGATAACCCCTTCACTTCGGTTAGTGCCAAGATCACAAAACTTTCCGTTGTAAAATAACAAGCAACATATAGCCCTCTGGAAACCAAAGTAGCAGGCAATCCTTTTTTCACCGAAAAAGTGCCCACAGGCAGCAGTTTACGCATTGGTGGGATCATGACGACTATTCCACCCAAAGTGAGTACTATGCCTTTCCAATCGGTTATCATACCAAGTCCTGTGAGTAACAGCCCCGTTCCAACGGCAAGTAGAATCGCATAAATAATCTTCGAGTCGGTTGCTCGCGCTGGACCTGTCAGATCTTGCCGAAGCTGCAAATCACGGAAAGAGCGGAATGTAAGACTGAGCGCCAATCCAATTAAAGGTAGAACGATCCAGAAAACATATCGCCACGAGATATAGGAAGCAATAAGGCCTGCTACATAAGGCCCGATCAAGGAAGGCAGTACAAATGCCATGGAGAATGCGGCCAGGATTTGAGTACGAAGTGCATCTGGATAATGCAATGTCACACAGGTATAAACGCATGTGATCAGGGCCCCCGCTCCAAAACCTTGAAGGGCTCTTCCGGCAATAAGCATGTGCATATCGATAGAAATAGCGGAGACCACAGTTCCTAGCACAAAAACACTAAAAGATACCAGCATGGATGTAAAAACACCGCGCTTGTCAACCTGCTGACCCATAACCAAGGTTCCAATAAGCTGAGATAACAAAAATGCGCTGAAGATCCAACCGTATAAATGAATGCCCTCTAAACTTTGTGCCATTTTCGCGGCAATAGTCGTGATAGCCAGCCCTTCGAAAGCTACGGTTGCTAGAACCAGCATAATACCAATTGTAGGCGCCCTGTACTGAGCATCAAAAATCCCAATCTGATTGTTGGTTGTCATCCACACCTCCGTAAGTTGATGGTTATTATGGTAAATTAAACCTCTTATCATTCTGAATATACATTAAGCATTCTACTTTGTAAAGTTAAATGTTTAAAAAGTGGAGTCGTGCTCAAGAATATGATCCACATATTCAATAGGAGATTTTGCTTGAAAATATGCCATTTTCATTACAGTCAATTTGGAGAAGTTCATCCTGTAAGATCCAGGCATCTGTTTTTTCAACAAAGAAATGAAATCCTTCAATGGATTGAACCAATGCGGGATCGATCGGTGTAGCACTCGCATTTATGCCAATCGTAAAAGCATCTGAGCCTCCTCCGATATATTTTTCATAAATCCTTACATATTGTCCCTCTTCCAATTCCCATTCATTCTTAAATGAATTTTATTCATGGTGAATCCGCCTAGCATTCCACTTTCTTCATAGTCAATCTCAAGACCATCAATATAGGGTATAAGATAAACCACTACATCCCCCTTCATCAACGCCTACTCTAAGTGATCATCTTCATTCCTCCGTATGGCGTACAAAGGGGGTTTCGGAGCAATGTATTCTAATGTGTCCCTTCGCTTTTTAGCCAGTAGAAAAAGTTTAAATACGCAATAACAGAACTCTCACCAATCCTAGTGATTTGATGATGATAATATTCGGTGAGAGGTATAAATGGTTGCTTTTCATGATCAAATACGATGAGTCGGTACTTACTAACTGTCCCCACTGGACAGTATTGAGGAAAATAGCTCCCCATATTCTCCCTTAAATAACCGTTCAAAGACAATAAAAAAAAGGCCACTCCCGATAACAAAAATGGGACGCGCCAATATCATGTGACACATGATATGAGAATACAGCTCTTGTATAGCATCGTCAATCAAACTTGTAACTAAAGAATAATCGGAAATGATAAGCGAAAAACACAATCCAAATACTCATTTGCAGGGGCATGGAGGAATTGATGCGAACACAGGATTATAACGATATCTCCGTCACGCAGATCATTAACGTGTCCGGCGTGGGTAGAGCCACCTTTTATCGTTTGTTTGACGATAAATCGGATGTCGTGCTGTACCAGATGGAATCGGTATTCAATGAATTAATCCGGCGTATGGGCCCCAGTACCGATCCCAATGTGGTAGTTAAATCTTTATTTGATCTCTGTCTTTACCACAAACTGCTCTTTTTATCCTTGGTAAAAGCAAATCTGTATGGGGAGTTTCAAACCCAGCTAGCCTTTGTAATGGGTGAAAAACTGAAATTCATTAAAGAAGAGTATACATATTTTCGAGTTCAGTAATCGTTTTGCCTGCTATTGTAGTAGGAATGGCCTGTTCACCAAGACCTGATCCCTTACATTTTGGGCAAGTAATTGAGACTTCCTTAATTCCCCATAAATTGATTTCTTTATCCGCAGAATGATGTCGGATGTTTTTGCTAGTCCAATGCTTCTGCATATCATGAAAAAAAACGACTGCCCCGACAAATCCACTTTTCCGGCAGCCATATTTAAACAATAACAATGACTCATCTGATAATGTACCGATCGTGCTGTTTACGTCTATATTATGCAGTTGGCAGAATTTTTTGAAATTTCCTCTATGATGTCTGTGCTTTATCAAAAAACCATCGAAAATGTTTTTGATCGGCATGTCTGTTTTAATAATTGCATCTTCGTCAATTTCATGATAACTTCCACTACCTAAACATTTTACACACATGCATTTAGGAGAGTTTTTCTGAAAAAATTCCATAGAAAGAGGTAAACCATCATATTAGATTGACGAATAATGCGCTGTTCAACTGCTACTGTAGGAGACAAGCCGGTTATACTATCAAAATGGGAAACAGAATCCACCATAAATTGGGTTCCCGAAAATAAGAGATAACGATGCTTGCCCTCCTCATATAATGTATCGAATGCAAGACTTGTTTTACCGCTGCCCGATACTCCTGTAATGACAGTAAGCTTGTTTCGCGGGATTCGTATATCAATATCCTTTAAATTATGTATTCGTGCACCTTTTATTTCAATAAATTCATTCATGACACCCTCCATTTTGATAAGATGATAGAATGAGCATTAGGCATGAATAACGCAGAACATTTTGGATATCAGATCGGGAGCTTTTATACGGTTGGTTTTTTGAATAATCATTCATGCATGATCACCCTATCAGGTACTATTTTAAAAACAGCCTCTCTGGACACAAAAAAACGGTACATGACTGTACCGATCATTGACTCACTCAATCTATGTCAATATACTAAGCGTCTCTAAGTCCAGCACCAGAAGAAATCGTCACGATCCCACGCAGCCTTTCCGCGATTATACTTTGATATTGAAATTATATCCCCGTTTATGGCCTTACTACGACGGCAATTCTTCTTATTCAGCACGCTCAGCTCATCAAAAACTATTGACATGGCTCTGCAAAAAACGTTAAACGTGAAGTTAAATGACCCGGTAATCAATGACTCATCATCAAAAATATATAGCTTGGTATAAGGTCTCCCTGGCCATACAATTTTGCGCCAGCCTGCAGGAGTTGCTCCAACCCAAGAATGCTGCTGGCGGACACCATTAAAGCGAACACCATCAAACAACCATACTTAGTAGCCGATTAGTATCCGTTAAGCTTTCCGGTTAATCCAAACCATTCAGCAAATGCTGCCTGCAGGCCGCTCGCGCCTAGCTGCGCTCGAATATCAGCTGCTGTACCTTCAAGCTCAATTTGACCTCCTCGTAGCAAAGCAATGCGATCTGCCAGAGCTTCGGCTACATGAAGCTGGTGCGTGGAGAAGATAACGGTCTGACCGCTCGCGGCGGTTTCTTTAACCATACGTACAAAAGATTCGATCCAGTAAGGATCAAGTCCATTCGTAGGTTCATCCATTAGAACGACAGGTGGCTTTGCCAGCAAAGCCTGCGCAAACAATATACGCTGCCTCATTCCTTTAGAGAAGCTGGAGACTGATTTTTTTCCCGTATCCTCAAGACCAACTTCTTGCAGAAGCTCCTTTACTCTCCTCTGTGGTACCCCACGAAGCGCGGCCCAGAAGGCGAGTGTTTCAAATGCGGTCAACCCCTGACTAAAGCGAAAATCATCAGGCATATAGCCAATAAGGTCCGCATAACGCTTACGATTATTTTTCCACTGTAAACCGCCAACCGTAATCTTGCCACTGTCAGGATGCGAAATGCCCGCAATCATTCTCAGAATCGTGCTCTTGCCTGCACCGTTCCCACCGCATAATGCGACAATTTGGCCTTCTTCTATTTGTAGATTAAGCCCTTCTATAATCACTTGCTTCTTCATCTTTTTTGTAATCCCATCTAGCCTAACCATCGGTTTAGCCACGCAAGCGCCTCCTCTCCCATATGAGTTGTGCAGCTGCCATTACACTGCCAATCCATATCAGTGCAACTGCTACAAAATCAAAGTTGCCGCTAGGCCGTCTGATCCATGTAATCCATTCATAATATTCAGGACCTAGAATTGCTCCCCCTCCAAGCTTTACAACTGTAAATAGACGGGACAGCTCCGCTGGATTAAGAAAGGTAAGCAGCGTCACCGTAGGTTTGATCATGGGGTAAGGCATGAAGCCAAGCACTGCAATAAGCAGCGGAGGCCAGCCAATAATCGCAAAAAACCAGATCGCTACGGCAATCGTTAATGCCTGCCAACGGTTTTTCGCTAGCGTACCTATTAACAGAGCGATCGCTAGAAAAAATAAGGCCACGCTGCTGGAAAAAGCCAGCAGCTGCAAGTAAGTAAGCAGTCCAAAGCCAGAGCCTGCAGCAAAACCTAGAGCACCTGCCAACCCGAAGCCTATCGAAACAATAACAAGCAGCACAATCGCGAGCCCGATATATTTGCCGAGGATAAAGGACCATGTGCTTAATGGATAGACGGATAACAGCTCCCAGCTCCCGTCCTCCTTCTCGGCAGTCAAGGAAAAAGAGCCCAGCAGCAATGCCATTAGTGGCAATAAGTATAAAATTAAATTAAGCGTCGTTCCCGTGATGCCCGAATAGCCTTGTACGTAGCCCTGCGCATTGATGAGGAGCAGACACAGCATAAATATAGCAAACAGTCCCATGAAGGAATAGGCCCACGGATTGCGAAACCCTAGCCTTACTTCCCTTATTGCAATGTGCGCGGTCTGAATCACGAGTCCTTCCCTTCTGTTCCATGACCCATTTCCATCTCTTCTTTACTATCATCGGAGTGCATGCTTTCGTTGTGCATCTCCATATTTTCCATGTCCATCATATCGCGGTTCACTTCCCACTTATGATCCTTTAGATCAGCTGAGCTAAGCAATTCGCCCTTACCTTGTTCAGCGATATAGGCTTGTGCGGAAGCTTGGTTCTCGAAGGCGATAACGCCGTAGGCCATTGGGGTCACATATTCCGCGTCGTAAGCATAATAGGCATTTTCATATTTGAGCCAGTTTCCGCTGTTATGGTCTCTTACAAACTCAGCCCCTACCGTCTCCGTTCCATTCTGAACCTTCCAATCATTCATACAGCCAATGTCATCAAATTTCAAGGATTGTCCATCCTTCGTAATGATTTGCGTAGCATAGGGGTCGTCTTTTACGGCCATGTTACAAATGACACATATATCGGTTTCTTCATTAATCTCCTGCGGCTTATATTCCTTTGCTCCACAGGCACTCGTTAGCAGTACGATAACCATTATCAAAAGCATTGCGTTAAATGACTTCATTTTCATCTTTTTCTTACCCCCATATAAATGAATAACATAGATAGACAAAGCAATAAGACGCCTATGATAGCGGAGTGCTGCAAGGTCTGCTTGGATATAACTAAGCGAGCATTTTCCGTTGGCTCCATCAAAGGAGAAGCATCTGATGCCCATTGCTCTTTTTGTGACTGGTAAAGCCCTTCAAGAAAGACCATACCTGGAGACTGAAAGAAAAGCTGAAAGCCTGGCTTTGCTTTCACAAGACTTTGGAAAAAAGGATTAATCGCGTAAGAAATCTCGCTTTTTCCATCTCCGTCCAGATCAATGCCTTGAAAAGTATCCCAATAGTTTCCATCGAGTGTATTATTGACACTGTTCCTAGACGCAGCACTTGCCACATTGCCAATAAACTGATTTCCGCTCATGGTATTGTTTTCAGCATCTAGCAACTGGAGGCCAATAAAGTTTCCAACGATGCTATTGTTTGTAATACGGTTGAGTGTTGATTGCTCCACGTATAACCCAACCCGGTTTCCCTCCAGATGATTATCGAAAACCATTATTTCATGTGCGTCAAACAAAAGGATTCCCTGTGAGTTTACATTCTCACTTTGTTTCGTGAATTGATTATTAGAAAGCTCAACCTTACGGGCCGCCATAACCATAGCTCCGGTAATATTCAACCTCCCGATGTTATGGCGTATAATCGTTCCCTTTGTATACATGCAGTGCACGCCATAACGCAGCCGCTCAAAATGATTTTCTTCAACCAAATTGTTGTCGCTGTTCTCCATATAAATGCCATCATGCATAGCGATGACGGTATTTCCATAAAACATATTGTTATCCGAGTCATACAGATCCATTCCGTTTCCCTTGTCGGACATCTTGATTGACCGCTTAGCCCCCTTCCCTGCCCATACAATACTCGTATTTCGCACTTCACCATAATCAGCCTTCCTCATCTTAATGCCGAAGGAGCCCGTATGGATATGCAACTGATCCAATAACACGCCGTCTGCCTGAATCAGCACAGTTGGCTGCTGCTTAACCTGTTCATCACGAATTGTGATTCTTGTTAACGCCACATCATTAGCAATAATTTGAATAGCGGGTTTATTAGAAGGATTGTTTATTGTGACCTCTTCCCCTGACTTCGCCTCCAATTGAAGGGGCTTGTCAATCACTATGGGGCCCTCATATATTCCTTGCGGCAGAATAATCGTAGTGCCTGGCTGTGCCTCATTAATGAGGGACTGCAAATCTTTGGCCTGTTTCTCTGCTTTTATGGAAGGCGTTATGTAAATAAAGGACAAAACACCCAATAGGACCAGCAATATGGATTTTTGAACGTTCTTCATTGAACCACAACCTGCTTCTTTTTCGTTAAATGAATATCCTCGGTATATTCGCAATTTTTCACCTACCCGCCATAATTTCTTATTTGTATTTTAACAAAAATAGGATTTTTTCCGTATGCCTCAAAAGGGCTATGAGGAACATGCACCATTCATTCTAATTCGTAAAGCTTGCGATATCGCATATTTCCCCTCATAAGCTGCTCATGCGTGCCTCGCATGCTGATCCTGCCTTGATCCATAAAAATCACTTCATCCATCTCTTCCATGCCACTGAGATGATGGGTGACCCAAACGACCGTTTTTCCATGCAGAACGCGGAAAACAGTCCGCATAAGCTCGCGCTCATTTTTTGGATCAAGCCCAACAGTAGGTTCATCCAGAAGTACAATCGGGTGGTTTTGCAATAAGATACGTGCGAGCGCGATTCTTTGCTTTTCACCGCCTGAAAAACGAAGCCCTGTTTCTTCCATCCTTGTATGGTATCCGTCTGGCAGAGACTCAATCAGCTCATTCAAACGCACCTGCTCGGTAACCAAACGCACCTCCTCATCGCTAGCTTCCGGGCGGCCAAGTCTTATATTATTAGCAACAGAAGTATCAAACAGATACGGATTCTGATTTAATACGGAGAACGAATTCGAATTTCCGGCTTCGGCATTTACAGGAATACCGTTCACCTTAACACTGCCCCTATCAGGCTGTAATTCTCCTTGAATCAGATTCAATAATGTCGACTTGCCGGAGCCACTGCGTCCTAAAATTGCGATTTTTCCTCCTTGAGGAAGCTGTAAAGAAATATCATTTACGGCCCATTCCCGTGAATGAGAATAACGAAAGCTTACTCCCTGTAGGTCAAGCAGCCCTGCTTTCGGCAACAAACTTGAGGGCTTAGGGGCAGGGGAATATGTGAAAATGCGACCATCCGTGGCATTTGCATTTTCTATAGCCTGCAGACGCTTAAGTGAAGTCTGGTATTCCGGCAATTGGACTACGGCCCCTGCTGCACGTACCATAGCCTCTAGAAGCGGAAAGGCAATAAGCGCCAGTGCGGCTATCCACGTCACTGGAATCGTTCCTTCATCTGCTAGCCGTCCTGCCCATAGCGTCATAACCATAACCGCAGCACCTATACCGCACTGAGAAATCCAGTTTACCCGCCATTCGCTGCGGCGAAGCGAGTTCTCTATCCGCGAAGAGGATTCCTGCTTTTTGAAAAAGGATTGCAGAAACGGCTGAATTCGGCCGCTTAGAATCCAGTCGGACATGCCGAACATTGCATCCGTCAGCTCCTGATAAGCTTCACTACGGACTTGCTTTGCTCTGCGCCTTCTCCCCATCGATGCCATCAAAGCAATGAAGGGTACTAGAAATAGTAAAAAGCCGCAATATAGTGCCATCATAAGGGAGAGCATACGATCCAGACGTCCCAATGCGGCTACTCCTGCAGCATAAATGAGGATAGAAGATAAGGCGGGAAGCAGGAATTTTAAATAAACGTTCTGGAGCTTTTCAATGTCCTCTGCAAGCAGCCCTAGTAAATCTCCTGTGCGAAACCGGGTTTGGAGCTGCAGCGCCTGCGGCTCCAAGACGCGATACAATCGAACACGCATGCGTGATAATACGCGAAGTGCCGCATCATGACCAGTCAGTCTCTCCATATATTGAATAATAGCCTTGCCAAAGCCAAAGGTGCGTACAAGCACAATCGGCACATACACCATCAAAATATTTTCAGGTCTTAATGCCGAGCGTGAGATCAGATAGCCCGAAGTGAACAGCAGTGCACCTGCACAGCCAAGTGCCAAAGCACCGAGTAAAAGTGCGGCTGTGAAGGTCCAAACATGCTGTCTCAGATAAGGCAGCAGCCATCCGATTTGTCGATGGTCATTCCCCTTCATAGCCACCCTCCCCCGAGCCTTGCAAGATCAAATTATAATAGACGCCTTGCTGCTCCATTAACTGCTCATGTGTTCCACTTTCTGCAAGGCGACCCTGCTCCAGTACTAGGATAAATTCCATTTCTGGCATCCAGTGCAGACGGTGTGTAGCCATAAACACCTTTCTTCCTTGCAAAACAGTTAACATCATCTGCTTTAGTTCGTATTCGGTCTCAATGTCAAGATGGGCCGTTGGCTCATCGAGTAAAATGACGGGACGGCTGCTCAGAAGCGCACGGGCCAGTGCAACACGTTGTGCCTGCCCCCCACTTAGCACTCTTCCACCCTCTCCAATTTTCGAATCGCTTCCCATCTGAAGCTGATCGACCAAAGAACGCAGCCCAACTGCGTCTATCGCCCTCTCAACCTGTTCCTGTGTGGCATCTGGAGCATAGAACCTGACATTATCAGTGAGCGATTGACTGAACAGGTGGGGATGCTGCGGAATATAGGCCACTTGGCGTCGCCATTCTTCTCTGACGGTTCCGGTCATCCGTACGTTGTTCACCCGAAACTCACCGCGATCCGGTTCAATGAACCCGCTCAGCAAGCCAAGAAGTGTCGTTTTCCCTGCCCCGCTGGCACCAACAATGCCAATTCGGGTAACATTTTGCGGAAGCTGCACGGACACCTTCTTCAGCAGAAAAGTCCCTGCATCGCCCGCAACCTCGATGCCAGAAAGCTCCATAGCCAGCTCTCCTTTTTGCTCTGCTAGCATAGAAGGAGGTTTGTCTTCCTGCCCTGCTTCAAATTGTTTTTTAGAGCTAACAATGGAGCGAATCGTGCCCCAGGCTTCTTTGCCATCGAGAGAAGCATGGTAATCCGTACCCAGCAGCTTGACGGGCGTGAAATATTCGGGTGCGATTAAGAGCACGGCCAGCGCAACCTCGAGTCCGAGATTTCCATTTACCAAACGAATGCCCAAGCCTACTGCGACAAAAGCAACCGATAACATACTGAAGAAATCAAGGGCAAAAGACGAAAGAAATGCCACACGCAGCGTTCGCATAGTCGATACCCTGTATTGATTGCTGACATTTCCGACCGACTCGCTATGTGCTCTGCTCCGTTTCAGAAAGCGCAGCGTCAGCATGCCCCGCAAGGAATCTGTGAAATGATGCGACAGCATCCGATGAGTTCGCCATTGCTTGTCAGCCTGCTTCCTTGCCGCGAACCCGAGCAGAATGAAAAAACCGATCAGTATCGGAAGCGTACACATCAGAATGATTCCCGATATCATGTCCAGCCTATATACCCACAGCAAAAGTAGAACCGTAACACAGAGCATATCAATCGTACGGGCAATCGACAGCTCCAAATACGTACGAAAACGATCCACTCCATCCAACACCAGCGTAACCAGTCGCCCGCTCCCCTGCTTCGCTGCAAAACTCGGACCATGCCCGAATATCGCCACAAGCAGCTGCTGCCGAATGGCTTCAGCTGTTTTTTCTGCGAAGCCGCCGGAAAGCCGTCGCTGAAGCCAGACGAAAGTTTGGCGAGCGACGAAGCTTATCAAAAACAGGAGCAACGGCTGAGTTGCTTGATCAATCGGCTTATTTTCAAATAACAACGTAATGGCTTTGGCTAAAAAGGTGGCTTGACCTATAATAGCTGCTCCTTGAAGAAGGGAAAGCACAATCAGCAGCATATGCAGCTGGATTCCTTTTAATTGAAACCATGACCTGTCCATTAATATTCCAAATGCTCCTTCTCGTTGACACGTTTATGGAAGACAAAGTAGCTCCAGGCTTGGTAAGCCAGAACAAGGGGAAGGAGCGTAGCTGCCACAATCGTCATTGCTTTTAATGTATAAGCACTGGAAGCGGCGTTATAAAGCGTCAGATCAAACGCTGTATGAATTGAGCTGACCATGAATCGAGGGAAAAGTCCAACAAAAAACGATCCAAATGTCAACAATATCAACAGCCCCGACATGCAGAAGGCTCTGCCTTCCTGTCCCCGCTTCAGGAACCATCCGGAAAGCAACACCGCAAGGACTCCGATCATGACAAATACCAGCAATAAGCCCCCACGGCGTTCAAATAAATCAGTGACGGAATAGGTCCATACCACAAGCACAGCCAACAAAACAGCTTGCACGGGTAAAAATTTAGCCGCCATATGGCGGGAACGCTCTCTCAGCTCTCCCATTGTCCGCAGAGAAATGAAGGTAAGGCCATGCAGCAAGCACAAACCGACAATCGTAATGCCTGCCCACAAGCTGTAGCTGTTCACAACGTCGGCGAATCCAGATCGCATCTCCATGTCTTGTCCTATGGGCAGCCCCTTGAGTAACCCAGCAAACATAACACCGAATAACAGCGGAGGAACACTGCTTCCAATCAGAATGGCTATATCCCATGTTTTCCTCCACCACGAATGGTCCACCTTGCCGCGAAACTCAAATGCGACACCTCTTAAGATCAGTGCTATCAAAATAAGCGTAAACAGGACATAATAGCCGCTGAACATCGTAGCATACCAATGCGGAAAAGCAGCAAACATAGCCCCGGCGGCCGTGATTAGCCATACCTCATTTGCATCCCAGAAAGGACCGATGGTATTGATAAGCACTCTTTTCTGCCTATCATTGCGACTAAGCAAGCCCGTTGCCATACCAACACCAAAGTCAAAGCCCTCAAGAAAGAAAAAGCCTGTAAATAATACGGCAATTAACAAAAACCACAAATCACTAAGCGACATCGTCAGACCCCTTCCTTGAATTGATATGGATCTTGCAGGGCGATTTCTGGCTCATGGGCTGCATACGGCCCTTTGCGAGCTTCGCGAACAAACAGAAAAGCCAGAACACCCAATAAAATGACATAAAGTACGGTAAACAAAATGAAGGAAAACAGCACTTCCCCCGCGCTCGTCGTCGTAGAGACGGAATCCTTCGTTTGCAGAAGTCCAAATACCGTCCACGGCTGACGGCCTACCTCTGTCATAATCCAGCCGGAGGTATTCGCGATAAACGGCAGAGCGATTGCAAACATCATCACGCGCATAAACAGCTTATTTGACTGTTCAAGCTTTTTGCGCACCGCAAGATAAGCTCCATACAGTCCTAATAAAATCATGGCACTGCCGCAAGCGATCATAATTCGAAAGCTCCAGAAGGTTGTGCGTACAGGCGGGATATAATTTCCGGGTCCATACTCAGCCTCATAACGAGCTTGCAGCTCTTTCATTCCAATAACCGAGCCTGAGAACTGGCTGTAAGAGAGATAGCTGAGAAGGTAAGGCACTTTCAGCTCAAATGAATTCTCCTGTTTATCCGGATCAATGCCTGCAATAACGGTCCAAGGTGCGGGATCGCTGCTCGTTTCCCATAAGCCTTCGCTTGCAGCCATCTTCATAGGCTGTGTCTCCACCAAAAATTGAGCCTGACCATGGCCGAATAATGCAATGGCTATGGACGATACAAAGGCGACGATGATGCTTAAAGTAAAGGAGGGCTTAAAGAACGCCATATCCTTTTTACGAAGCAGCTTCCATGCGCTGATTCCTGCAATCAAAAATGCGCCTGTTGCAAAGGCTGCAAACAGCGTGTGCGGAAACTCCCAAAGCACCTGTTCGTTCGTTACAAGCGCCCAGAAATCGACCATTTCTGCCCGGCCATTATTCAAAGTAAATCCGACGGGACGCTGCATAAATGAATTCGCCGTCAAAATCCAGAATGCCGATAACATCGTTCCAATGGATACCAGCCACATGCAGGCGAGATGGACGCCCTTGGATAAGCGATCCGAGCCGAATACCCATAGTCCAATAAAGGTAGATTCCAGAAAAAAAGCTAGAAGCGCTTCAATGGCTAGAGGAGTCCCAAACACATCTCCAACAAACCGTGAAAAGTCAGACCAGTTCATCCCGAATTGAAATTCCTGCAAAATACCAGTAACGACGCCAACAGCAAAGTTGATCAACAGAAAATGCGCCCAAAACTTCGTCATCTTCTTGTACAATTCTTTTTTTGTAATGACATACATCGTTTCCATGATAGCCACAAGCAAAGACAAACCTATGGATATGGGGACAAAGACAAAATGAAGGATCGTTGTCGTTGCAAACTGAAGGCGTGCTAATTCTACTACGTCCATCTAGGTGGTTACCTCTTTTCTGCATGTTATGTACTGAAAAAAGTATGTGATTTTCTTCACTCACTTTCAGATAATCATCATTATAGATCATCATTGATGTTTTTGTATGGCCCCATTGAGCGGCTACGTGTGACAATGCTGTCACGAAAAAGCGGCTACTTTGTGAAAAAAGGCACAATATTGACTATCGTGTGACATTTGTTCTTTATGATTGTGAAAATAGCTCCTACGAGTCATTAAGTTGCAACATGCTTTACTTATATAATGAATGAGTACGAAGAAGGGAGAACGAGACATGCTGTATTGGTTTATTTTAGGAGGATTATTTTTAGGTGGCGGCGCTTACGTTATGCTCAACGGAGCGAAGCTTGTACAGGAGGACAATGAGCTGCAAAATAGCATCGTTCCTCATCCAGTCGTAAGTGATAAGGATAATCAGGTATGATAACAAAAAAACGCAGCCCCCTTCTTATCGCAGTCATTATTTTCGTGGCGGCCTTGGTCGCTTATCTTGTGTATACGTTTCAAGGAGGAAGCAGCAAGCTTCCTGTATTGAGAGAAGCCCCAGCCTTCACCCTTCAGGAGCTGGACGGCACAGCCTATAATCTGAGCGACAGTTTGGGAAAAGTAATGCTGATCGAATTTATGTTCACAAGCTGTCCGGATATTTGCCCTGCAACGACATATAATATGGTGCTGCTGCAGGATGAATTGAAGAAACAGGGCCGTTTTGGAGAAAATGTACAATTCGCAGCCATAACCTTTGACCCTAATTCGGATACACCGGAGGTTTTTGCAGCTTATGCCGAGCGTATGGGTATTGATCGGTCAGGCTGGAAGCTGCTGCGTGGAGACGAGGCCTATACGATTGAGAAAGCAAGAGAATATGGGATTGCGATTCAAAAGCTGAAAGATGACCAGTTCGTACATACGGTAACCTCCCTCATGCTGCTGGATGCCAATCATCAAATTCGCAAGGTCTATCGCATGGGTGAAGAAATGGATAACTCCGCTATTTTGAAAGACATTAATGCTCTCCTTAAAGAAAAATAATCCGTTAAAATGACATTGAAAAATTTAATTGAGCTCCTCCCAACCAGCTATTCCGACTTAGGATGGCTGGTTTTTATTATCTTCTTCTGCTTCGCGTATTGTTCATTAGTTCGTTACATTTTATCGATTTTTAGCTATATCGAGGCATATTACTTCATATTCGTAAAGAGCATAATGATGCAAGATAGTCAGCTAATATAACCTTGCTGATTCAACTCATTGCTTAATGGAGGGTCGCTACCTTGAAACAAAAGAAAAGTGTTATTCTCGTTATTAGTCAGGAAAAACATACCCAAGCTCAATTGAATTCCTTTTTTTTGAAAGAGGGCTATCCTACAGACACCACGTCTCATGTGAAAAATGCTTGGCTTAAACCAGATCGCAATCATTATGGTTTAATCATTATTGACCATGCGGAAACCGGCTTGAGTAATATTCAATCATGCATCGCCATCAGGAAAAGATTACAAACCCCCATTATGTTAATTACAGAGAATGGCAAGGAAGACCAGCGATTAGCTGGCTTTGAAGCAGGAGCCGATGATTGTTTAGAAAAGCCATTTTCCTATAAAGAAATGATATGGCGAACCAAAGCTATTCTTAGAAGAAGCACTGTTCAAGCCCTGAAAGCAACAAGCAGAACGAATTATCCAACTATACAGTTAAGTAGACTCACCATTAATCCATCTGCTCACCGTATTGTAGTAGATGGCACGGAAATCCACCTGTCTCTAAAAGAATTCGATCTACTCTATTATCTTGCGCTTCATGCAGATATCGTTCACACGCGTGCTCATCTTCTTGGTATCGTATGGAGACAGTCTGAAGTAAACGATTACCGAACGGTAGACACACATATCAAACGTCTTCGCGAAAAGCTGACCCCCCTTTCACCGGATATAGGAGCCATGATCAAAACGGTGCGAGGGGTAGGCTACATATTTAGCAAGGCAGGCCTAGTATGATGAAGATTGAATTAGGAACAAAACAAAAACGGCAGCGCTGCATCATTACAGCGCTGCCGTTTTTATCTAGGCTTTTGCTCCGACAACCATTTGGAAACACTTTGAATATCCTCTGCCGAAATGTTTTTTTCAAACTTGGGCATTCCATTTTTGCCGTTTGTAACAATGTCAACGATTTCCTCTTCCGTTAATCGACTTCCAATGCTCTGGAGACTGGGCCCTCTTCTACCTTGAAGATCAGTACCATGGCAGGACATGCATTTCTTCTTGTATATGATTTCTGGAGCGCCATTTTGGACACTCATTTCTTCTGTACTGTTATGATTCGTTGCAGCGTCAGCTCCTGAACCTCCGCATGCCGATATTACCAACACACCTAGAAGGACGCCTACTACAAAACCGTTCTTAAGCTTACTATTCATATAACTCCCTCCTTCCTCATTCCGTTCACATGCTATCATAACCATTCCCCAGCTATTAAAATGAACGACGAAATGGTTGTAAACGACGGAGCGCTACTCGTGTTTTCGAGCAGTTCCAGGCATAGGGATGATTGTCTACAATAAGAACGCGTACTTGTTGATTGGTCATTTAAGCTACACCTGCCTCCCGCTGTATTACTTCAAGTACGGTTCTTTCCGATTCTCGTCTCATTTGGAGTTCCCATCCCAACTCTATTGTCCGTTTCTCTAAAAATTTCAAGCCATAACTGCCTTCCTTGAGCAACGGATCATCGGTAAAGCCTAATCCATTGTCTGAAATACGACATGTCCAGCCGTATTCTGTTGATTCTAAGCGAATCCGAATATGATTGACTTCCTTCGCATGCTTTCGAATATTAAGCAATCCTTCTCTAATAAATGCGTATAATGCTATTTTTTCCTTATCCGTTAAATTAATTTCTGATATTGGCCAACTATATTCGGTGTTTATATCTGAATCGAAATGCAGCTCATTAATTAAGTTGCTAATGGAATCATTCCAAGGTTCAATGGCTACCTCAGGCGGATATTTTAAATGGGAAATGGACTGACGAACGTATTCGTTGACCTCCCGTACCGTATTTTTAATAGACAGCAGCTTCTCGTCTTGTTCCATAATTGGTTTAAGCTGCTCGAGCTGAACAGAAACTAGAAATAAGGACTGGGCAACGCCATCATGAAGTTCTTTAGCCAGCTTTTCACGCTCCTGAAGCGCCATTTGTATCAGCCTTGCTTGCTGCAGTTCCTCTTGAATCGCTTCTAAAATTGTAAAAAGCCGCGTGATCAGCAGCAGAGTGACTACAAATACAATTAACGGTGAAATCCAATTCCCCGCATCCATGGATATATAGGGCAATAAATATTCATGCCGAACATACTCCCATACCCAAATGGTTAGAGTAGGTATAATTAAAATTAACCATTTAATTTGTTTATACAGTGCGAATATCCCCCTTTGAGATTGACAATAGAACTTTTAAGCATATGTCTATTGTCGCTTATTTCTACTTCTTAACACATGACTCATAAGAGCTAATTGTTTAACAAAATTCTCAGCTTTGTAACCATGTCATTGGCATATGGTGGCTATATCCCTGTAGCCAAATCAATGGGCTATAAGCTCGCAGGAGAATTTGGACCAGCAGAAGTGACGCCAACACAAGGTGCAGGAAACGCCAAATTGGCGGATAGCAAGCTAGTTGAAATTCGAAATTTTCCAGAAACAGAAACTCAAGCTTTAGTAGCGCTTATTAGACAAAACGCTGAGAAGCTGGGATTGAAGTTAAGCAAGTAGTAAACAAAAGCAGGGGCAAATCCATCACGGATTATGCCCCTGCTTTTGTTTACTTAGAATTAGTCCACCTTCTAAATCGGTTATCATGTTGCTTGCTTGTAAAAGAGGTGAATGCGAATCCGCATCAAGAGTCACTATAAATCCACATTAAAAAATTCAGTTAATTAGACTTCTTCACCATCGGCTTCCGCTGCGAGCACGCGCATGCCTGCTTCCAGCGTCCGAATAATGCGGCTCGTATCATAAACACAACCTTTCCAGGTTCCGCCGCTGGCAGACTGCAGCGCGGCCCAAAGACGGGTATCGTCCGGTAGCTCCGGGTCCTCCGCAAGAGAGGGATGCGGCGGTCTAGTGGAAAGGATCGCTGCCCCTGCCTCCGGCGTATCCGGCAGCTCGCCGCAGCCGACCATATCGATCGAGCCCTCTAACTTGCGCGTGTCGATGCGGATGTCTACCCAGTCCCCGTCTCGCAGGCGCCCGACGGGACCACCTGCCAGCGCTTCCGGACCGATATGTCCGATGCAGGCGCCGGTCGACACGCCGGAGAACCTGGCGTCGGTCAGGAGCGACACCTGCTTGCCGAATGTCAGATGCTTCAGCGCCGACGTCAACTGGTAGGTCTCCTCCATCCCGGTTCCTGCCGGGCCGCGGCCGATCAGAGCCAATATGTCGCCAGCGAATATGCCGCCTGTCTTGATTGCGCGGATCGCATCGCGCTCGGTCGTGTACACCTTTACCCGTCCAACATGCCGGAATACACCCTCGACGTCAAGAACCGACGGGTCGATGGCTGTCGACTTAATGACGGAGCCTTCCGGCGCGATATTTCCGGACGGGAACGTAACGGTCGGCGTCAAGCCAGCGGTCCGCGCCCGATCGGGGCTGTATATGACCGTATCCGGGTCGATCCCTTCCCGCTCAGCAAGATAGTTTCGCATACTCTTCCGCCGCTCGGACGTCTCCCACCAGTCCAGCGTTTCGTTCAGTGTGACACCGCTCGCGGTGAGCACGCTTACATCCAGCACGCCGAGCCGCCGGAGATGCAGCATCACCTCCGGTACTCCCCCGGCAAGAAACACACGGACTGTCGGATGAGGAACAGGCCCATTCGGCAGTACACTGACCAGTCGAGGAACGTTGCGGTTGATTGTCGCCCAGTCCCCGGCGTTCGGCACCGTGAGACCTGCTGCATGAGCAATCGCAGGAATGTGCAGCAGCAGGTTCGTGGAGCCACCGAAAGCCGCATGAACAACCATAGCGTTACGGATAGACGCGTCCGTCAGCAGGTCACCAAGTGTGAGGCCCCTGCTTGCAAGCGCCATAGCCGCACGGGCAGATTGGCGCGCCATCTCCGTCCAGACCGGTTGGCCTGACGGGGCCAACGCGGCGTGAGGCACAGTCATTCCTAGTGCCTCTGCCACGACCTGCGCCGTTCCCGCCGTTCCGAGGAACTGGCAGCCGCCGCCCGGCGTCGCGCAGGCTCGGCAGCCAAGATCGGCAGCTTCCTCCAACGACAGCTCGCCGTTCGCGTATCGGGCGCCAATCGTCTGGATTTTGCCAGCATCCTCGCCATTCGTCGGCGGCAGCGTAACGCCGCCCGGCACAATAACGCCAGGCAGACTTTTCATTCCGGCAAGCGCCAACATCATCGCAGGCAGGCCCTTGTCGCACGTCGCAACGCCCACAACGGCCGCTCGGTTAGGCAGCGAACGGATCAGTCGGCGCATGACCATTGCTGCGTCGTTGCGGTAAGGCAGTGAATCAAACATGCCCGGCGTGCCCTGCGAGCGTCCGTCGCACGGATCACTAACATGAGCGGCGAACGGGATACCACCCATGTCGGCAATCTCTTTCGCCGCCGCTTTCATTAACAGGCCGATCTCCCAGTGGCCGGTGTGGTAGCCAAGCGCGGCAGGTGTGCCGTCCTCATTGCGGATACCGCCAAGCGTGCCCAAAATTAGAACCTCCCTGCCCTGCAAGCGATCCGTCTGCCATCCCATGCCGACGTTCTGGCTCCAGCCGAACAGATTGCCGCTAGGCTCGTTCAGAAGAAGCTCCGGGGTCAGCGGGAGCTTGCCAGGCGGCCCAGCCGCATGTGTGGTCACCTCGAAATAATCCGCTCCGTCTGGTCCCATAACGTTTTTCAACAGATCCTCCATCGCGCGTATCCCCTTCTGGTTAAGGCTTCATGAACACCGTTTTCACTGCTGTGTAAAACTCGATAGCCGCCTGTCCCTGCTCGCGAGAATGGGAGCTGGAGCCTTTCATTCCTCCGAACGGCGCCTGCAGCTCCACGCCCGCTGTCTCAGCATTAACCCGGACGAGCCCTGCATCCGTTTCCTGAATAAACTTCAGTGCATAACCCAGATTGCTCGTATAAAGGGAGGCACTGAGTCCATATTCCGTATCGTTCGCGAGCTCAATCGCCTCATCAAGGTCACGCGCCTCAATCAGTGCCAGCACTGGCCCGAAAATTTCCTCCCGCGCAATGGCCATCTTCGGCATCACCCGGTCGAACACGGCCGGTGTGATGAAGTAGCCGTCCGCGAGTGCCGGATCGTCCGGCCGCTCGCCGCCGACGAGAAGCTCTGCGCCTTCCTCCTTGCCCTTGCGAATGTAATCAAGCACGGTTTCATACTGCTTCTGGCTGGCACATGGTCCAAGCCACGTCTCCGCGTTCAAGCCATCGCCCACCTTTAGCCTTTCCACCTTCTCGAGCAATTTCGACCTGAACGTCTCGTAAACATCGCGCACGACGATAACGCGGCTCGTTGCGGTACACTTTTGGCCGGTTGAGCGAAGGCCTCCGCTGATTGTTGCATCAACCGCGAGGTCCAGATCGGCGTCGGATGCGATGATAATTGGATTTTTACCACCCATCTCCAGCTGATACTTCGCCCCGCGTGCTAGAGCTTTCTGGCCGACACGCTTGCCGACCACATCAGAGCCCGTAAAGGTTACGGCGTGAATGCCCGGATGCTCGGCGATACCCTGCCCAATGACGGCACCGTTGCCAATAACCATATTCACAACGCCCGCTGGAAAGCCAGCTTCATGGAAGCAAGCCATAATCAGCGAGGCGGTGAAAGCCGTCTCTGCCGCCGGCTTCCAAACGACAGTGTTTCCGAATACCAGTGCGGGCGCTATTTTCCAAATGGGAATCGCTACAGGAAAATTCCAAGGTGAAATGACGCCGACGACGCCGAGCGGCGCGCGGGTCGTGAACATTAACGCTTCTGCGTCTGTTGCCGGAATCACGTCACCGACAGGACGCATACCCTCGCCTGCGTAATAGCGTAAAATGGCTGCGCCGCGGGCCGTCTCCCCCTTCGCCTCGCCAAGCGTCTTGCCCATCTCGCGGGTCATCGCAAGGCCGATCTCCTCCAAGCGACTCTCCAGCAGATCAGCCGCCTTGAACAGCAGGGCGCCGCGCTGAGCTCCGGTTTGCTTTCGCCATGCCTGGCGGGCAGCCTCAGCGGATGCGACCGCAACGTCTAGATCGTCGCAGTCGGAGTCAGGCGTTAAGCTAACGATTTCGCTGTTGCGGGCCGGATTGCAGCCAGGCTTGCGGCTGCCGGAGAGAGGCGACTTCCATTCGCCTCCGATATAGTTATCTATTGCCGGAATTTCCGGGTTCACCGTGTATTCGCTGTTTACCATTATTTTTTCCCCCTTAGGCGTGATTAGGAGCCATGTCCAGCTCATGAGTACTAATTACCGTGTTCACCAGCGTCCCTATACCTTCGATTTCAATTTCGATGCGGTCGCCGGAGGCCAGCGTAAACTGGTTAGGCGGAACGAGACAGGTGCCTGTCAGCAAAACCGTACCGTCGAACAGCTCGTTATCTCGTTTCAAGAAGCCAACAAGCTCCTCCAGTTTGCGCTTTAACAGGCCGGTATGAGCCGTTTCTTCAACGACCAGCGCTCCGTCCCGGTAAATGCGGCAGGCAATTGAGAGCGCGTAAGGGTCAGCGACCGTCTCCGCCAAGCGGACGAACGGTCCGATCGAGCAGGAACGCTTCCAAATTTTCGCCTGCGGCAGGTAAAGAGGATTTTCGCCCTCGATGTCGCGGCAGCTCATATCATTGCCAGCTGTATAGCCGACGATTGCACCAGAACGATCTAAGACAAGCCCAAGCTCTGCCTCCGGCACCTGCCACGAGGAGTCGCTTCTCAGGCAAACCGACTCACCAGGTCCAACGGTACGGGCCGCTGTCGATTTCATAAACAGCTCCGGCCGTTCGGCCTCGTACACCTTGTCGTAAAATGTGGCCGCATCGAGCCTTCCATCCGTCGCTTCATAATTTCGCGCCTCACGGCTGCGCTGATAGGTTACACCTGCCGCCCATACCTCCGGTGCGTCCAGTGGCGTCGTCAGGTTCAGCGTTTCGGCGGGAGCACCTATCGGCGAGAGACTGCCGAGCATCGTCTCAATATAAGCAGCGGTTGTCAACCCGGCGGTGCGGGCATTTGCGACGAGTGTCATAAGATCCGGCGCATCTAGCCGATAAGAATCTCCGTCTTCTGTCTTTACTCCCAAATAGGGAAGCGAGTTTTCGAGGTAACGAAATATACGCATAATGACATGACCTCCAATCAAATTGTTTTACATTATAAAACCGCGTTCTTATATTGTGGTAAAAAAAGATCCGCCCAGAATCTTTGCATATAATCGCATTATCATGGACGGTAGCCGAGTCCGCGTGAAATCTGTTCTGCCGTCTCCTGCAAAAGCAGGACGAAAGCCGCTAATTCCTCATCTCCGACTGTTGACGTCATCGTCGAGATGCTGATCGCCGCCGTAATGTTTCCGCTGTGGTCATACACCGGCGCCGCGGCACAACGGACACCTGCTTCATTCTCTTCCCGGTCGTAGGCGACGCCTGCATTTCGCGAGGAGATCAGCTCTTTCAGGAAGTCCGACTTGTTTGAGATTGTATGTGGCGTATGAATGGAATAGTCGTATTTCTCCAGCAACCCCTCCAGCTCAGCCTCCGGCACGTAAGCCGCTAGCATCTTGCCGACTGCGCTGCTGTGCAGTGGTACACGTCGGCCAATCCGGGAATATCGAATGGCTGCTTTGCTGCCTTCAACCTTATCAATATAGACGCCTTCCGCTCCGTCCCGGATGACAAGATGAACAGTCTGTCCCGTCTTCCCTGACAGTGCATCCATCGGTCCTCTTGCGATCTCCCGGATGTCAAAGCTCTGCAATAGCAGCTGCCCCTTCTCCAGCAGACGCATCCCGAGCCGATACAGCCCATTCTCATCCTGTTCAATGTAGCGATGATGTTGAAGCGTCTTAAGCAGGGAATGCACAGTACTTTTATGCAAGCCGACCCTGGCACTGATCTCGGTTATTTTCAATACTCGATTATGCTCATCAAACAAATCCAGAATAGTAAGTGCACGGTCGAGTGATTGAATGATGGGCATGGAATGTATTCTCCTCCTTTCGTTTTATAATTTAAAACAGCGTTCTCATATATTGTACCAAACTATTGACAATGTCGTCTAGCTTGTTTAGAGACAACCGTAACACTAAGATCATTGATAATGTAGATCAATTGTTCCAGTGTCGAACTTGGCTTTCATATTATCTAGTACCTGGTCACGACTGGTTCCTTCGAAAGTAACACAAGCGAATTGCCCGCATTACTTTCACTCTGTTGACAATATTAATTATTCGTTTTTTTTCGAGCCCGATATAGCTGCGGTGTTACGCCGACAACTCTTTTGAATAAGTTAGAGAAGCTTCCCAGGCTGGTATACCCTACATTCTCCGCAATATCGGTAATCTTGTATTCGGTTTCTTCCAGCAATCGTTTGGCCTCCTGTATTCGTTCGTGAATAATCGCGTCTGACAAGGATAATCCGGTCTCCTTCTTGAATAATCTGGATAAATACGCCGGGTTTAGATAGACATGGGCGGCCAGTTCTTCGCGATTGATTTCCTGATTCAAACGTGCACGAATGTAATGTCTGATCTTGGTGACGACGGTAGAGGAAACATTCTTGCTTGTCCTAAGAAGTAATACGGTCACCCCTAGAATCCCTCTCGTCCAATTTTGCAAACCTACCGAGTGTTTTGGATAACTTTCCTTATCCAATAATTGCTTTAATTCCACTGACTCGTGCATGGACAAACCTTTCTTGGCCAGAATGGTATGAACAATAAAGAGAATGCCATGAATGAATTGTCGATGCGATTCATTCGTCCATGTGATCGCCTCACTGCTGCAGAACCATTGCTTAACACGGCTATCCAGCTCATCAAGCTCGCCGAGTTCTAGAATGGTCGCCCACTCTGCAAACAAGTTCATTGGAGCAACTACCGGTATTTGATTCAACAGCTTAGCGGAAGGCGGATAGGCCGGAGTGAACACTTGCTGTGAGCTGTTTAGGTTGCTTTGCTCTCTTTCTGTCACGTGAGCATAAGCGCTAACGATCTCCGGCAGGAATACCGTCGGGCTGATATAAATCGACAAGGAACAATGAAGAATCCGTTTGCACTCATTCAGGAACTGCCGGCAATTGTAACCAAGCACGTTACCAACAAGAACCTCTTCGCCCCTCACATATACAATCGCCAAATTGAGGCCTACATGATCCTGAAGTACGACGCCCTCTAGCCCTCTCAGGAGCAGCTCTCCAGCCAAATTGCGAAGGGCGTACTCCATAATAGCCTCATCACGAGCGCTTAAATTTTCCTTCCATTGTTCCAAGCCTAACAGAACTAGTATATAACGATCATCCTTTTTGAAGTCTAGGCCGCAAGTTTGCGTAGACCTTTGCAATGATTCCGGGAGAAGGGATGTGCGCTGGCTAAGGATGTCTTGCCAGAAGCGTTCCACTAATATAGGCAGCTGATGCTCCCATTTTCTTCGATAGTCTTGTATAAGCATTTCAAATTTATGCTGCTCTTTCTTCCTGGCGACTTCTGCGATAGCTTCACTGGCCACCTGTTTCAATTGCTCGTAATCAACAGGCTTCAACAAATAATGGAATGCCCCATGGTGGATGGCATGCTGTGCATACTCAAAATCAGCATGGCAAGTGAGCATAATCGTTAGCGTGTCCGGTGAGTGCTGCGATACCCAGACTAATAATTCCAGCCCGCTCCTCCCTGGCATCTCAATATCACAAATAAGCAAATCTACAGGATGGCGCTCCAGGCACTCCACTGCTTGTTCTACGTTTTCCGCCAGATTGACATCGGCAATACCTAATTCGTTCCAATTCACGCCTTGTTGCAAACCAAGCAAGGCAAAATATTGGTCATCGACGATCAATATCCGGTACATATGTAAGATCACAGCCTCCTATGTATAGGCAACATTATTTTTATAACTCCACCGCCCTGAGGATCATTGTAAAAGGTGATATTCGCCTGTTCATTATAGAACATACTCAAGCGTCGGCGTACATTCCATATCCCTAATTGGCGGTCTGTCGGATCTTTTTCATACAATCCTAGGTTAAGCCTTTCGAGCTGCAGCTCGGAGAAGCCCGGACCAGAGTCGCTGATTTGGATGACCATATATAAAGCGTCATCTTTGCCGACTTCTTCATTTATCGTAATGTTGACTCTAAATGGTTTTGTGTTATTAATAAATCCATGCTTAATCGCATTCTCCACGAACGGCTGCACAAGCAAGGGTGGTATAAGCGCATTCTCTAGCTCCTTCGGGAATCTATCATGAAAGCTAAGCTTGCCTGGGTACATAACCATCTGTATTTCCATATAATTTCGAATATGATTCAATTCACTAGTAAGTGTAATCCACGTATCGTTGGTGCTCATAATGAATCTGAAATAGGAAACGAGGTGGGCAATCATTTTCTTAATCAGCGAATACTTCTGAAGCTCTACAAGATGAAAGACAATATTCAAAGAGTTCAAGAAAAAATGCGGGTTTATCTGAGCTTGAAGATGCTTAAGTTCTGCTTGCTGCACTTTCATTTTTTCTTCATATACATCGATTTTAAGATTTCCGATTTGTTCGGCCATCCGATTGAACTGCTCTGTAATCAACTGGAACTCCTTCGATTTCCCTTCCTTAAGACGGTAATCCAATTGTCCCTTTCCAAGTATGCGCATCCCGCTGGTCAACTGTTGAATAGGCTTAAACACGAGCCGATTTAGTAGAAAGAACATAATAACCAATATCACAACAACCGCGATAGGAATGGCTTTAATCACGCGTTGGAACATAGGCAGCTCATCCAAAAGTGATTCTTCATCCAATAGAATGAATACGTTGAGATCCGAGAAAATGGACGGTTTGTCTACAAACAAGTAGCTGCTCCCATCATTGAGGCGTATGGATGCACTAGCATGATTCGATTGATCATTCAACTTACTGCGGAGCAAGGCAAGATCCTCCTTTGAGAATTGCCCCCATAGCAAATTGCCATCCTTGGATATAATGCCGATCTTTTCGTCGCTACTGACAGACTCCAATTGGGTTAAAGGCTGTGCTAATGAGTCAATGCTGACAAGTACACCGATGAGCAGCCTCCCACTTTTATCAGGCAGCACCTTAAACAAGACCGGCTCACCTCCGACGGTAACGATTTCCCACTTCAAGGAAGTCGGAAGCTTGAAGGTCTTCAGCTGGGAAGACAGTCCGGAACGAATGGCGTCCTTCTCCTTGTAATACTCTTTTTGGCTGCTGAGGAAGAGTTCATCCCTATCAAGGTGATACACAAACACGCTGCGAATACTGGAGTAATAGCTGACATCGCTATACCATTGATCCATTAATTTTCGTATGGATAAATAATAATTAACACTTTCCGGATCACTTTCCGAGTATAGCTCCAGCAGCATGCTCTCGTTTGACGTACGAAGTAAATAAGTACTCGTCTGCTCTAGCAATTCATCAAGAGCACCTAAGTGAAGGGTCAGTGTATCCGATGCAGATTTTGCGACTTTCTCCCGAACAATGTTTGTAGAATAAATGTTAGTGTAGTATAAAAAAAGAAAAATAGGCGTCACTAGAAGCAGAACGAGAGCGCTTACTTTAAATTGTAAAGATAATTTCACAGTTTCTCTCCTTTTCCTATCCTATTAACGCCTGTGAGGCACAAAAGGGGAAAGACCTCATCAGTCTCCCCCTTTGCCTGCTTATTTTTGCTTCGTTTTCCATTCATCGTACTGCTTTTGAACTTCGGCGCGGATGTTCTCGATACCGTTAGCTTGTAACTTTCCGTTGTATTCAGCCAATACCTTGTCTGCGTCCAAGCTTCCCGTTTCAAGCAATGGGCGATATTCCTTAATAATATTGCTGACGACAGACACTTCTGTTTTGACGGGAACCGTATTAAAGTTAAAGCCGAATGACTTCACCTTATGAGATTTCTCATTATAGGCCTTGAACTTCTCCCATTTGTCAGCGCTTTCTCCTTCCCACAAATAAGTGAGTGTCTGATTGCCGAACATCCACTCGATGCCCGGAGCCCATCCCGTATCCGTACGGGTAGCCACGCCATCCGGCAGCTTAATGAAATTATCCTTTCCTTCTACCTTGACATATTGCCGGTTTTCCACACCGAAGTCAATCAGATTGATTAGTTTCTTATCGGTATGCAAAAGATTCAGCAGCATCATTGTCCGCTCCGGATCGATAGATGTACGCCCTATTGCCATCATGGAGTTGCTAACGCTAGCCGTGCTGATCTCGGGATCGTTCCCTTTAAGCTTGACGAGCTCAATACCCGTAGCAATGGAATCCTCTTTGTCGGAATCCGGTTTATCGGACCCAAACTTCATCCATGTTTTCCCAGCCTTCAGCGCGTCTTCGGCACTCGTTTTGGTTGTTGCAGCATCTTGGTTAATGTACCCCTTCTTAAACCAGTCACTGTAAAGTCTCATTCGATAAATAGCCATATCGGACTCCATAGAGCTGATGATCATCTTGTCTGTTTTCGTGTCCAGCACGATTCCGGCAGGCGCACCCGCTACGAGCTCGTAGCGAAAGTTTTCCTCCACACTCGGCCTTGTTTTGTCGAAATAACCAAGTGTATCGGAGCCGCTGCCAGAAAGCCAGATTGGAGCAATGCCAGGCTCCTTATCCTTAATCGTTTGAAGCCATGGCTCCAGATCCTCCAGCGTATTGATCGAGTTGACATCAAATCCATATTTATCTACTAGATCCTTCCTAAACATAATCGTATGGCTTTCACCAATTTCTTTATTGGTTGGAATGGCGTAGATTTTATCATCTACTTTGCCGCCGTCAAGAAAACGGGGATCCAGCGTCTCTGTAATTCCTTGTCCGTATTGGGCTAACAGATCGTCGAGCGGGAGGAAAGCCCCTTTAGATACATTATTGGCAAAATCAGCCCAGTTCGGAGCAAAGGTCAAGTCCACTTGTTCACCGGACTGGTAGGCCAGCGCCATCTTTTCCGACCAGGTGGACCAAGGTAGTCCTTGAAAGTCGATCTCGGCATTAATTTTCTCTTTCAAATATTTGTTGATTTCTGCTATAACTTCCTTCGAGTCGTTCTGAGGGAAATTACCTACGGTATACACTTTGAGCTTGCGGTACTTCGAGATGTCGGGATTGCCGGATTCGCTGTCTCCGGATGTCTTGCTGGTTGACGCCGGATCTACGCTAGGCGTATTGGTTGAGCTTGAGTTGCTACTGCAACCGGAGATTGCCAGCATGGTCACGGTTAGCCAAGCAAGCGCAGTACCCCACCCTTTTATTTTCTTCATTTCGTTGCCTCCCCATTCATATAATCATATATTCTAACCAGCCGTAAAGCCAGAGTTAGACCATTTAACCTTTAATAGCTCCGATGGTGAGTCCCTTGGTGAAATACTTCTGGAAGAATGGGTAGACGAATAGAATAGGACCAATAGAGACGACTACCATCGCCATGCGAAGACTTTCCGTTGGAACCGCTTCTTGCACCATAAGTGCTACGCCGCTTCCCGCCAATTGATTTTTAAAAAACTCCGCTTGGCGAATCATTTGAATCATGACATACTGCAAGGAATATTTATCAGTATCATTAATGAATAACATCGAATTGAACCAATCGTTCCAATACATCAGCGTCGTGAACAAACCCACAGTTGCGAGGACTGGAAGAGAAATAGGAAGAACCAGCTGAAAGAAAATTCGCCACTCCGATGCTCCGTCTAATTTACCCGATTCAATCATCTCTTCCGGAATGGTCTGCTGAAAGAATGTACGAGTAATGAAGATATAAAACGCGTTCGAAAGGCCAGGAAGAATGAGCGCGGCGAACGAGTCCTTCAGCTCCAAAAAGTTGACGTATAGCAGATAGAACGGGACCAGCCCTCCTGAAAAAAGCATCGTAATCAGAAGATAAAAATTAAATGCTTTTTTGAAAGGGAAATCCTTGCGGAAAATGGGATAGGCATATAAGGCAATTAATAATACTGCAATTATCGTTCCAATAATGGTAACGCTAAGGCTAACCCCATAGGCTTTTACGAGTGTTGTGGAATTGGTAAATAGATACTGATAGGCGGATACATCCAGTTTGTCAGGCCAGAACTTGTAGCCTTGTAACGTTAGCTGTTTTTCATCTGAAAACGAAATAGCGACAATCAGCACGATAGGCATAATACATGCGAGACTAAAAGTGATGAATATAATGTGAAGGATAGCCTCGGCTAGCCTAGAGTCCTTCTGGGACGTTTTAACGCTTGCTTTTGGGTTCATTTCGATTCTCCGTTCTAGAAAAGTGCTGTATCGCGATTAAGTTTTCGAGCCAGACTATTGGCTCCAATGACAAGGAAAAATCCAACAACCGATTGGTAAAAATTTGCCGCAGAGGACATTCCCAAATCATTGAGCTGAATCAAGCCTCTGTAAACATAAGTATCAATGACATCTGTCGTAGAACGCAACGCGCCAGAGTCCAGCGTAACGTGATAGAACAAGCCAAAATCCGAGCGGAAAATGCCTCCTAAATTCAGAATCGTCAGGATGACCATCACAGGAGTAAGGAGCGGAATCGTGATTCGGGTGATCTGCTGCCATTTGCTAGCTCCATCCATTTTCGCAGCTTCATATAACTCCTCACTGATCCCGGTTATTGCCGCCACATAGATGATGCTGCCTATACCAACAGAGTGCCACATTTTTGTTATCCATAAAATATAAGGCCATGCCTGAGGGTGCATATAAGCATTGACGGAAGAGTAGCCGAACAAGGGCAAAATATATTTCACCAAAAAGCCGTATTCCGGATGTAGAAAAGCATACACGATATAGCTGACAACGACCATAGATAAGAAATTCGGCATGATCATAATGGTCTGATAGACTCGCGAAGCAAGCTTGGCACGCACTTCATTAACAGCAATGGCGACTGCAACCGAGAGAATTAGCCCGGATACAATAAAGGCAACATTGTAGGAAACCGTATTAATGGTTACTCGCCATGCATCTGAGGTCGCGAAGAGGAATCGGAAATTGTCCAGCCCCGTCCAAGGGCTGCCCATAATTCCATCAATATAGTTAATATTCTTGAAAGCAATGAACACCCCAAACATGGGGATATAGCAGTTAACAAAAAAAATAAGGCTTGTTGGCAGCAGCATAAGCAGCAGCACTCGATGTTTCACAATATTTCGCAGCAGAAGGGTGATGCCCCTCTGTCGCTGTGAATGCGTTTGCTTAGACAAAGAATTTACAGGGGATGGAATAGCCATAGTCTTTAACCTCACTCTAATTAACAGGATAGATTTATTATAGTGGAGGAAGATCTAAGTTATCTCTATCGCAGGTGACCTCTTTTATTCAAAAGTTACTTTTTCTATTATTTATTATTAATATAGAGTGTTCTCCCAATATAAATGATTAAATAAGCCTGTATTTATATCCATCGTTTAAATGATCACTTTAATAGATCCCGCACTATACACATTGTTTCTTTATTTATGAGCTTAAGCTTCATTCAATAGCTTAACCGAATTGATATTTTTTCATCTCTCTTCTATGTTTTTATTCCAATAAAAAAGGCAGTGATCCTCTGATCGACTGCCAAGCCACATACTATTAATTGGCGGAAACTTTGCTTCGATCCGATCCAAAGCTTCTTGTACCGTTGTCGGAGAAGGTGCTTGTTCCCACCAATTGGACGTCCAGGTTCTGACGACTGTCAGCTTAAACTTGAAATTTTTGAAAAATGAGCTGAGAAAAATGAAATAAATCATTTTTCCATACTGGCCAATCGTGGCCTCCGCTCTCCTCGTACCAAATGTGAGGTACATTATACTGGGACAAATAAGCATGTGTCAGGTCGCTGACATGTTTAAGATTATCCAGCACTCCGCATGAAAGCCAGAGCAGCTTAAGTTTCGAGGTTGTTTCCTCAGGATTAGGTACTAGCCGTTCAGGTGCCTTTGTATTAGGAGCAGAAGAGAAACCGCCAATCCATGCAAAATGGTCGAGATTCCTCAACCCGATATTCAGCGATTGCCCTCCGCCCATAGATAAACCGGCAAGCGCACGATTCTCTCTTTCGGCCAGAACCGAATAGTTTGATTCTATAAATGGAATGATTTCATGTAACAAATCATATTCAAAATCCTCGAAAGCCTTCAGCTTATCAGTATCGAATAGATTTCCCTCCGCTCGATCATTGGGCATTGCCCGACCGTTTGGCATGACGACGATCATCGGCGCAAGCTTGCGCGCTGCATACAAATTATCAAGAATAACTTGCGGATTGCCATGATGGTACCATTCCGTTTCGTCCCCACCGATACCGTGCAATAAATAAAGTACGTTATACCTTTGATTCTCTGTATATCCGGGTGGGGTGTAAATCATCATTTTGCGTGAGGTGCCTACCGTTCTTGAGAAATATTCAACCGTGTCTATTTTTCCGTGGGCGATTGTTTCCCCATATTGGTCATACCCTGCTGGTGCGTTATTCAATATTAAATGATATTTAGCCATGTTCATTATCTTCCTTTCCTTAATGGAAGTACTTCACTGCCAACAGTGTAGTACTTCCATTCATTACTAACAACCTGTCGATTCATACTTCTTTCTCATCCCCCCAAAGTAGAGTTAAGCGGGGCATACCCCATAATTCGACAGGTTGCCGTCGACCATTGTCTAGTAGTAAACTCATTTTGCAAGCGCATACATTTAGTTCCATTGGAAAACTCGCCACCAAAGAGAAAGGTATTGGCCGCTCCACCCTACCTAATTACTACCATGATTCACATAAATCAAAAAAATAAGGGAGATGTATCGAATGAGTAAGAAGAAAGTTAGTTTAGGAGTCAAGGTTATGCTGCTTCTCGCACTATTGATATCACCGATGCTGCTAAGCGGAAATCCGGCAGAAGCCTGGGTTGGCATGCCAATGTCCAAGCTCCATGTTAATGGTAACCAGTTGGTAAACACTGACGGTCAGCCCGTATTGCTTAGCGGGTGGCATCAGCCTTCCGGTGCTTATTGGACCTATCAGAACAGCAACTACTATCTGAATCAGAACGGCGGGAATCGGCATGCTGCTATTCTGGAATATTTGAAGGATATTACCGATACCTTTACGAGCACTTCCGCCAAATACGGCAACAACCATGGATGGTATATGAATCAGGTCCGTCTATTCATAGATCGGGAAGACATGGGAGACGTTGCAGCGGGCACCTATAACTTTGCTGGTTTGCAGGCCGTCACCCAGAACGTAATCATTCCTTATATCAACTATGCTAAGACCAAAGGCCTATATGTAACACTCGGTCTCGATTACACATTGAATAACAACCAAGCGACAACGCCCGACAACCTTGCTAAATTCAATCAGATCTGGGGCTACCTAGCTGACCAGCCCGGCATTAAGAGCGCGGATAACGTCATGTTCGAGCTAATCAATGAGCCTGTATTATCCGATGTTAACGGTGTTTGGGGCGGAAATCCTTCCCAGTCCAATTTCGTTGCTCACTGGAACTCGCTCAAAAATTTCCAAAACTCGATGATTTCTACAATCCGCAGTAAAGGCGCAGATAACGTTGTCTGGGCGGCGGGACTCGGCTGGGATCAATACTATCAATTATGCGCAGCGTATCCACTGACGGATCCACTGAACAATGTTGGTTATTCGGTCCATTGGTATCCAGGCTATGGCGCCAATGACAATTATGCGCCTTTACAGCAGCAGTGGGATACCAATATTAAGCCTTGCGCTGATAATTATCCAATCAATATTACGGAAACCACCTGGTTTAAGAAACAACCCGGAGACTCCTCCTATTGGGAGCTGTTTAACGGTTCAAACGAGGGATTCGGCAAAAACACGAAAGCGATCTTCACAGCAGCAGGCAATGTGAGCATTGCCGTCCATATGAACGGGTTTTTGCTGAATTCCGGCACAAGAAGCTCGTTCGCAGACCCGACAGCTGGCTTGCTGTATGATGGCAATACAGCCCGCGATGGGATGGCCCGTTTTATTTTTGAATGGTATTATGAACGCGCCCAGTTCAATCCTTGGAATGGTGTTTGGAATGGAGTGACGAATGGTGCCACGTACAAGCTTGTGAACCGTGCATCGGGCAAAACACTCGAGGTGCCGGGCGGGCAAAATACGAACGCCCTGCAGCTTCAACAGTCGACGGACAATAATACGGCGGCGCAGCGCTGGGTCGTTACGAATCAAGGAACCTATAACAACTATTACAAGTTGCGGAGCGTGAGCTCATCTGACAATAAAGTCATGGATGTTCGTAACGGAACGAAAAACAACGGGGAAGCGATTCAGCTTATGCAGGATCTCTCTAATACAGCACAACAGTTTCGATTGATCAAGCTGAGTAACGGATACTGGAGCATGCTTAATGTGAATAGCAACAAAGCAGTTGAAGTGCTGGCATCCTCCACGGCAAATGGTGCGAAGATCCAACAAAATTTATACCGAGGCGATCTGAATCAGCAATGGCAGTTGGTTCAAATTAATTAGCCAGCCGATTTTTGTTTGATAGAGTAAGAAACCAAGGAACATGAATGGAATATGTTTTCTCAGCAAAAAAGCTGGTGCCTTGTTTATCAAGCGCCAGCTTCTTAGCTAAGAATAGGATTTCGGAGCAAGGTGCAAAACCAAAAAATTGCTCTTGCTTAACGCTTGAAATATTGCCTGACCAGAAATTGCATAACCTCACCCGGAAGCTTCTCCACAAACTCCGCCTTTTCCGCAAATTTCATGCCGTATGGTGCTTCCGCTGTACACGGTTTCCATAGAGGCATATCCTCTCCGGTTGAATCTTTACCATTTGGATCTCCCGTGCCAATGAAATAGGCAAGATAGTTGCACATCTGACGGGCAAGATCATAATGCTTGCCCACAAAGGGCCGCCAGCATTTGGCCAGTGTCTCGAAGTGAAACCACAGATCCACCGAATGAAAGGTTCCCGGATTGTCCCAGCCTGGAATGTCGGCATCAAAAGTGTAATAGTACATAGGGACGCCGCTGCCGGAATCACTGTTGGCCTTAACGGAAACACGGGCCGCGTATTCAATATGGTTAACGGAAGCCTGACTTATCATTTCCTTCAGATTTTCTGAATGATCAGCAAATAGCTCAAGGTATTCCTTCGCTTCCTCGCCGAACATTTCAACAGCCATAGCTCTGAATTCATCCACGCTGCTGACAACGGGTACACTGAAAAATTCGGAGGCGGTATTTCCCAGCATAATCGGTACCTTATGTTGCTGCCCCTTCAGAAAAAGGTCATAGGGATTGCCTTTACAGTACACTTGGTCCACAACTGTTCCCCATAATCCCCTATAATCTAGCATTTTATCGCGAATATATACGGCATCCAGTTTGCGAGCCTCTTCCAGAGTCGACACACCTATAAATTCAAAGAAGGACGCTCCTTCCTCCTCAGCCGTCCTTAGGGATCGGTTTCTTGGAGGCACTGGGTTGTTTGGGTAGAGCGGAGTAAAGACACCGCTCATAATCACGGCCCGCTGGAACAGCCCCTCATTTTGCGGCGAGGTCAGCTGGCTCAGCACACTGCCGCCGCCAGCTGACTGTCCCCCTATTGTGATTTGATCAGGATCTCCGCCAAAAGCAGCAATGTTTCGTTTCACCCACTGCGTACCCGCCTGCTGATCAAGATGTCCAAAATTCGCGGGAGCATCGGGCGATTCGGCAGTAATTTCAGGATGGCTTAGAAAGCCAAAGGCATTCAAGCGGTAATTCACGGTTACTACGACAATTCCTCTGCGGGCAATACGTTCGCCGTCAAACTCCATTTCGGCCGTATGTCCGACCTGGAACCCTCCGCCAAAATACCATACAAAAACAGGAAGCTTCTCATCGGTCTGTTTGGCAGGTGTCCACACATTAAGGTAAAGACAGTCTTCATCCATCGGAAGGTTTGGATCAACTGCCCATTCCCGGGAATAAATATTATTGATATCAATGACAGTCGGTGCTTGCATTGAAATGGGGGCAAAATCATACGCTTTCCGTTTCCCATCCCAGCTTTGCACAGGCTGAGGAGCACGCCAGCGGTTCTCTCCAACAGGCGGGGCTGCGAACGGAATTCCCTTGAAGCTGGTAATACGCGGATCAGCCGCTGGCAGACCTTGAACGATACCATTCTCAACATGCACTTCTCTTAACATGCATTCGCTCCTCTCTGAATATAAGCTCGAACTTACCCTTTTACTCCGCCTACCATCATGCCTTTAACAAAATATTTCTGCAGGAACGGATACACCATAATAATCGGCACCGAGGCAACAATCGTCATCGTAGCACGAACTGCCATAGGCGTAACCATATTTTGCTGTCCTCCGGTGGCCCCTTGAATCATTCCATCCATGCTGGATGTTCCGGTGGTCGTATTGGAGTTCTGTAAAATTTTCTGCAGTTCATATTGCAAGGTGCTTAAATTGCTGTCTGATGAATTATAAAGAAATACGTCAAACCACATATTCCATTGGTATACCCCGGAAAATAAAGCTACCGTTGCAAGCACGGGCACCGTTAACGGCAAAATAATACTGAAAAAGGTTCTGTAATCTCCTGCACCGTCAATTTTTGCCGACTCAAGAATACTTTCTGGAAGATTCTCAATAAAGGAACGGATAATGATCAGGTTGAAAACGCCAATGATACCCGGAAGAATATACACCCAGAAGCTGCCCACCAGCCCCATGTCTCTCATAAGGAGATAATTAGGAATCAATCCTCCGTTAAAATACATGGTCATAATGAAGGCCACGGTGATGAATTTGCGCAGCACATATTCCTGTCTGCTAAGCGTAAAAGCCACCATGGCTGAGCAGAAGACTGTGACGACGGTTCCTATGACTGTGCGCAGGACTGATATGAAAGTCGCATGAAAAATGGTCGCCTCTCTAAAAATGTAGCTATAGTTAGCGAGTGTCCACTCTCTTGGCAGCAGATATATTCCGCCTTTTATTGAATCCTGTGCACTGTTGAGAGAAACCGCAAGTACATTCAAAAAAGGGTAGAGAGTAATGATCATCAAAAAAATCATAAAGCTGTAGTTGCAAATGATGAACAAGCGGTCACCGATGGAAGAGTTCATTTGATGCTTGTTCCGTTTATTCTTTTTGACTGCTACGGTTTCCATTCGTGCTCCTCCTTTTCTAATACAGCCTGGCTTCGCCCATGCGTTTCGCAGCGTTATTCGCTATGAACAAGAGAATGAAGCTGACCACGGTCTTGAACATGCCTGCTGCAATGGAAAGAGAGAAATTACTCTGGGCAATCCCGTATTTCAACACGAAAATATCGATGTTTTCGGAATAATCCACATTCATGCCGTTGCCTAGCAAATATTGTGGTTCGAATCCCGACTCCAGCAGATATCCGATATTCATAATTAGCAGTATGATCACAACAGATTTAATACCAGGCAATGTAATATAGATCATCTTTTTGAAACGGTTCGCACCGTCAATCTCTGCAGCTTCATATTGTGTAGGATCAATCGTGGTCATCGCCGCCAGATACACAATGGTATTCCATCCTATGTCTTTCCAGATAGAGCTGGCTCCGAATATGGTCCAGAAATACTCAGGAATGCCTAAGAACAATATCTCACTACCGCGATCAATAAAGCCTAACCCTACCAACAATTGATTGATCGTTCCATCCGGCGACAGAGTCGTTTGGATAATGCTCGCGGCTACCACCCATGATATAAAGTGAGGTAAATAGCTGACTGTCTGAACTACACGTTTAAAGGCAATATTGCGTATTTCATTAAGCAGCAAAGCAAGTGTAATCGCTGTAACGAAGCCAAAAATCAGATTAATCGAGCTCATCGCCAGCGTATTCCGAAGAACCCTGAGAAACCGATCATCCCCGAACAAAAATTTAAAATGCTCGAACCCAATCCAGGCTTGATCCATAAATTTCTTAGCCGGCTTATAATCCTGGAAAGCGATGGTCCAGCCCCATAGCGGTAAATATTTAAATATAATTAGCCATATTAAAAAGGGAACGGACATGATAGCGAGGGCACGCTGTTGAAACAGCTTTTGAAAGAAAACACTGATTCGGCTCGGATGTTTGTTTGCCTTTGACTGTGACATGGCCAATACCGTATTTTTGTCCACCTTTATTCTCTCCTTCCAAAACCATACGGGTAAAGCAAACATTCAGAAAGGCCAGCCTCAACCGATGCAGTCCGGCCTTTCTCCTAAACAGGATTACTGGTTCGCCATCTCAACCTTCAGCTTCACTTGCTCCGTTGTCCATTTTTCATAGCCAGCAGTGTCTAGCTTACCGAACTCCTTCATATACTCCTCCCATATGGCATCAAACTTATCTGGAGCTGCCATTACCATTTTCGGGAAGTACTTCTTCGTCATTTCATCCTTGCTTGCTTCCCATAGCTGTTCCGGTGAATTTTGCTCCTTGGCAAATCCCCAAGCAGGGAAGTAAGGACGGCTGACCGGCTCAGCATACAACTGGCTATAGGTTTGAACACCATATTTCTCCAGAATGAGTTTATCCTTCTCCGTCAGTGTCATTTGGAAAACCTCTGGCTGGCTGGCAACATTTCGGGCATTGCCGTCAGCAAGTGTAGAGGTAGCATTATACATTGGCCAGTTCCAACTGTAATATTTGAAGCCAAAGCTTTCTCTGAACGGCTCATCAATTTTGTCAATTTGCTCTTGAGTACGATAGTAGCGGCCTTCTTCATTTACTTCATAGGTTTCGCCCTTGATTCCCCATGACAACAGTGTTTGATTCTCTTCTGTCAGCATATTGTCAAAGTACTGAATGATTCGGACCGGATCCTTGGCGCTGACCGTAATCCCGATTCCGCGGTTGGTTACCAGTCCGCCTGGAGGATCAAGATAAGCATCTGGGGTATTTTCATCAAAGGTTATCGGCAGCGGGAAATAATTATATCCGTCCAGGGAAGGATCTTTTCTTGCCGCATCCTTCAGGACATTAAGCGCATTGTCTACCTGCCAGCGGTAATCGAAAAAGCCGAGTACCTTATGGGAAGTTAATTTGGCGATATACTGGTCGTAGTTATCAACAAAGGATGCTTTATCAAAAAGTCCGTTTGCATTGAGAGTATTTAATTGTTTCAGCCACTTCTTGGTGGCGTCTGAACCTGCATACGTTTTGGCTTCCCAAGTGTTGGTATCTACCATAACGTTGCCGTCATTCGGATAGCCCATAAGGTGCATAGGCGGATTGGAGGTTGCAAAAAATCTCCAGTCATGTGTAAGTGACACTAATCCTGTCAGATTTTCGTCCTTATGCTTTTCCCGATAATTCGTGATCAGCTCGACATACTGATCCAACGTTTTGATCTTGGGATATCCGGCTTCCTCCAGCACACGACGCTGCACCCAGAAAGCCGCTCCCGCTTCCGGCTCAGGAATAAAATCGTTCACCTGCGCGGCAATAGGGAGGAAATAGATTTTTCCATCTTTAGATTTCATTTGATTCAGTGATTTTCCATAAACCCGCTTGATATTCGGACCGTATTGCTCAATGAGATCATCGAGCGGTATAAAAGCACCTGCATTCAGCACTTCTTCTATTGCTGCATCCGGAATCAGCACATCAGGGTAATCGTTTGCGGCAATCATCGTTCCAATCTTTGTATTTAAGTCACCAACTACAAACTCCAGTTTAAAATTCACACCGGTTTGATCCTCAAGAAGCTTACCGATTGTAGTTTGATTGGTATTACCATCCTTCGAGCCGGCTACCCCGTTGAAAATTTTAAATGTGACTTTATCCTGTTTGGTTTCTGTAGTCGGATTACCACTCTGCTCCGCTGTTCCTGTACTCCCCTTGGTATTATTGTTGCCAGAGCAAGCTGTAATCATAGATAACGATAAAACGGCTGTTAAACAGAGAAGCCACATTCTTCTGGTTTTGCTCATTGCTTTTACTCCCCCTTATATATGAATGGTGTGCTACTCCCTTAGTATAAAAGCGTTTTCATCCCATCGTTACCCATTAAATTATGGTTTATTCTTTGAAAACTATGGATTCGATGGGATTTTTAGCACGATCCGTGTTCCTTCACCAGGATGGCTATGTACTTCAAATACCATTCGGTCGCCATAAAGCATTTTGCCTCTGTAGATGACATTCTGTATCCCAATCCGGTCACCAATAATTTCCTCCGACTTGAGGTAATCATACAGCCTGCTGACCTGTTCCCCGTTCATGCCAATTCCATTGTCTTTGACCGAAAAAACGACAAAATCCTCCTCAATCCCAATCCGGATATCAATTCCCCCGCCTTTTTTCAGCGGTTCAATTCCATGAATGCTGGCATTCTCCACAAAGGGCAGAAACACCATCTTAGGGACTACACAAGCACGAGCCTCAGGCTCTACATCAACCTGGTATTTCAACTTGTCTTCAAAACGGTATTTCTGTATTTCTAAAAAGCACATGATAAAACCCAGTTCCTCCTCCACCGTTACCCATTCCTTATTCCAGGTTAAAGAGCTGCGTAGAATCATCGCCATACTTTGAATCATTTTGGCTGTCTCCTTCTCATGCTTAAGCAGACTCCGCATCCGTATCGTTTCCAGCGCATTGAACAGGAAATGGGGATTAATCTGACTTTGAAGAGCATTCAGCTGCGCCTTCCGCCGTTCCAGCTCAAGTGATTTTTTCTGGATGGCCGTGATATACACATCGTTAATTAATGTCTTAATCTGCATAATCATATTGTTGAATTCGAGCGTCAGCTGACCGATTTCATCACGGGCTTCCCCATACATGATCATCTGGAAGTTCTGTGTTTTTACTTTCTTCATATGCTTCAGGATTTCGATAATCCGTACGTTAATGGATCTTGTAATAAATAAGATAATTACAGTAGGAAAAATCATCATTACGCAACCGGACCAAAGAATGAAATAGCGGGACTTCACCTCCGCCTTAATAATCTCATGCTCATTGATGGTACCCACGATCTTCCAGCCGCGCAGATAACTAATGCTGCCATATCCCTTTTCAAATTGAATGAGATTATCTGATTTCAAGGAGCTGTACAGATGCTTGGTATTAGCCTGCCAGTCAATTGCCCGGTTGGTTGTGTATTCTATCCGGTCTCCTGGACCCAGCAGGTACATATCTCCCTTCACATTCAAATTAGAAAAAATTTCTGTGATATCAATCGTCTTGAAGTCAAGTTTGATCAGCTTTTCCTTGTCCATTCGATCCGCGAAATAATCCATTCTCCGCAGCAGCGAAAAAGATTGAAACTTGCCCTCCGGGTCTTCGATGCGAACGAATACAGGCTGTGGTGTCGCATCCTTCAGCCAAAGCTTATACCATGCTTCTTCACGAACCTCATCGGATAATATGCCGATATTTCCTGAATTCAAAAGCGTGGGATTGTCTACATATATCGTTTTGTTTTGCAGAGAAGAAGAGAACGGGGAGTAATTGTTCAGAATTGATCTTAAATAGAGATCATAGGCTTCTACATAGTCTTCCGTATGCGTGAAATTCATGTTTAACACTTCATTGGTTTTGTAATCCGCATAAAAAAAGGAAGACAACCCTACACCTTGGTCAACCATTAACTGGAATTCATTTTTAATTTGCTCCACGGCACGGTCAATATCATTGATTCTTTGTTCTTTTACATTCTCGGTAATAATATTATAAAAAATCGCATTCGTCAGAATGATAGGAGCAATGACACCAAGGAAATATACCAGAAACATTTTGTTCCGCAGCCGGATATTATTCAGTAGATTCATAGATTCCCCTTCCCCTCCTCGCTTTAGCGCTTGCCGATCCGATTTCTATATTCCGTAGGGGTCATCTGTCCCAGCTTTTCAAATTGAGTCACGAAATAATCAGCATTTTTAAAGCCCACTTGTTCGGCAATTTCATAAATCCGCAAGTCGGTCTGTCTTAGAAGCTTCTTCGCCTCAGTAATACGCAGCTGGAGCAAGTAGTCGTTGAAATACATACCATAGTTTTTTTTGAATATTTGTCCGAGATAGGCAGAATTCATATAAAATTGATTAGCAATACTCTTCAGATTTAGATTTTCATGAAAATTTTTATCAACATAACACTTAATCTTATAAATCCCGCCACTTCCATAGCTTTGATAGAGACTCTGAATCAACCCGGCAGCCTCCAGAGCAAAGGTTTCAAATAATGCCCGGAGCTCGCTAAATGTGATGTTATGATCCTGCCAGTTCATGATCGGCACAAGACTTGCCAGCCGTTTTTCATCTCCTTCCATACTTCTGACCGTATTCAGCACACTGTGGACACATTGGATAGTGGCCGCTTTTATAGCTTCCTGTGATACAACCTTCTCTGCAAACTCCGTAAACATTCGGTCGATAACCAAAACAAGCTGATGCTCGTTGTTCTCTTCAATGGCTTCGATGATTGTCCGGTGCACCTCGTCCCTGATATGGACATAATTGAGATCCATATCGGCAATGTCCGAATGCAGCAAGATTCGCTGGGTGTGTCTGAAGTATTTATATTGCACGGTCTCCTTGGCACTGACGTAAGAATGCTTCAACAGCATGAAGGAGCTTACCGTTCTGCCCACATAGGCTTGAATGTCTAATGAGAAGAGATTATCGAGCTGGAGCAGACAATCTGCCATGAAGCTCCGGGCATCTCCATTATGTCCGCTTAAATAGAGATCAGGTATAATAAATCCAAATGCGCGGCGATGCTCGTACACAATCGGAGTTTCCGAACAAATCTGCTGAACCGATTGCTGAATTGCATTTTTGAGTTCTGCCTTAGGAGGGATGAGCCTGTCTCCCCAAGGAAACACATTATTGATTTCCAGCAATCCGTACATGAATTCCTTCGCTCCCATCCCAGTCCAATGCTTTTCCCAAGCCTCGAGAACATTGTCCTTAGCTTCACCGCGGATGAGCGTCTCAATCAGTTTCTCTCCCTCATGTGTAATAAGTCTCTCTTGTAGCTGTTTCTGTGCAGAAAACTTGTCACGATATTTATGAAGCGCTTTCACAATTTCATTCTCATTAATAGGCTTGAGCACATAATCCAGCACCCCATACCGAACCGCCTGCTGGGCGTACCGGAAGTCGTTATACCCGCTGATAATAATAAATTCGGTTTCAAGCTGCGCCTCTGTTACGGCTTGAATCAGTCCGATTCCGTCTAGGCTTGGCATACGAATATCAGTAATGACAAGATGCGGCTGCAGCTTGCAGATTAGATCCAGAGCGTCTTCTCCGTTGTCTGCCTCACCTATCACCTCAAAACCGCTGCTTTCCCAATCAATCATTTCAATCAATCCCTTGCGGACAAATAATTCATCGTCGACAATAATGATTCCATACATAAGGATCTCACTCCCATACTCAAGTTCATTCACAACACTTTCTGCATTCATAACCATTTTTAATGATCAAAAATCCCGATTGCATGGATAAAAATTTACAGCATTAATTTTTACTGACTACTTATTGAAATATCCAAAGAAAGGACAAATATTCCAAGCAGACCATTCAATACACGATAACCAAGCTACCTAACCAAGCTACCTAACCAAGCTACCAAATCCTGGGTAAATCACAAAGCAAGAGGTGGGGTTTAATAAATCGGAGCATATCAGGAGCATATAGTCTTTACTTAAGAAAAGCAAAGGGTTTTCCTATGAATTCCCTTTGCTCCAAAAATTGTAGCTTAGCCAGGCTCTATACAACTGCTCATTTCATCCTAATTCTGCCTATTATAATGAAAATAATCAAAATCAGCATAACCGCCCGACTGAATGGTCGCATAGTTAAAGAGGCCAATCCTGTACCCCATAAAATGATCCAGCGTGTATTTCATTTGCAGCGTCCGGCCGATCGGCTTCCACGCGATCCCATCTTCCGAATAAAAGAACCTTGCCTGGTCGATGCTGTCCTCAAAATTAAAATAAATTTTAAGATAAACCCTTTCACCAGTGAACACAACGCTTTCCACCGTATCCTCGTATCCGTCACCGCCGTTGATACACATATCAATACTGAACTGTCCTTGCTCACCGGCTGCAATCCCAACAGTTCCAAAACCATTCTGCAGCGCCACCATTCCTGCCCGGTCACCGGGCTGCATTCCGGATATCTCCAGCACTGTCTCTACGCTGCAGGCTGGTCCCTCCGTCCGCTGCGTCAGCGTATTGCGAGCCTGCAAAATGCCCTCTGCGATTTGACCGGTTTTGAGCCGCAAATAGCTAGGCCGCTCTGTAACAGACCAAAGCCTGTTATCAGGATTATGATTCCACTGCCAGTTCAGAGCAAGCCGGTCAGCAGCATAGTCGAATCCATCACTGATAACAAGCGGCTTCGGTTCAGCAGCGGGAAGCTTCGTCATAACTACATTAGGTGCTGTACCGTTATCCCCGATTACAGGCCAATCGTCCTCCCACCTCATGGGAAGCACACAAGGAACCCGACCAACCGCATCACGATCCTGGAACAGTACTGCATACCATTCGTGATCTGGCGTATCGACAATACCGCCCTGTGCTAAACCGTTATTATAATAGCCCATGTCGTCATCCAGGACTATCTTTCGCTCATAGGGACCCAGAAGCTCACGCGAACGGTAACATATCTGACGTCTGCGCTTATTTCCGGTTCTCGGCCATTCAATAAAGAACAAGTAGTAATAGCCGTTCATTTTATATGCATGACACCCTTCGATCCGCAGACCTATGTCAGTCCGTTCGCCTTCGAGCAGCAGTTGGTCGACTCCACCCGGCTTCATAGCCGTAAGATCTTCCGTAAGCTCTTTAATACGAATATCACCATTGCCGTAGATGATATAATTGCGGCCATCGTCATCCAGCAGAAGACCCGGGTCATGGTAAAGATCTGGTATTACCGAACGCTCCCACATTCCATGTTCAATATCAGTTGTGTGGTAGATATAAAACCGGTTCATGTCATTGGATGAAAAACAAACGTAGAACACCCCATCCTTGTAACGAAGCGATGCCGCCCAAGAGCCTTTGCCATAAATACCTTCTCCGTTCAGCAGCCGATGGGCATCATTATCCTCAAAGGTATCATATATATAATTTACAATTTCCCAATCTTTCAAGTTAACCGATTTCATAATCGGGCAGCCCGGCATTGAATGCATACTGGTGCTAGTCATATAGAACTCAGACCCAACCCGAATTACGTCAACATCCGGAACATCTGACCACATGATAGGATTAGTTATGATAGCATTCACTTATAATACCTCCTAAGGATATATTTCTCTAATCGATAAACGGCCACGCTTCAAGCTTGAACAGTCCCGTTTGCGGCGAAACGGGCAATTCGCCAAATGACTCTCTCCTATTCTAAGTTAAACCTCACAAAAAAATAAATAAATAAATAAATAAATAATTGTATAAAACTAGCCTGAACGTTCACAATCCTATCCATTTGCAAGCTGTAACATTCCAAAAACACTCTTCTCCCGAATCTAGAAAAAAAAGAGAGAAGGAAGCCTCAACAGCTTCCTTCTCTCGCTTCTTTCTTGCTTTTCCCTATAATTAGGATGGCTTTTACTTAAAGCTTACTCTCCGTAAATTCTGTAGATAATTACTGCCGCTTCCGCTCGTGTAGCTGTTCCGGTTGGATGAAGGGATTTTCCATCTCCGTGGATAATCCCTTCCTTGACCAGGGCTGCTATACTATCGATGGCGTATTTGGCAACCTTCGTTCCATCTGTATAGCCGCTTAAGTCTCCGGCGCTGTCACTGGCGGTTAGCCTATTCACTGCCTTCAACGCTCTGGCTGCCATAACCATCATATCCTGCCTCGAGATTTCTCCCTTCGGATTGAAGTTATTGCCGTCCATTCCCTGGATAATCTCCAATTTCTTAGCAATACTGAGGGCTTCATAGTAGTATGCTCCTTGACTTACATCTGCGAAATGGGTATCGGCTTCTGCATCGAGGCCAAGAGCACGCACCAGCAGCAGCACAAAGTCGGCTCTCGTAATGTTTTTCTCCGGACTAAAGGTCGTTTCGGAGGTTCCTTTAATAATACCCTTTGCATACAGCGCATCAATCGCCTCAGAAGCCCAGCTGTATTTGCTGCCCAGATCTTTAAAATCACTTGCTGGCACCGGTGTCGGCGTAGGTGTTGCTGTTGGCGTAGGTGTCGGTGTTGCTGCTGGTGTCGGAACCGCTGGCCCCCCGCTGTTGCTGAGCGTGGTTACACGGGTGTTTGGACCGTCCATACTCCAGTTTCCTGCCGCATCACCTGCCTGCACCGAGAACGCATACCCTGTGCCCGCCGCAAGTCCGGACACCTCGTACCTATGCACCGTTCCAGGCAGCGTCGCAATCTCCTCCTGTCCGCTGTAAATCTTGTAAGCCGTGACTGCTGTATTATCTGTAGACCCCGTCCATGTCAAGGTGAGTCCGGAAGCCGTTATTTGAGAGGCTTCGAGCTTGCTTCCCTCCGACCATGACGGAGGGGTAGTGTCTGAAGCCGGCAGTGTGGTTGCTGAAACAGATGGTCCGCCCGTACTCCAATTCCCGCCTGTATCCCCGGCCTCTATCTTAAACGTATATTGCGTATTCGGTTTTAATCCCGTTACTTGATGACTGTATACAGACCCGGTTACAGTCTCCGTATACACGGCATCCGTAACCGTAACGGACTTGTTATCAACTCCATTCGTGATCCGGTAACCAGCAATACCGCTATCATCCGCAGCCGTCGCCGACCACGTCAAGGTCAGTCCCTTACTCGTGACATTGGAGGCCGCGAGCATACTTCCTTCTGCCCAAACCGGTGGCGTGGTGTCTGACGTCGGCAGTGTAGTTACCGAAACGGAAGGTCCGTCTGTGCTCCAGTTGCCGGCAGCATCTCCTGCTTCCACCTTGAAGGTATACTGTGTATTTGGCATCAATCCGGACAACAGCTGATGATATACATCTACCGTTACCGTTTCAATGGATTTGCCGCCAGCTACGGTAACTGGTACCTCATCGATACCGTTGTAGATCCGGTAACCGATGACTCCTAGGTTATCCGCAGCCGCTGGCCACGACAAGGTGACTCCGGTGCTAGTTACATCATTAGCTTCCAGCTTGCTGCCACCTGCCCAAGTCGGCGGAGCCTGATCTCCTTTGCCGATAAGGGTTAGGCTGCCGAACACCTCTGTCGACTTTGTCGCTCTGCCAAGCAGATCATTCCAGGTTGCCACGCCGACCAGATTCGCTCCCGTTGCATTGTTTACTTGTGCATCAAACCGGATTTGTGTCCCGTTTACCGGGGTGATGGTTTTGAACGGAATCTTCATTTCCACCGTATATTCCGTTCCGGCTGTTAATGCCGCCGATTCAAATCCGGGAGAAACCGCCGGTGTCGAATTACTGAGGAACTTGAAGGACTGCTCGCCGGCAAAATTGACCCGGTATTGTCCGTCATCTTCGCGGTATGGCCATGCATTGATGCGGTCCTCGTCCACATAGGCTTCGACTGAGTCCTGCTTTGTCTTATCTGCGTTGTCTTTGCTCAGCTGCGTATCCTTCACCTGAAACAGCACATACAGGTTTTCATCGTCCCACAGCGTTTTCGCTGTTCCGGATGCTCCGGACGATATCATCAGTTGGTTATCGATTTGAATCTCAGGCGCATCCTTCCAGATGTCATCAATGGTTCCATTGATATCCGGCGTACCATACAGCGCAGTAGAGCTCTTGGTTTCAGGTGTGATATAGAGCGGATGCTCGGCCAGATATTTCTCCGGATTGATAATGGCATAATAAGCCGGCTTCGGTGCCAGAGAACCAACGAAAGGCAGAGGATTCTGGCTGGCTCTCCAGCTGGAGCTGTCTGTATATCCCCAGATGGTGACACGCGCAATCTTATCGGCATGCTTCTTATAGATCTGGAACAATTGGGCATACAAATTAGCTTGCTTCTCCGCCCACTCTGCAGAAAGGGAGGAATTCATTCCAGCGAGAACATCAAGTTCGCTTATGGAGATTTCAACACCAAGGGAAGCGTATTTGACAATTGCTGCTTCCACATTGGCAGGCTTCGTTCTCATATCGTAATGTGACTGCAGTCCGATTCCGTCAACCAGCATTTCTCCGGGATGAGTCAGCGCGTAACGGTCATTGATTTCTTTAACCATGTCGTAGATGGCGTCCCGCTTCTCCGGAAACTCGTCATTGAAATCATTGTAATACAGCTTGATATCGTTCCATTCTGGGTGTTTAACCAGCACTTCCCTTGCCGCAATAAATGCTTGCTCCACAAAGTCAGGACCTACGGAGTAGTACCAGGGGGACTGCCGGAGCGCATCCTTCCAGTCAGCAACAGCTGGTGGCCCATCCTGCATGGCTTCATTGACGACATCCCACGAGATTACCTTATCCCCAAAGTGTTCCATTACAGTTTGGATGTGGGTTCTCATATTCGCGAGCGCCTCATCGCGGCTGAGATAGATTGGGTTGCCTGCCTGATCCTTCAATGCATTGCCCGCTGCGTCCACTTGCTGTGTAAACCATGCCGGGCTCTGACTGTGCCATACCAGTACATGTCCGTGTACTTTCATTCCCATAGCCTGAGACTTTGCTGTCATTTCATCAGACCTCGTAAATGTAAAGGTACCCTTGTTCTTCTGCAGCGCATCCGGCTTCATCTCATTGCCAAAGGTTACACTATTAAAATGATAGTTAAAGAAGGCATTCTGCCCGTTGCCCGGGGTAATTTCATTATTGCCCGGTACATTTCCAAGCAGGAAGTCACTCTTATAGACATCTTTAAGAGGTACAATATTCTGCAGCGCTGTATCTTCGAAGCTAAAGTCATCAATATAATACGATGCTGCAGCACTGTTAGGGCTTTCTACATATAGAGTGACATCATTGTGCAGATAACGGTAGGTGCCTTCCAGCTTGACCCACTCTCCGTTTTTACTGACGTTCTGGGTTGAAAGACTGATGTAATAAGGCGTTGGGGCATTGACCAGTGCTGTCAGCTTAAGCTGAGCGCTTGCCGGGTCAATCAGCTTAACCCATACAGTAGCTTTGTACTCATTGCCAATCTTGACAGCGTCCTTCAAATTAACGGACGGGCCGTCCGAATTGGCGGTTCTGCCGGTTACTTTGAGGGAATAAGCTCCTCCCTGAGTATGGTTGGCTTCGTTGGTAGCCGTAAGCGTCACGCCAGCACTGCCCTTTGGCTTGAAGCCTTGTACCGTTTGATCCTCAAAATCCCTTGTGGATTTCACACCGGCCACAATGGTAAGCAGGCCAATCGATACGCTTGCGCTACCTTTCGTTATGATTAGCGTAAAGCCACCATTCTGGTAGGAAAGTGCTGTGGTCACTCCAAGCGCCTTCAGCTCTTCATTGTTATTAAGGTATTCTTGTGCTTTGGTCTTCAGCGCAGCTGCGTCATCACCAGCTGCATTCGGAACCGTTATCCGGTTACCGATTAGCGCGGCTGCTTCTTCTACAGCGAGTTGATCCTCACCCCGTCCTCCGGATTCATCTAATGTCTTAACCAATGTCACGCTCGAGAAGGTAACCTTGAAATCGGTCGAGGCACTGACATTGGTTCCATACAATTGAACTTTTGCATCCTTGAAGAAATCTGGGGCATAAGTTGACGAACTGCCCATAGGCGTCCAAGTTGTGCCGCTATTCGTCGAAAAATACCCTTGAACCGTATTTCCTTCCTTAACAATTCGGAGAAAGTAGTTTGTACCGCTCAAATTGGTCTGATTGGTATTGTTGGTAAATGCGGTACTGCCTGTTTTGCCTGAATTATTAACTTTGATATTCGTGCTTACTTTTCGCGCATTTATTCTGTAAAACTCACCGCTAGATGCTCGGCTGATGCCAAGCCCCACTTGGGAATTTTCACCCATTGCAGAATCATTAAGCGGCTTATCTACGGCAAGCTTCGCCGTCAGCGTCCAGCTGCCTTCAGCTGAACCCGGAAACTGCAGCATATTATGGCTGTTGGGATAATCCGTATCGCCCTTCAACGTCTTGATCGTCGCACCCTCAGCGCTATAGCTTAATGCATTTTGCGGCTCAACCGGATTCATGACTTCCCAATCTACTGGAAGGCCATTGGTAAAATCAATAATTTCGTTCGTACTGAAGGAAATTTTATACGACTTAACATTTTCGCCTTTGATAAAACGGACAACTGCGGTACCTTGTGTGCTGTCCGCCTGCGAAATGCTAATGAGTTCAGCAGGATCGTTAGAAACTGCCGTTACTTTCGGTATGGTGCTGCCAGATACCGTATAGGCGTAATCATGTCTGGTAGCATCAAAATTAGCTGGCTGAACGCCGTCAATAAAAATACTGTATGAAGCTACAAGCTCAGGAGTCAGCGACAGCTGATCCGCATACAGGATGTTGGCATCCTTTGCATACACCGCTATTACCACCTTCGCAGTACCTGCCGGTTCATCATAAGTAAACGGCTGGTTAGGCGTCTCATGCCAGTCTGCAACCTTCACGTCAACGGGCTGGAAAGAGCTTAGGGTGAGCGGCCCGCCTTCAAGTATGCGCCCGATAAACTTGCCGTTGCTCCAATAAGCAGGATCACCAGCCTCACGGGCTGCGTAAGGCTCAGGCATATCGCGCTCATTAACCCCGTTCATGCCCAGCTGATTACCGTTCTTGTCGTAATACACAAGTGCAACTTCCACGTCACCCGGATTTTCCGCTGCGACATCATAGCTCTCAGGCCGACTCATCATAGAGAGGAAATAGCCCTTAAAGTTATAGCTCTCTCCCTTGTTCAGCTTTCCGGTAACATCCTGCCACATGCCGTCATATTGCTGCGCGGAATCAATGCGGCCCGACATCTTCCCAGCTCCGGCAACCTTCGAGGTAGCGTTGTTTTTCAGATATCGGGAAAGGCCCGAGTAGCTCTGAATGGTATCCGCAGTTAACGCAGGTCCATTCACAACCATTTCAAAGCTTCCATTATTGTAACGTCCTGTGGTCCAATTATTTGTATTGGAGGACGTTGCTGTATCAAAATCTCCATTTTGCAGTAGGTTCCCTGGTATGGATGCCACCGAGTTATTAGCGGCAAGACTCCAGTCGGAATCATTGGCTCCGAACAGGAAGCGGTCAACGATAATCGCACCATTAGATCCGTTCGGTTCGGCAATCATATACAGATCCTTATGGCCATAGGCGCTAAGATCGCCTGTATTGACCATCGACTGAAATTTACCGTATGTTTCATTGGCTGGAACCGAAATTTCCGCTACTCGCGTACCGTTGGACTGGACATCAGCACTGCTGCTCACAGCGGTTCCTACCGGAATAACATAAGCGGTAAGCCTCCCTCCTTGAGCCGACTTCGTCTGAGCGGTCAAATATAACAAGTGTCTGCGGACAACACCGCCGTTGGCGGAGCCATCTGCGAAGTTCAGGTTTTTATAGGCCAGGTATTCACCGGCACCGAGTGACACCGCCTCGCCTGCGCGGCCGGCATTTCCGGCGCTGTCGCCAGGTATGCCGTTATCATTTCCCTCCGCCTCAAGAGTGGAGAAAATGTCGCGTTCGCCGTCAAGGCCCTTATAGGTGGCAAAAGTACCCTGAGACGGAACGATAGTAACAATGCTGGCGGACGGGATGTCGATGACGAACTTGCCATTCGTTACCGGAATCGTTCCCAGCTTCTTCTGATTTTCGCTTCCTGAAGTACGGAACACGGTTACACTTGTAGTGCCTGTCGGGAAATCCTTCAGGCTGAATTCAAGCGGCTGAATGCTGTCATCATTTTTGGCATTGGAAACCGTGATCGAGTAATCATTGGTATTTTGGTTCTTGAACCCAATAACATTCATATCGGCTGCGGGAACACGTGTAACATCAAAACGAACATCGCCGGGATTCATAAACCGGGAGAAATGCCCGTAGCCGTAGAAACGCTTGAATATACGATATTCACCAGTTAACGTACTGATACGTCCCGGCTCCTGTTGAGAGTTGGTAGTGACGAAGCGAATCAGGTCAGAACCGTCCGCTCCGTTACTATCCCACATGCTCCACCAGACGAAGCCGTTAAAGCCGGGGTTGCTGCTGAACATATTGGTCATCAAATTAGACCAGCGCACAGCGTCATTGATATTCTGATTGCCGTACCGCTGCGTATATGCACCGGCTGATCCGTCAGCGGTATCCTGATTCATAAACTCTGCCTGCCACAGTTTATACTTGGTCAGGTATTCGGGATACTTGCTTCCATCCTTTGAATAATCCAGAGGACTCTGGGAAAAGTCACCTGTATGATACAGTTTGTTCTCATCCGTCCCTATGCCGACCGTACCATACAAATGGGTGGTAAATAAGTCGAGATACGGATTTTTGTCCAATGCATTATCAGGGTCGGTTTGAGAGAACACTTCGCCGCCTCTGCTTAGTGAGGCGCTGAGATTGGTACCGTCCACAGCGGCAAGCTGCGGAATAAAGTCAATGAGCTTTCCGTCTGGGTTTTGGATATCATAAAGGGCCCCGCCTGGCTGCATCGATTTTTTCAAGGTAGGACCGATATACCCATTAATTAGCTCTGTTACATATGAAGCTGTTCCGCCTGCAAGATCAACCTCGTTGAAGGGATTGATGTGAGTGATCGGAATCCCCCATTGCTCCCACATTCCCCGGATATACTGAACGAGATAATCTGCGTAGGCCTGATAGTAAATTTTTACCGGTTTACCGTTTATGGTAGCTGTGTCGCCACGTACAATTTTGCTCGGTGAATTGGTCGAAGATTGGCTCATCCAGTAAGGTACGGTCCACGTACAAGCATAGAATTGCTTGACGCCATACTGCATCGCCTGACGCATCGTCCAGACCTGATCGAAATCGAACAGCTCTTTACGGGTACGCGGCGAGTTTTTAATTACAACAGGATTTTCCCCCGGTGCGCTAAGGAGATTGGTTGGTCCTCCATCGTCATTGCCAATTGGCTGATTCCATGACGGATAATCCCAGACGAAATCTTGCACCGGTACCAGCGTGCCTGGAGCGTGTTCAGGTTCAACAGGCCAGATACTGTCGGTATTGCCGTCTGCATAGCGGTTTTCAGCTTCTATTTTATAACCATACTGACCCGCTGATCCCCTCATGGGAATGGCATTTCCTTCAACATCGAAACCAGGGTTGCTGACATCTGCAAGCAAACCTGTTAGAGGATTGAACCCTGGGCTGGCTGCTGTGGCGCCTGTAGTGGCAAGGCCTCCATTATCACCAATGATGACCCGAACAATGTCGTGGCCCGTGCCTTCTTGTTCACTGAAGGTCAGATCCAGCAGATGCCTGACGGTGTCTTGATGACCAGCCGTAGCCAACTGCATCATATGAATGGAATCCGTGTACGCATAAGCGGCACCTACCCCATCCATTGTCTGATAGGTCTTGTACCAATCGGCGGTTACCTGTGCCGGAGCTGCAACTGTCGGAGCTGCCTGAATTGGGGTGGAAAATGGCACTGGAGTCATAACAGACAGCAGAAGCGCGCCAGCTATTGAAACCGCAAGTGTCTTTCTCCGAATTTTTTTAATCATTATACGTGTTCCTCCTTTTATCATGTAACTTGCTGTAAAATAATCGTGCGCATTTGATCTACAGAGCACTCATTCTCAATCAGCGCGTTCGGTATTGAAATGTGAATTGCCCCCTTTCCTAAATTTAATACTGTATGCATACTGTATGCGCTTACATTTTTTGCTTGGTTATAGCTTACCAATTCAAAATTGAAATTTATAGGAGAACGATGCACGAATCATTTTAAAATAACACTATAATGATTTGTTTTTTTACGAAAAGAAAATTTCTGATTATTGCCGAATTTACTCTCGCAAACAGCAAAAAGCCCAGTTATAGAGAGAGTGGGCTTTTCACTCCAATCTCTCCATAAAAGAGCTTAGCTTTGGGAAGTTCAATTATTAGTTTTTTATGAGTTCTGTAGGATTCATACCGGTTATTTTTTTGAACAGTGTGCTGAAGTAGGGAATGTTCTTATAACCGACCCGCTCCGCCACTTCATACACCAGCATATTCCGCTCCATAAGCAGCTCGCGCGCCTTCTCGATCCGAACTCGGGTCAGGTAATTGTTAAAGGTTTCTCCGGTCATATTTTTAAAAATAATAGACAAGTGGTTCCGTGAAATGTATACCTTATCCGACAGCTCGGCGAGTGTCAGCTCTTCGGCATAGTGCTCATGAATGTAACTGGTCATGAATTCGACAACCTGCCGGTGCTTGCTGCTTCCTTTCCATTGTCTGCTGCTGCAGATCTTGGTGATTTTGTCCATCAGCCAGCTTGCCAGCTGGTCCGGTACGATCAGGCTATTGATTTCCTTGGCAATCTGGTCATTGGTGAACAGGTCATCCAGTACCAAGCCGGATTCATACAGCGAGTAGGTTATAATTCCCCACAGCTCGCTCCCAAGCATTTGTACGTATCCCTGCGAGATCCCCTCTTGATTTTTCATTTCCATTATATATTCCAGTACAAGCTGATGGGCTTCCACTTCCTGCGATGCCTTCATTGCTGTTGCCAGCTTATACGAGAATTTGACCGGAAAGAGGGCGACATTACCCGGTTCGCTGCTGCTGTTCTCCTGGTATCTATACACTTCATGTGAGGAGGCGGCACGCAATGCCCTTTGATCCATCGCACGGAAAGCTTCCTCTGTTGAGTCTGAGAGGTTGGTCCATGAATCCTTCACTCCCCCGATTCCTATACGTGTAATCAGCTTTAGATAACTGCCAATACTGTCAATCAGCCTGATCCCCAGCTCTTTCAGCTTGTTTTCTAACTGTTCGAGATTTCCTGCATCCGGGTGAATAATCAGTAATGCTCGGGTACTGTGCAGCTCTGCATATTCCAGATCAGGGAACAGCTTACGGGCTACTTCACAAGCAATATTACTGACTGCAAACCGGAACAGGTTCCAATCGGAGACGGATAGACATCCGGCTCGTTCATCCCGAATCAGCTCGATGCCAACTGTGACATGCTTGCATTCCTGCCAAAAAAGATAAGACGGAGGAAGACGCGTGCTGTCTCTATATGCATGGTCAAGGGTACCTACAGCTGCGGAGCGGACCCACTCCTTTTCAACAAAAGGCTCATACAGCGTCATTTTAAACTCAAGCTCCCATTGCCTATTTCGCCTCTCCTCCTCCTCCTCCAGTTCCTGTACGACATTGCTCAAAATGGATTTTAACGTTGGCAGACTGATTGGCTTGGATACATATTCGGTCACTTGAAACCTTAAAGCTTGTCTCGCATGCTCAAAATCCGAATAACCGCTGAGAATAATGATTTTGCCTTTAAATCCTTCCTTCCTCAGCTGCTCCATCATATCCAGCCCACTCATCACGGGCATATAAAGATCAGTGATTACAATGTCCGGTAGGGTACGGCGGATTACCTCCAGGCCGTCCTCTCCGTTCATAGCCTCTCCAGCCCACTCTGCTCCCAGTTCATCCCAGGGAATCGCCCGTTTCATTCCATTAAGGACTTGCCGCTCATCATCGATGATTGCGATTTTCCACATTACGCTTACCTCCTAAACGCCTAAACTCCTAAACTCCTAAACTCCTTAAGTACGAAAGCACGCCCGTCGCTCACTCCCTCTAAGGAAGCGCTTACTTTAATCATATCGGGGATCAGTCATTTTTGCTTGGTGGCTCTGTCAGCAACGGTAGCGTGATTTCCACTCTTGTTCCGCCTTCTTCACGTTCTCCCAGAACAATTCCATAACTCACACCGAAATATCCGGCAATCCTCTCTCTCACATTGCGTATACCATAGCCTCCTGTATGACGGTTATGCGGCCTGTCTTCAGACTGCTTTAGTCCCGAACCGTTATCATCAATGACAATGTGCACAGTATTAGCAATTATCTCCATTACGATTGACACATGGCCGCTTCTCTGTTTGTTGAAGCCATGAACGATAGAATTCTCCACGAACGGCTGCAGTGTAAGCTTTGGAATATATAACGTCTGAAGCTCGGAGGAAGCCTCAATCCTGTATTCAAGTCCTTCTCCCCAGCGCAGCTGCTGGATTTCCAAATAACAATTTATATGCAGCAGTTCATCAGCTATTGGGATAAAACTGTTCCCGTTGGATAGACCGATCCGAAACATACGACCCATCAGCTCCAAAATACGGCTAAGTTCATCCTGCCTTGCCTCAATCGCCATCCAGTTCAGTTGATCCAGCATATTATAAAGGAAATGCGGATTAATATTGGCCTGAAGTGCCTCAATTTCGGCTTTCCGCTGCTGTTCGTAACGGCGCTCCAAAGAGAGATACAGTTCTTCAATCCTCTCGTTCTGCTTTCGGTAACCAGAGAATAAATAACCGAATTCATTCTCATAATCCATCGGAAGTTCTACATTGTCGCCTCCTACGGAGTACACTCGCATCGCAGTTACAAGCCTTTTGATAGGCTTCGTAAACTGCCTGCTTAAAAAGTGGGTCAGGAGCACGACCAGCAAGACTGCTGCAATACCGATCAAGCCGATCCATTCTGCCAGCTTCAGGCTGCTTGCCGTGATTTGTTTCCAGGATGTAAATTCAATAAGCGTCCAGATGGAATTATCCATTCTGGAGTAGACGAGCAGTGTATCATGTGAGCCATCTTTTGCCGGAATATGGACATAACCGGATTTATTACTTTTCACATCAATCCACCTAGACCAATCGTTCTGGTCCAGCGCATCACCTATTTTCATAATTTGCTGACCTTCGCTATCCGCCATGATCCTGTTTGATCCATCCGAATTGCCTGTTAACAGTTTTCGTATTTCGTTGGCTTTGATGTGAACGACTAGAACTCCCAAATAGTCATTCTCAAAGACTATTTTTCTGTAAAAGCTAAGTACAGGAATCTCGCCCTGCGTACTGGGGAACCTATACTCTTTGGACCAGCAATAATCGTTCTTCGCCAAACATTCGGCTCTTCCCTTAGTATCCAAATCCATAAAATTTCGGAATTGAATATAGTTTTGCCGTTCACTTTGGATTGGATTATCCATATACAGGTCAATTCCTTGGATTAGAGGAATAGCATAAGTCAAATTTGCAAGAGCGCTTTCCACTTCAGCACGTCTGCGGTATCTCTCAAATTCGTCTTGTCTGTTCAGAAGATAATTGGTCAGCTCGCTATCGCGGGAACTGGACAGTGATATCTGTTCGATCATGACCAGCTTGGTGTTAATTTCATTATTCAATTCATCAAGAAGCTGTTGCTGGTAGTGGGAGGTGGTCTGTACGAGCGCCTTGGAAGAATTGCTGTAGCTTGTCCATGCGGTAACACCGATTACTGCAATAAGCACAATGGCAAAGCTATGAAAAAACAGACGGTCAATTCTATATTTTTTAAAAGGATTGAGCAAATGCTTGACCTCCCTTCAAGTCCGGTTCAGACACAATAAACGGTAAAGCAGCGAAGGGCATTCGACGCTTTACCGTTTATTGAGAGATGTTTTTTTACATCTTATCCTTTAATTCCAGTCGTTGCAATCCCTTCCACAAAATACTTCTGGAGAAACATAAAGAGGATGGTTGCCGGAAGAATAGACACTAGTGACATGGCAAGCAGCTGACCCCACTCCTGAGCAGACTGAGAATCATTGATCATTCGAAGCGCCAGGCCGACCGTATATTTGTCTACTGTGTTGATATACAGGAGATGACCCAGGAAATCGTCCCAATTCCACAGGAAGCAGAAGATGGTCACGGTAACAATTGCCGGAAAAGCAAGAGGCATGACCACTCTCCAGAAGATTCCGAACCAGGAGCACCCGTCAATTTTGGCAGATTCATCTAGTTCTCTGGGAACACCGCGTATAAATTGGATCAGCAGGAAGACGAAGAAGCTGCCGCCTGCCCCTCCAGCCAGCAGATGGGGAATGATGAACGGGAGATACGTATTCACCCAACCCAGCTGATAAAACAGGGTATATTGAGGAATGATCAGCACTTGTCCAGGCATCATTAATGTCAGCATGAGGATGGAGAACCAAAAGTTTTTCAACGGAAAATCCAATCTAGCAAAACCGAAGGCAACCAGTGTACAGGATAACAATGTTGTGACAATTACAGCAAGTTCAAGTCCAAAGGTATTAAGATAGAAATCGGTAAACGTATGTCCGGGAACCGCGTTCCAGCCTTTAGTGAAGTTGCTCCATTGCGCAGCAGCAGGGAAAATGGACGGCGAGGTAAGCTCTGTGCTGTGTTTCAGTGAAGCACCGATCCACCAGATAACCGGATAAACCATAACGAAGCTGAAGAGAATCATGAACAGATGACGAAGCGCCGACTTCCATTTTAGTGTTGTTGTCATTTGCGTTTTCTCCCTCCAGTGTCTGTTTCATAGAATACCCAATACTTCGAGGTGTGGGAAATCAGGACGGTAGCTGCAATAATGGCCAATAGCATTATCCAGGCAAGTGCCGAAGCATATCCCAGCTCGTAGCGGCTGAATGCCCTCTCATACAAGTACATCGCATATACATAAGTGGCATTCATCGGCCCGCCGTTCGTGATCACGAATGCGGAGGTGAACATTTGGAAAGCGCCAATGACTGCCATGATCAGGTTGAAATAAATAATCGGTGAAAGCATCGGCAGCGTGATTTTAAAGAATTGGGATACTTTGCTTGCCCCATCTACAGAAGAAGCCTCGTACAGATCATTCGGAATTTGCTTGAGTCCTGCCAGAAAAATAACCATGGTAGATCCGAACTGCCAGACTGTCAGCAGAATCAGCGTGCCAAGCGCCGTATCGGGATTGGTAATCCAGCCCTTTCCTTCAAAACCAAAGACAGCAATCAGTTTGTTAAAGACCCCGTCTACACCAAAAATATTGCGCCAGAGCAGTGATACCCCGATACTTCCTCCAATGAGTGATGGGAAATAAATCGCTGTGCGGTAGATGCTGATACCTTTTACGGCCTTACTTAGGATCATAGCTACAAAGAGAGCGGCTATTAGCTTCAAAGGCACGGACGCCAGCACATAAGTAAAGGTTACCTTAGCGGATTGGATGAATTTGGGATCTGCTGTAAAGATACGCTCATAATTGCGGGTCCCGATCCACTTCATCGGCTGCATCAACGTGTAATCGGTAAATGAATAGTACAGAGATAAGAATAACGGGTACGCCGTAAGCGCTAGAAACCCGATCAGCCAGGGGGAAATAAACAAATATCCTGCTAGCGGAGCGTTCCATCTGCTTTTGAAGTATGAGTTTTTTTTCGTTTTCGCAGCAGTTTGGGCTATAGTGGCTGTAGAACGGTTCATCTGTGGTCACCTCTTGTGCTTAATTTTTATAGTTTAAGTATATAGGCCGTATATGTCCCGCTAAAGGAGGGGAATGCTCGAATTCTTTCAAAATATAACGATAAAAAAGAAGAACTAAACTTCCTTACCGAAATAAATGCAAGGCCCGAAGCAAGACTGCCCCGGGCCTTCGTTCTTGCATTATTTTTCGTAAGATTGCGCGGCTTCTTTCAGCTGCTCATAGGCTTTCTCAGGCGTAACTTTTTCAAAACTGAGCTGATCTCTGACAAGCACCCAGTCTTTATCGATAAAGTTTGTCCAGCCGCCTGCTCCAGCCGACCAGGTTTGACCATCCGGCTCTGTAGCACGGAGGAGACCTAAACCAACCTTATCCAGATCACTCATGCTTGCTTCCAGAGAGGTCGCTATTTCCTTGTTAGCTGGCAGGCCGCGGAATGTCTGCAAAATGTTAGCTGCTTCCTGATCATTCACAAACCAATTAATGAATTTTTTGGCTTCTTCAGCATGCTTGGAATTTTTGGAGACAGACAGATACATCGATGGCTTCAGCCATCCGCCTGCTTCTTCTGCACGCGGCATAGTTACAAGTGCATAAGCTCCTGGTTTAATACTGTCCCAAGTGCCTAAATTATTGGAAAAGCTGTACCGGAACAAAACCTTACCCGCGGCCATCAAGTCCATTTGCGGATCGTTTTCCTTGTCGGATGCGTTTACGTCAGCTGGAGGAACCAGTCCCTCCTTGCGCAGCTCTTCAAATTTCTTGGTCCATTCCAAATAGGTTGCTTGATCTGCATTGAAATGCCCATCTTTAGTGATAACCTGGCCTTTACCTTTAGCATATTGGTAGGCTGAATACATAAAGTAGTTACCTGCATAATCCAAGGTGAAATATTGTCCGCTTGGCAGCTTAGACTTGGATTCTTTGGCCAAGGTGAAGAAATCATCCCATGACCAGCCATTGACCGGATTTGCAATACCGAGTTTATCCATTGCAGCCTTGTCATACACCATACCAAATGCAACTGAACCCAATGGAACAGCGTATTGCTTACCGTCAAGTTGACCTCCTGCCAGCAATTTCTCGTCGAATTTGCTTATATCAACCTCAGGAGCCAGCTCAACCAATTGGTTGCGCGACATCCAGTCCGGCATCCAGCCTGGATCAAGCTGAACGACATCCGGTGCGTTATTAGCGGCAGCCTGTGTCGATAATTTATCCAGATATCCATCCATGCCTGAGTATTCCGGCTCAAACGTAACATTAGGATTGTTCTTTGTGTACAATTCCAGCGCAGCCAAGGTCGCCTCATGGCGTGGCTGGGACCCCCACCACATAATACGCAGCTTAACAGGTTCATTGCTAGGTGCAGCCGTTGACGCAGCATTAGTACCAGCAGGTTCTGCAGTGGATTCTGCATTGTTATTCACTCCGCCGCATGCCGCCGCCGTTCCCAGCAAAGCCGTCATCGCTAAGACTGTAAGAGAACGCTTCCATTTCAACATCTTAACCCTCCTAATTCAATCCGTATTGTCTTTCTACACTGTTATAGTAACAATTATAAATGGAAGTTCATATGAGGGTGATGCACGATTTATTTTAAAATCTCACGAAAATGATAAGGGCATGCTTCCTTTTACTGATGATTTCAAGCAGGAAGTACCGCAATTATTGCTATGTTTTTACGTAAGTTCTCCATAATAAACTGCACGAATTGGCGTTCCTGTGCCCACCTCGTCCTCACGTTGTATGCGTTGTATGATTGATCAGGCTATCTTCTGTCTGTGAATATTCCCAGTAGTCGCCAGCAAGTCCCTCGATGACCGAACCGCCAGCCCAAGGCATCAGACAGAACCAGGTGCTGGCTGGAGTACCATCCGCGTACTTTTCGGTGACAAGTCCTTCCGAATGGCAGAACCGTTCGGACATCCATCCTTTTTTTCCATAGCCGTATTCCTGATCATAGCGATTGTATGTCTGACAGCCCCAGCCAATTGTGTCCATCATGCGCTGAAGAACATAAGCTTCCTCCCGCTGCTGGACGTAATAAAACAGCTCATCCACTAGATTGCTGGACATAGGATGAATATGTGGATTGGCTACTGAAGTAACACTCCCCCAGAACTGGACCACCCCAATGTACTGAGCGGCGGAATCTTGACGGGTGAGACTTTTGTTCCAACAGACATTATGCCTGAGCTGGTTCGCAACACGATGAACTATATTGAGGTCAACCTAGCGAGGGAACTGACTCTTGAACATTTGTCAGAAGTGTTGTGCATGAATAGTACCTATATCAGTCGGCAATTTAAAAAGCACACCGGACTCACCATTCGAGCGTACATTCTCAGTCGCCGCATCGAGTTGTCGAAATATTATTTAACCGAGGGTATGAGTATTACGGAGGCCTGTTATCAATCGGGTTTTGGTGATTATGCGAATTTTATTCGCAGCTTTACGAAGGTGAACGGGATTTCTCCTGGAAAATTCATCAA